>CAZSYW010000354.1:0-2492 GCA_964611315.1 uncultured Rhodospirillaceae bacterium
GTCCCGGAAGCCTTCGGTCGTCAATAGGCCGACAGTGGCGCCCTTGGCTTCAAGCATAGTGTTGGTGGCCACGGTGGAGCCATGTACGAAAAGGTTGCAGTTGCATAGCACTTTCTGGACATCCAGATTGAGATCGGATGCCAACCGTTCGAGAGCATCAATGACGCCTTGACTTGAATCTTCGGGAACCGAAAGCACCTTGGTTACCCAGGTAGCTCCGCAGCTATCGGCCATTACGAGGTCTGTAAATGTACCACCTACGTCGACCCCGATGCGCCAAGGTGGTTTCGGTATTGTATATGCAGATGTTTTTTCAGTCATGATAGTACCTTGGTGGCTTAAAGCCGGTGAGGCTATCTGTCAGGTCATCGGGCGAAATGCGAGGCTGATTGGTGCTAAGAGAGCTGTCAAATCGAGAATATGAGACGGTTGAAGAGTAATTACAGACCCTAGAAATTTTATAAGTGATGGCAAAATTATCTGGCGTAGCCTGGCAAGTGAAATTAAGAACAAAACATTTAACTCAATAAGTTGATACTCTATTGGGCCTTTCTTCAAGACTTATATGATAAAAGTGAGGGTTTGGTTTAAGCTCTCTTCGTAAAGTGTGTTGCAGATATGTTCGTAAGGCTCGGTTAAAATAGTATCTGTCACCTTCAGTGGCATTTATACATTATTTAGGCTCGGTAAGTGTAGTGTTAGATATTTATATTTTCTCTACATTATACGAGAGATACCACGCTAACGTTTTCGGCTTAGATTCAGAATTGGTCTCTTTAGAGACCTTATTTCCAAGTAGGTAGGAGCTTTAATTGTCTTTGGATTAAATCATCTCTTACAAACGATTTCGTTACAATATGGGTCTCCTATCAGCCCAGGGCTGTGCGGCTTCAAACGCTGCGGCCGCACGTAACACACCGAGGTCGTCGAGCCGCCGCCCAACAATTTGAAGCCCTACCGGCAGCCCGTCATTTGTAAAGCCGCAAGGGATACTTGCTGCTGGGTTGTGTGAAAAATTAAACGGGTAAGAAAATTCCGCCCAACTCACCCAATCCCAATCATGTGCTGGCCAATCATCGGGCTGCAGCCTTTCGGCCGGGAAGGCGGCCACAGACACTGCCGGGGTAAGCAGCAAATCCCAATCTTCGAACCATTCATGGATCGCAGCGACATAATCGAGCTTGCGCTGGCGCATTGATAGATAGTCTGTGGCGCTCGGTTCCCCTGCCGCGTCAATACATGCGACCAGCCCTTGGTCCATCATGTCGCCCCATTTTTCAAGAAACGGCCGAAAGCGCAACTCGTGAGCAGCCCAGAAGAACCGGATCACCTCCGGTCCGTCCACGCCCCAGGGCGGGGTAACCTCCTCCACATCGGCGCCCAAGTCCGCAACAGCACCGACAGCATTCCTTACCAGGTTTGCGACTTGTTCGTCGACACGCGCATGCCCCAGGTCAGGGCTGTACGCGACACGCAGTCCCTTAAGATCACCCGACAAAAGCGCCAGATAGTCGGCAGGCTGTGATTCCAAACTGTAATGGTCCAATGGGTGAGGCCCAGACATTACCTGCAGCATCAGCGCTGCATCGGCCACATTGCGTGTCATTGGCCCGTTGTGGGATGTTTGGTCGCCATTCGCCACCGGTGCGTTTGGGATCCGTCCAAAAGATGGTTTTAGTCCGAATATCCCACAGAAATGCGCAGGCATACGCACCGAGCCGGCTCCATCAGAGCCCTGATGCAGCGGCCCGAAACCAGCTGCTGCTGCTGCCCCTGCACCGGCCGAACTGGCGCCGGCATTGTAGTTTCGCTTCCATGGATTATGAGTTATCCCGGTCAGCGGGCTATGGCTTACCCCCTTCCAGCCGAACTCTGAAGTTGTTGTTTTCCCGACAATAATCGCTCCCGCCGAGCGCAGTCGGGAGACAAAGGGCGCATCCACGGCCCCTATGTTACCAGCCTCGATATGCGAGCCACGCTGGAAAGGAAGTCCTTTAACCGAAGCTAGATCTTTGATAGTCACCGGGATCCCGTGAAGTGGGCCGGGGAGGACGTCTGATGCTTTTAGCACGGCTTCGGCAGTTTTAGCCTCAAGCATTGCTTCGTCGGCTGCAAGGGCAGCGAAGGCGTTGACTTTGGGCTCTAGTGCCTCGATTTGCGTGAGCACGGCGGACATTAACTCGACCGGTGACAATTTTTTGTTGCGGATCAGTGTTGCGGCTTTGTTTGCCGGCATAAAACAAAGGTCGTCCATCGTTCCCCTTCCCAGAAAGTTTTTCTAACGGCTTGAATATTCAATTGTTATTTAACTTACTATTAATTCCTATTGCTTCAATTTGGATTAAGGATTCTGGTATTGGGCCTGGAGAGGGTATGACTACACATTCTATTGCTGGTAGTTTTTCGTGTGGTACTAGGTCTAATAAAATTCTTTCAAAGATAAAAAAGTGTTCAGAATTTCTGAGATATAAAGTTATTTTTACTAAATCATT
>CAZSYW010000355.1:0-2488 GCA_964611315.1 uncultured Rhodospirillaceae bacterium
CGAATTAGGTCTATGGGGATACGACTATCCAATATTGAATAAAAGCTATCCGAAACATCGGTTCTATCCAAAAAATGGAGGTCTTATCCTGTTTCCTTCCTCCCTTTTCCACAGAACTATTCCCTTTCATTCAGATGAAGAAAGGATGTCCATCGCTTTTGATCTGAGACCAACTCAAACTTAGCGAAACATCTAAACATCAAAAGGACAGTGACTGCTGCATTGTACGACAGTTGGACAAGATCGGTCTGTGCAGGGCATTGCTAGCTGTCAGACTGGCCTGGCTTACACATCGCCGAAATCTCCCCCGCGCCCCTTGCCGGCAGCAAAGCGAGCCGCACCCTCGATGCCCTTTGTTACCTCAATTTTGCTGTTCCACCACTCCTGCCGCAGTCCGTCTTGCTCGCTCAGTCCATGCTGCATACGTACGGACCGGCGATCGGCTTGGACACAACTATATGGAAAACGGGCAATGTCACGGGCTAGCTCTTCGGCCTTCTCCCGTGCTGCACCTTCCGGGACAACGTATTCACACAGGCCAATGCGCAGAGCCTCCTCGGCGTCCACCCTGCGGCCGGTCAGGATCAGATCCATTGCTCGGCCTTCGCCTACCAGACGTGGAAGGCGCACTGTGCCTCCGTCAATCAGTGGAACCCCCCAGCGACGACAGTAAACGCCCATGAAAGCAGTTTTCTCCATAACACGCATGTCGGCCCACATAGCCAGTTCCATTCCCCCGGCAACAGCCGGGCCGGCGACTGCGGCGATGACCGGTTTGGATAGGTCCAAACGGCTTGGCCCCATTGCGGCCATTGGAGGTTCGCCCTCTTCAGGAAAATCGAACGGGTCGAGCGCATCTGCCCCGGAAAGCGATGCGGCATGTTTCAGGTCCCAACCAGCGCAAAACGCCCCTCCTTCGCCCCAGAACACCGCAGCGCGGGTGCTATCATCGGCATCGAATGCGCGGAACGCATCATAAAGGGCTTCGGCGCTGTCCGGGTCCATAGCATTACGTGCTTCGTGTCGGGAGTGGATCACCGTCCATACCGAGCCGTCTTTTTCAATCCTGACTGTCATTCCATACCTCCTTGCAACTGCCCGCGATGAGTTTCTCGTGGGCAGTTTTTCTGGGACAAAGTTATTGTAGGTCGGGCCACGCGAAATCCAATAGTAACCATCACTTTCCGGGGCCCAATCCCAATTTAAGAGGAACCATTTTTTTGGCCCTTCTTTTGATTTCTGACGCATCTGATGTCTTATGGATTTATTTAGCATTTTCTGCTAGAATTCCGCCAGCTAGGAGTGTATTAGACTACAACGGCAGATATTCCAGACGAGGTATAGAACGTCCACGTGAAGGCGATGGGGTGCCTCGATCAATTTGTTTGGGTTTAAATCATCGGGGAGGAATTTTTATGGCCAGTTTTGTTGAGGATTTTAGCGCGCCAGGTGCGCGCACGATCTCGGATTTCAATCCCAGACAGGACACGCTTGATTTACAAGGACTGGGAGAAGATCCGAATTTTTCTGAGATCTCAGTCTCCAGCGCCGAAGGTGGCACGGTGATTGATTACGGTGGTGCCAGTACTGTGCTGGTCGAAGGCGTGACACCGGACGAGTTGCGTTCTAGCAATGTCACAATCGACGGAGGGGCACTCAAGGCCGGGCCCAGTGGCCGGGATCTCGACAGCGTTGTCAAGGATTTGGCCGAGGGCAATGTCCTCCTCAGTGGCGGCCTTAAGAATGATACTCTGGAAGGTGGTGCCGGCGATGACACGCTCCGAGGCAATATGGGTCACGACTACCTCGTAGGGGGCGACGGCGATGACTCCCTGTTTGGTATGAGAAATAAAGATATCCTGGAAGGCGGTGCAGGTGACGACCTGCTGGACGGTGGTAGGGGTATTGACCGTCTCGACGGTGGTACCGGTGATGACACCCTCGTGGGTGGCGGGGCTAATGACTTTCTGACAGGCGGAGAAGGGAGTGACACGTTCGTTCAGAATTTTGCTGTCTCAGGCAACGATATAATCACGGACTTCAACCCCTCTGAGGACACGATTGAACTCCAAGGATTTCAGAATATTAATGTTAACGAGTTCTCGATTACAGAGGTTGACGGTGACACGTTGATCGATGGTGGGACCGGCAATTCGCTGCGCATTGAAGGTGTCACACCGGATCAGTTGGGTACTACCAATATCACGCTCGACGGGGAAGCGCTTGCCCTTGGCCCTGGGGACACTCTTGAGAGTGTCTTGAATAACCTCGCGACTGATGCTCAACAGGACGGGATAAATTTAAAGGGATTTCAGGGCGCTCAGACTTTCGAAGGCGGGAGTGGTGATGACGACTTTTTTGGCCAGGATGGCAGCGACACTCTCCAAGGGCGCGGCGGCG
This sequence comes from uncultured Rhodospirillaceae bacterium, assembly GCA_964611315.1. Lineage (GTDB taxonomy): Bacteria > Pseudomonadota > Alphaproteobacteria > UBA7887 > UBA7887. The sequence goes on from CAZSYW010000355.1 coordinate 2,401, forward strand.
ATGACATACTCAAAGGCGGCAGGGGCGACGACATTCTCGAAGGCGGTGCCGGAGATGATGTCCTCGCAGGCGGCAGGGACTATGACAT
>CAZSYW010000356.1:0-2481 GCA_964611315.1 uncultured Rhodospirillaceae bacterium
TTCACCTTTTCTCCAGGCCGTAATGTATTTTTGACAAAATTCATCCCGACCCAATATTACGTCTTCTGCCATTTGATACGCATCGGACTTACGGTTCATACCAAACACCTCAACAGGATCACTAACGACCGGATCAATGATCCCGCCATCGGCCCCAGCCTCAACTGAAAGAATTAAAAACACTTCGTTAATAAGTTTTCGACCTGGGATCCCAAACGAAGCGTTACTAACGCCGCCGGTTATGTGAATGTCCGCGCCGTATTTTGTCCGGAGCTCTCGAATAGCGTCAAGGCAGTGAATACCAAATACCTTATCTACCGAAGCAGGAAACACAAGCGGGTCTATAAACAAATCGCCAAGTGCAAAACCTTTTTTAACAGCCGCATCAACCATACGAGAGGCATTTTCTACTCTCTCTTCAGCACCGTCAGGCATTCCACTTTCACCGGCGGCGGTAACCACTACACGAGCATTATATTCTTGAGCCAGGTCGAGAGCTTCCATGCGTTCCAGCGATGCAGAGTTAAGCAACGGCCGCCCGTTGCCCGGATCATAAGCTGAAAGCCCTGTCGCTATAACCTCGACATTAGACGAATCAATTGACAACGGCAGCTCGGTCATTGTCTGGACCGTGCTCACCAACCACTTAATCGCGGCTTTCTGATCATCTAGTTTCCAAGAAATTTCATCCACATTCAGGTCAAGAAAATCTGCATTCGCCCTGCTTTGTTTGTCAACTAACTGACGGATGTATGTCAGAGATTCGTCGGCACTGTCGTCACCGGCCATTGCCGAGTTAACCGCAATCATAACATGCTTTATTTGACCCTGCTGGTATGCCTGTTGTTCCTTAAATGAATCGGGAACTGGCAAGTAACGCTGGGTGCCCATTGAATCTGTGTAAGCTATAGTTTCCACGCCATTATTTTCGACGATGCCTTTTCCTTTACGACGCAAAGCCCGTGTGGTGTGAATGTTCTCCCCGATAATAAGGAGTTCGCCGCCGGGTACCGAATCAAGTTTCATTTCATTTCCTCTCACAGCAGCACAACATCACGTGGCCGCTGAAACTACGTTCGAAATTCGTGACGGCATAGGGGTAAACTGACAACCTTCGACGAATATATCAAAAAAATTAGCGCTAGATTCCAGCTCAATGTGTTCAATATTTTTAATTAACGCTCTTAGTTTTTTTCTTTGGCGCTTTGACAAAAGGAGCTCACGAGCCCCTTCTATGGCAGCATTCCCAACCTTGATAATTCGCTCGACGGACACAGGTGCAAGAAATCCAATTTGTATAGCATTTTCTATATTAACGTAATTGGCAAAACCACCGGCGAGATAAAGTTTGGAGATTGAATCTGGATCCACACCGAAATTCTGCATAGCTATGAGTTGACCACAGTAATTTGCTGCTGTCGCCTGAGCCAACGCACTACCGTCGGCACGCGAAAATGTGATACCCCCTTCAGGCACAATTGAAATTTCGGTTTGCCGTTTATCGGGCTGAAATACCCCCTTAGGTGTCATTCGGCCGTGCCGCCGGAGCTCAGCTATTAAGTCGATTAGACCTGAACCACACAGACCCTCTGGCGGCACATCTCCGATCGTTGCATAATCGAAGTCTTCACTATCAGGACGAAATTTGAGTGACTCAATGGCCCCATCGTAGCCAGGCATCCCATACTGGACCACTCCCCCCTCAAAAGCTGGTCCCGCAGGACAAGACGCAGCCACCATATGGTTGGCGTTGCCAAGTACGACTTCCGTATTTGTGCCAACGTCAACCATCATTACCACCTCGTCCTTGACGTTCGCCATATCGATGGCGGTCAAACATGCAGCTGCATCAGCACCCACATGGCTACCGATAAGAGGCAACCCATACAGTATGGTCTCACGATGGGCCTTAATTCCTAATTTCCAAGCGCTTTCTACTAATTCCGTGGAACCTCTTTTCCCCGCCAGATACTCGTGTTCGGTCAATGACTTGTAGGGCTTCTGTCCAATGCTTTGTACGTCGAGACCAAACAACAAATCCCGCATACTGCTATTTGCTGCGACAACAATTTCGTAGATCGCTCGCCTGGGAAACCTGTGCGTGCGTGAGAGGTTTCGAATAGCTCGATTGATGGCGGTCACGATCGCTTTTTTTAGTTCGCCTTTATAAGGGCCACCATCGTATGAGATACGATGCATGACATCGCTACCGCCAAAACGTTGGGGGTTTTCAAAACTCAGACGCTCCAAACTGTCGCCTGACTCCAAGTCCACAAGATCAATAACAACCGTCGTTGTGCCGAGATCTACTGCCAGGCCGTAAAGGTGGCCCCGGTACTGATCAATGATCTTACCATCGTACAGGATATCTGCCCCTGCGCGCACAACCATTGGATCAAGCTTCAGGGAACTTTTGTTTTGACCTACGATAAGAATTTTTGGTTGCCGACGCAATGGCGCAAAGCAGATTTGGGTGGCGGT
>CAZSYW010000357.1:0-2480 GCA_964611315.1 uncultured Rhodospirillaceae bacterium
ACGATACACCTGGCTATTCGCTCTACCCTCTATCTCAGTAACAACATCTACCTCTTGATCTAAAATGTTCTCTATCCAACCCTTGACGTCGTCGGCCCTCTCTTCTCCGAGCACAAAGCGACTAATCTCGCGCCAACTCGGTGAACAGTAATCGCTTATGGCCTGGTGCTTTCTCTCTAACGATCTGCCAAAAAGAATTCTCCAAACATTCCGTGGGAAATTGGGGTCTGCAAATACCTCCCAGAGGTCATCAATAAAAACATCGCACTTCAGCTTTGCAACTCGCTCTATCTTATCTGCTCTAGTCTCAGCAAAAAAAACATTGTCGTAATCTACTGCGAATCCGGTCTCATCAAAAAAACGATGTCCCTCCATCCACTGTATTGCCTCGCGACGCAACGGAATTCGTTCGTCGTCACCATGCCCGAACTCTGTTTTGTGACTTACAATAAATACCTGGTCTCCTCGTTGTTTAAGCCTAAGCAGGAAATTAGCGACTTCTGGAAAGATAGTTGCCCGGTGCATGTACTTACCGTACACCTGCCCTTGTAGCCGCTGCCACTGACGCTCCCCGTCCGGCCGTCGGCGTAATACAGACCGTATCTCCGATTTGGATCCGATCCAATCGGATGGAACCAGAGACATCTCTTGGGCAATCTTTCCGAAGACCTGGTCGTAGCAGGCCAGAGTATTGTCGAAGTCTAAACCGATCCGTAGGCGCGATTTAGGAAACAAACTAGCAACGGTTGACTTTGTCAATCTATCTTGAGGACCGTGGCCTTGTTAAGGCTATTGCAAATTTACAGACTGCATCCGCTTAATATTAAAGTAGCGCTCATCAGTCAACGAATCTGGCAGGAGTCCCTGTTCAAACGCATACACCAAGTCTTGCGCTGCCTCTTTAATGCTACGTTTTGCAATAAATCCTATTTCATCAGCGATTCTTTGAGACGAGATATGATACGACCGGTTATCGTCCGTGGAAGTTGTAACCAAACTCACATCTTCTCCAACCACCGCCTTCACTGCTTCAGCAAGTTCACGAACTGGCTGGTTTTCGTAGCCTGCGTTGAAGATTTTCCCGGCAACCTTCTCTCTAGCTGCCCCCAAGATTAAGAGATAAGCATCCACCATATCCTGAATATGGATGTTTGGCCGCAATTGATCACCGCCGAATATTGTTATCTCACGCTTGTGGTATGCCAGATTAGTGAGGATGTTCACGACAACATCCAATCGTTGACGCCGCGCATATCCGCAAACAGTGGCAGGCCTGATAGTTACTGTCGTGAAATCATTCGACTGATACTCAAGCAGAATCTGCTCGCAGTCAGCTTTGAAGCGTGAATAGTCTGTCAAAGGGTCCGGAGCCATTCCCTCATGGACATTGGGTTCGTTCTTGATTCCGTAAACACTCGATGAAGAGGCATAAACAAACCGACGGACACCTGCCTGCACGCTCTGTTCCACTAAGGGTCGAAATGCATCTAGGTTGATGCTCTTCCCTAATTCTGGATTCAACTCAAAGCTTGGGTCATTAGAAATACATGCCAGATGAATCACAGCGTCACAACTCTGGACCGATTTCGCCACGACTTGTCCATCCCGCAAGTCTCCTTTTACCTCGCGCAAATTCGGATGATCGTGATACTCACCAAACACCTGGTCGCCATATAGGTAAAGATCAAGAACGGTCACGTGATAACCTGTCTCAATTAGTTTGGGAACAAGAGCGCTCCCTACGTACCCAGCACCACCCGTCACCAAAACATGCTTCAATTGGTTCAAACTGTCCTTCCTACTAAATTTAGTGTTTTCAAAACAACCGGCCTGAATAGAATCAACTACGATGGCTCTCGTTGGCCTAAGTTCCACCCCATCTCACAATCAAGTATCGCGTGGCATATCACCAGATGGGAAATTTCAACTAGGCCGTATTCAGAAGATGCGATGTACCAATTAAGACTTCCAGTACTGCGCAACGTGTTATCGGGCGCAAATCCACTTAAGGTAATTACTTCGCACCCAGATGCTCTGGCCTGCCTGACAGCTGCCAGAATGTTTGCTGACGCCCCTGAGCTACTAATGGCGAAAAGAAGATCGCCCGGCCGCGCGTGAAGTTTGATTTGTTCCGCAAAAACGTTCTCATATCCCAAGTCGTTTCCAAGACAGGTGAGTGCAGGCCCATCATTAAACGCCAAAGATGGCAAACGCCCGTTCTTGCTATAGTCGATAGCCATATGACTCGCAATAGCAGCACTCCCTCCATTTCCAATGAAAATGTTTTTGGCCCCTGAGTCACGAACCTGATGCAGCAGGGCGATGACTTTAGCAATCGCCTCACCGTTCTCCATGACCTGGCCGGAGCTATTTGTGACTTGCACTGCACTGAGCGTGCCGACTAAGTCTTTAAGGTAGTTCGATAACGTAAACATCGTCTGTGTTCATCCTAAATACGTAAACCAATCTTTGGTCGCATC
>CAZSYW010000358.1:0-2479 GCA_964611315.1 uncultured Rhodospirillaceae bacterium
TGGAGCAGAGGTTTAGAGAGCAGCAATATGAATCCGGAAATATACTTCAAAGAGTATTTCCGCGAACTATCTGATGGTTTGGACCAGGTCGACAAGACTGATTTGATGCGAGTATCAGAGATGCTTGTTGAAGCAAACGCGGATAACAAAAAGACTATTCTGGTAGGAAATGGAGGAAGTGCCGCGATGGCGAGTCATGTCGCGGTTGACCTCGTTAAAGCAGCTGGTATTCGTGCGGTTAACTTCAACGAGGCCGATCTCATTACCTGCTTTGCGAACGATTTTGGGTACGAGCATTGGGTAGAGAAGGCACTGGAGTTTTATGCCGACAAGGGCGATCTCGTTATTTTGATAAGTAGTAGCGGCCAGTCACAAAATATCATTAACGGGGCCAAGAAAGCTTTAAGCATGGAGCTTAGCCTGGTTACGCTCTCCGGGTTTCGGCCAGATAACCCCTTACGCTCTTTTGGTAACATCAATTTCTGGATAGACAGTCAATCGTACAACCACGTTGAGATGGCGCACCATATTTGGTTAGTCGCAATCGTTGACTATATTATCGAGGCCAGGTGACTGCCACTTCCTGGGAATGCTCTACACTCTCTCGAGAAAAGACGTTGAAGACTCGGTATCGTCCGGAAATTGAGATGACATGATTGTCGAGTTGGCACAGTCTGTGCGCAAGAACCTTCTGTTCTCCTAAGAGTAATATATCTCCCTTGAGCATCGTTCTCTTTCGTAGTTTCTGTAAGCGGCTTCTTTCTTGGCGGGGTTTCATTTTGACTCCCCACTCCTACGCTATCGGCAACCGGGTTGAAGAGATTTTCTTTGCCCTACTGTTAGCGCATCGCAAGGGTTCAAGAATTTGGCTTTTGGAGCATCTCAACATTCCTTTGTTGCATGGTTATCAATTGACCGGTGGGATGGCGATGAATCTGCAATCACCGCATATCGCTCGGGTACCGCGATTGATTTATTGGGTAGTCGCAGCGCTATTGAGTGGTATCTATCTTCCGCTACGCCTGTTCAGTCGTACCCTGTTCATGGGTTCAGGTAGACGTCTTTACGAGAGCTATAACTTCCCTCGAATTGGGATAGATAGGCTTTGGATAGACAAGCCTAACGAAACGCGGGCGATCTTTTCCTGGAAACGGGCCGAATCAATGAATTGGCAACAGCAGGTAGATAACTACGAGCCACCTTCACTGAGACCAGAGGCCGTTTCTGCTTGTTGGGAGAAATTGTCGTATTGGGGCCTTAGCCAAACCGACTGGTTTGTCTGTTGGCATGTTCGCGAGCCCGGCTTTAGGAAGGACTTCAATAGACGTAGTTACAGAAATGCCGATATCCAAAACTCTATTGAGGGAATTGAAGAGATCACTCGACGTGGTGGTTGGGTGATTCGGATGGGTGATGACTCTATGTCACCGTTGCCCAGCATGAATCGTGTGATTGATTACCCGTTTACAGATCTTAAGGCGGAAGAGATGGATCTTTTTCTGGTGGCCCTCTGTCGGCTTTTCGTCGGTACGATCTCGGGACCAATGGAGTTGGCAATTTTGTTCTCTCGCCAGATGTTAATCATCAATATGTACGATTGGAGTTGTGGTGTCTTAATTCGGGATTCGGATAGAGGTCTGCTCAAGCACGTGTACTCACGGGAAGAGCAACGTTACCTGAGCCTGCAAGAACTGGTCAATGCGGACCGGGATCTACTCTATTCGTTTGGAATTATGTCTTCAAAATATGAACTGATCGAGAACAGTTCGTCAGAGATAAAAGCTGCGGTAGTTGAGAGTCTGGATGTCGCAAGTGACCCGAATACTCCACAAAGCCATGCTCAGCGGATTGCACGCGAGCGGATCAAACGTTCAGCTCGCAAGTTGATCATGGAAGATGGCTTTCATCCTACGGCATCCAAGAGTGAAGAGGTTTTGCGCTTTCAATATAAAACGGCCGCACGCGTGTTGATGGAGCGCGGCGCGATCTGCCAGTTTTCCCTTGATGCGAACTGGGAGTCAGATCAGCTGAACGGATCGAGACCGCTCCCATCGTGAAAACAACCGGCCAATGCACTAAAATTGCCTTTGCGACCAGAAGAGTTGGTCAGTTGAGTTCGTCCTTGTTCTTAAAAGGTTGATTGATTATTCGTTTCAGGTGTGAGCTGAAACGAAGCCACAGGGTTCCATCAATTTTATGCATGAGCGTTTTGTTGTTCTCGGTAGTAACTCGTTTTCGGGGTCACATTTCACTGAACATCTGCTGAAGCGCGGGCATCATGTTTTAGGGATAAGTCGTTCGGTCGAGCCCCACATGGTTTTCCTCCCTTACAAAGAGATTGAAAACTACTCCGAAAGTTTTGAATTTTTCAAGGGAGACCTGAATTCTGATCACTTAGAAATCGTCAGGCGAATCCAGGATTTTGCTCCGGACTACGTTGTTAATTTTGCCGCACAAGGGATGGTTGCACAGAGTTGGC
>CAZSYW010000359.1:0-2473 GCA_964611315.1 uncultured Rhodospirillaceae bacterium
GGTACGCGCGTCTTAAATCCAGGGCAAGTTTTCAGCCGTTGTTGACAGACCATGTGGCTGGTGTTGTGCCGCCTAAGACATATGCCGATTTGGATTTCTGAACGTTCCGGAGGCCACAATGACCGATTTAGTTCCTGCCCTTACCCAACTACTCGATTCAACTATTGTGAGGGCGCTGTTTGTAGGCTTGCTGCTGATGTTTGGAGCAGGCGCTAGCTTCTTGGTTGCTCGCAAGATCGTGCGTACATTAGTTCAGCGCGGAATCGCGCGTACGCAGACCCAGTGGGATGATGCGCTGGCGAACAGGGGCGTATTAACGCAGATTACGTATCTTGCGCCCGCGATAGTGCTTTACTATGGAGCTTCTTTTTTTTCGGGTGCTGTTGATATATTAGCACGTATCATTCTGGTCTATGTCGTAGTCAACCTTGTTATAATAACGACCCGCTTATTGGCGGCCGGAAATGATATTTATCAAACGTATCCAATCTCTCATAAACGGCCGATCAAAGGGTATGTGCAGCTCGCTAGTTTGGTCGTTACTTTGTTGGGTGGCGCATTAGCAATCTGTACTCTCTTGGGTGTTTCGCCTTGGGGAATTCTCAGCGGCTTGGGTGCGGTCACAGCTTTGCTAATCTTGGTGTTTCGAGACACTATCCTTTCTCTTATTGCGTCAGTGCAAATTGCGGCTTACGACCTAGTCCGACCTGGTGACTGGATAGAAATGCCTCACCTCGGCGTTGATGGTGATGTCATAGATGTTGCGCTGCACACAGTGCGAGTACAGAACTGGGACAAGACAATTGTCACAGTTCCAACTCATAAATTGATAGAGGATTCTTTCAAAAATTGGCGTGGGATGACCGAATCAGGTGGGAGGAGAATTAAGCGCAGCATTTTCATAGATCAGACAAGTATAAAATTTCTAGATAAGGCGGCGTTAGAACGACTTTCGCGGATCAACCGACTTGCGCAGTACTTGATCGAGAAAGAAAAGGAGGTGCTCACGCGGAGCGCAGATTCGAACAGGAAGACGGACCTGTTGAATCAGCGCTCTCTTACCAATGTCGGGACTTTCCGGGCATATATGGAAGCGTATCTGCGGGATAACACAAAAATCCATCAAGAAATGACTTTTTTGATTCGCCAGCTACCGCCATCACCACAGGGACTTCCGTTGGAAATATACGTTTTTACTAATGATACCGACTGGGGTCGGTATGAATCAATTCAGGCGGATATTTTTGATCATTTGCTGGCAGCACTACCTATGTTTGAATTGCGGGTGTTCCAGCAGCCCACGGGTTTTGACATGCAATGGATCGGTTCGCCTGCCGTGGAGACCTCGGATAATTGATGCAAACCAAGAGGGGGGTGGAAAGTTAGCGGTAACGAAAGAAGGCCCGTTACTACCCTGCTGAAAGAAATTAACGAGAGTAGATTGTTCTTTAGCGATGAATGTAACTGCTAATATTCGGGAACGAGCCGTTTCGCTAGGGTTTGACGCTGTCGGATTTGCCAAGCCGTCGGATATTGGAGATGCAGGGCAGAAACTTTCCGAGTTTCTTGCGCGAGGCATGCAGGGAGATATGAAATGGATGCTGGAGAAAGTAAATCGCCGCAAAGATCCAAAAAAGCTGTGGCCTATGGTGCGCGGTATAATAGTAGTTGGCACAAATTACGCGCCGGAAGTGGACCCTTTGCAGAATCTTTCAAACGGAAAACTTGGGACAGTGTCGGTCTACGCACGAAACCGGGATTACCATAAGGTCCTTAAAGGACGGTTAAAGCAGTTGGGTGGTTGGGTGGCGGCCACGATTGGCGGGGAAGTCAAGGTATTCGTCGACACTGCCCCCGTAATGGAGAAACCGTTGGCTGAAGCGGCGGGACTAGGTTGGCAAGGAAAGCATACCAATCTGGTCTCGCGGAAATTCGGGTCTTGGTTATTTTTAGGTCTTATTTTTGTGTCGCGTGAGGTTTCCTCCGGGGAAACTATCAAAAACGGGTGTGGCACTTGCCAACGGTGTCTAGATATTTGTCCGACGAAAGCATTTGTCGCCCCCTATCAGCTCGACGCACGACGTTGTATCTCCTACCTGACTATTGAGCATAAAGGGCACATAAGTACGGAGTTTCGTGCGGCAATGGGGAATCGAATTTTTGGGTGCGACGACTGCCTGGCGGTTTGTCCTTGGAATAAATATGCACATGCAACACGGGATGCAAAACTGACCGCGCGGGAAGACCTAGTCGCGCCAGAGTTATCAGTATTAGCGAAGCTGGATGATCAGGCATTTCGTTCTTTCTTCGTAGGCTCTCCTGTTAAGCGTTTGGGCCGTGATCGGTTCGTTCGCAATGTATTAATTGCTATAGGAAATAGTGGAAACGCAAGTCTGGCTGCGGTCGCCGACTCGCTATTGGAGGACTCATCATCTTTAGTGCGTGCTATGGCCGTTTGGGCTTGGCGGAGGTT
>CAZSYW010000360.1:0-2469 GCA_964611315.1 uncultured Rhodospirillaceae bacterium
AAAGTTTAGGGCGTGAAATATCTGATGGACACTTTGCTGAGGCTCATGGCACTGTGTCCAAAGTTTCGGTGGTAGAGGATTATGTAGCAAGAGTCTCTGCGGAATATCGGAATACTGCCCCACTATCGGTGGTATGGGATGTTGCGAATGGTGCCGCCGGTGATGTTGTGGGCAGTTTAGTTGACCGCCTGCCCGGAAAACATACGGTTTTAAACGCTGCCATTGATGGAACGTTTCCGTCACATCACCCAGACCCGACTGTCGCAGAAAATCTCGATCAATTAATATCTGAGGTTGTTACCCAGTCGTATGATGTCGGTATTGGGTTCGACGGAGATGGAGACAGAATCGGAGTTGTCGATAATACGGGTGCAATCATTTGGGGGGACCAGTTGTTAACCTTGTATGCCATGGACCTTCTTGAAGATAATCCAGGGTCGACAATCATCGCAGACGTGAAATCAAGCCGCGTTTTTTTTGATACCGTGGCTGCTCATGGGGGAAATCCAGTGATGTGGCGGACTGGGCATTCTCCAATAAAAACAAAAATGGTCGAGTTAGAAGCACCGCTCGCTGGGGAAATGAGTGGCCACATTTTTTTTGCTGACCGGTACTATGGGTTTGACGATGCCATTTATGCAGCAGTTCGTTTGCTGGATTTATTAGCTCGTTCCGGTTGTTCTTTGGGGGCGCTTCGCAAACAATTACCGACTACTTGTAGTACACCGGAGATTCGTTTCCCTTGCGGTGACGAGCTTAAATTTGACATTATCGATTCTGTGCATGCGCGTCTAAAAGATATTGAGGGGATAGACGTCAACTCAATTGACGGTGTGCGGGTAACTACATCGGATGGCTGGTGGCTCTTGCGGGCGTCAAACACCCAACCTGTCCTTGTAGCGCGTTGTGAAGCTGAAAATGAAGACGGGCTTAGCCGCCTGCAAGAGATGTTGAAGGAACAACTTGGTTTCTGCGGTGTCTCTTCGCCCATCCTCTAACAGACACTTTGTGTAACAAGCCAACTCAAAGGACGGCTCTCAGCGCCCACGCTTGCATTGTAAAAGACATTTTGATCGGTGTATTCCGTTTTTAGCGAGTGAATTAAGACGGAGGCGGCGGAGGCGCGATAATACACGCCTGCGCTCGTGCGGTAAGCTCCGCGCACAAGGCCCTGGCAGTGGCTTCAGTTAGACCTATATGGCGTGCTCTGTACAGGGTGCCGATCGAATCTGCTATTGGCGATACCTCCCGACGGGTATTTCCCAACATTTTGGGAAAGAGTTGGACTACGCTGTCGAGTACTCGCGTGGCAGCCTCGTGTCGCGAAAAGGCCCCCAACTGGATGCCCCATGTCTTGTCGTGGATTGGAGCAGCTGAGGCTTCCGGGACAGCCACATATTGGGTCAGGACCTCTCCGGCTATATCAGCTACATTTGCTAGGTTCTTTAGTGAATTCTTCAGGGGAGCCTTTGTCGTTGCAGTCCCTCTTACTGGTTTGATCGGTGGTGGCGCAATGAGGGCAGACAACTTGTCATTCCGTTCGAACCTCTTGTAGGCTTGGTCGAGGAGACGTCGCATCTGGGCATCGCGTCTGGCCGATGTCTTCCCTCCAAGCACTACTGCAATAATATGGTGACCATTTTGTCTTGCCGAGACCATTAAATTGTACCCAGCGGCTCGGGTATAGCCCGTCTTAATCCCCTCCACTCCTTCATACATACCGAGCAAATTATTGTGGTTCCGGTAGGTTCGACCCCGGTAGCTAAAGCTTTTTCGCGAGAAGTAATGAGTGTAATGAGGAAAATGTGCGTACAGTGCCAGGCCCAATATGCTAAGGTCTCTGGCGGTGGTTTTTTGCCTACTATTAGGAAGACCAGACGCGTTACGAAATACTGTTTTTGACATTCCAAGGGCTTGGGCCTCTCGGGTCATTTGTTCTGCAAAGGCTGATTCTGAGCCTGAGGCAAATTCTGCTAAGGCTGTCGCAATATCGTTCGCAGACTTCGTGGTCAACGCCAGTATGGCTTCACGCAACGTTATAGACTGACCTGACCTCAGACCTAGCTTCGAGGCTGGTTGGCGTGCAGCTCGTGCAGATATGGGTACCATTGAATCTAGGAAGAAATCTCTGTGGTCCAGTCCTTTAAAAATCAAATAAAGTGTCATCACTTTACATAGTGACGCCGGATAGTTTAGGTCCTCGCTGTTACGCTTATGTAGCACCGCCCCACTATCAGCATCTACGACATAGGCGGCATATCCAGCCTGTACAGAGTGTTCCTTAAGTAGGATGAAAATCGCTGCAAGCGCTAACAGTACAAGGTGGGATGACCGTCGGCGTCCGGGGAGGCGATGTCGGTTTAAGCTGTTTTCGGAAGAGGACATTCTGTCTTCTATGCCACCACAATCACGCTAGGGCCCGATTTTTTGGGACATACAACCCCTACGACATCACATAAAAGAAGCTTG
>CAZSYW010000361.1:0-2467 GCA_964611315.1 uncultured Rhodospirillaceae bacterium
TGCAGGCGATCGCGGACTGCCGTGTGATGGTGGTGATGCTGTCGCAAAACTCGACCGACTCGCACAACGTGGTGAAGGAGGTGATGCTGGGGTCGGAACAAAAGAAGGTGCTGCTGCCGGTCTACCTCGAGCCGGCAGATGTCCCGGCCAAGTTGCAGTACCAGTTGGCCGGCATCCAGCATCTGGAGCTGTATGGTCAGGACGAGGGGCAGGTGCTGGAGGACTTGGCCAACGGCTTGGCCAAGCGCGGGGTCAGCCGTGAGGGCGAAGCCTACGTGCCGCAGCCAACCACGGTCAAACGTCACGAAAGGCCAAGCGCAAAACCCACGGCCACAACCCAACCCAAGAACTTGGCCAAGCCTATCGCGTGTGCCTTGGCCGCCTGTGTTGTTGCGTTGTTGGTAATGCTATTTAACAAAACGCCAGACACAACATCAGAAAGGAGTGGCCAAGGAGGAAAACGACTCCATCTGGCGATACCGATCCCGGTGGAATACCCAATAGCAGGGCCCAAGTACATGCCGTTTGGTACCGTGTTGCCGTCGATTATGTTGTCACCAAATGGGGACAAGTTGGTTTATGTCTGTTCTCATGAAAAACAGAGGTATCTTTGTCTTCGATCATTTAGTGATGACGAATTCCAGCTGTTGGAAGGAACAGAGGGCGCTCTATTGCCGTTTTTCGATCCGAGTGGCGAGTGGGTCGCTTTTTTTGGCAAAGACAAACTTAAAAAGATCGAACTGAAAAGTGGATTGGTAAAAAATCTATGTGAGGCAAAATCTATTGCAGCGGCATGCTGGGGGGAGGACGGAATGATTTATTTTTCGGATTCGCAGGGGTTCAAATTCAGAAAAATTCCGGAGAACGGGGGCACACCTGTCGATGTGATGAAGGATCAGTTATATGTGTGGATGCCCAAATTGGCCAATAATGGAGAGGGTGTGGTTTTTAACTCCACAGGCATTGGGGCTATTAAGGATAAAACATCCACATATTATGTCGGGTTTGATTCCAGTAAGTCGCCAGTACTGCTGAATGATGGGTATAACCCGATGTGGTTGAACCCGAAACAGTTAATTACGGTTGAGGATGGGCAAATAAGATCAACAAAAGTGGATCTGAATACATTTGCGACTGAGGATCAATCGAAGATGGTGGTAAAGTCAAAAGTCCGTGGGCGTAATTGGTTTTGGCATTATACAGTTGCTGCAAACGGTACAGTTGCTTTTCTAAAGGGCGGAGGTGTGAATGCGTTGCAGTTGGAGGTCTTGAACCCGGAAACGAGGACAAGCGAAGCATTGGCTGAAAGGGTGGACAAGTTCGGTCAGTTTTCCATTTCACCGGATGGAACAAAAGTGGCCGTGGAAATTGAAAACGATCATGTGTACGATGTTCATGTGTTGGATATTCAGCGGGGCCAATTTAGGTCCATCGTTCAAACACGCGGCAACTACACTCCGTTTTGGAGTGCGGATGGTGGCAAGCTTTACTATTCATCGAACAGAAAAGGACCGGGAGACTTCACCGCATATCTCTATGATTTCGAAACCAAGGCGGAACAGGAACTTGTGTTCGGTGATAAAAAATGGAAATTGATCGAGCTTTCCGATGTGTCTCGCGACGGCAAATACCTGTTGTATTTCGGAAGGCAACAGGGTGATTTGCTGGATAATCTTTATTATTATGATTTGGAGGACGGAACCAATCATCAATTGACTAATGAGCCAACGATTCATGAGTGGGGGCAGGTGATCTCGCACGATGGGAAATGGCTGGTATACACATCTGAGAAAGACAGCAAGGGTATGTTTGAAATATACATCAACCGTTTTCCGGGGATGGATCAGGAGATCAAGATTTCCAAGGGGAATGGTGAGGAACCCAAGTGGTTGCCAGATGGGTCAGGAGTCTATTATCGGAACGGGCAGCAATGGATGAAGGTGCCCTTGAAATTGGGTGATGAATTCGAGATCGGAGGGCCGGAGGTGTTTTTTGAAGGGGAGTATGTAAACGTCTGGGGACCTTCGCACGATGTATTTCCGGATGGGCGAATTCTTTTGTTGAAGGGCGAGGAGTGGAAACAGCCGACGGAGATTGATGTGATTATCAATGCTCTGAATGTGGTGCCTTAGGGATTGTCTTGTTTGAATCGTTTCAGGGCGTCCATGTTGACTTCAATCCCGAGTCCCGGTTTTTGAGGGATAGCCAGTTTTCCGTCGATCAATTGTAGGTCGTCCTGTACAAGTTCCTGGCGGAGCTTCGAGTCGGTGAGTTCCGCGGGGAGATATTCAAAATAAGGGCAATGCGGAGTGACGGCTGCGAGATGGGCGCTGGCTGAGATGCTGATACCGGTTTTCCAGCAGTGTGGGATGATCTGCCGGTCTCGCTCGGCAGCCATGTCACACACTTTCATGGCCTCGGTCAGGCCGCCGACTCGACCGACGTCAGGCTGAGCCACGTCCACTTT
>CAZSYW010000362.1:0-2459 GCA_964611315.1 uncultured Rhodospirillaceae bacterium
GGTTAACGGTCTGCTCCACATCGATCTCGTCCGCGAGGTTCCCGAAGCGATGAAGCCAAGGTCTATTGCCATCAATAATAATTTGAAGCCAATTGACGACAAGGCGGCCTAGTCTAAGTCTTTCTTTACAGCATTGGATGCGTCACCTTCGGGGGCGCATTCAATATTGTAATAGCGCTATAAACTACTCTAAATTTTTGCTTTACGGTGCCTGTTTGGGTTCCTGAACATCAAGCGTACCTGCTGCCTTCCCTCTATCGTTTCTCTCCGTTGCCAGAAATTTGGAAATGGGCGCATACTGCTAAATCTACACTTAAATACGGCAAAACGACTAAGCCACCCTGCTTTATCTCTTGCGGATTTCCGAGAACACTTTACTTGTGCTAATTTTTATCGTAACCCCGAATTACAGCGTTTTTTAAAGCTTCCTGGCAGCTTATTTCCTTAATCCACAGACAGTACATCCATCTTAATGTCGGAAATTATTTGGCGCCTCTTCGCTAGGCGTCGGCCTAATCACTAACGCTTGCGTACTCCCAACTAGCTGCGGAAAGTTCGCGATTCCCAATGACAGTATTTATTGTGCAGTCCAACCGCCATCGATAGGGATTGGTACACCGGTAATTTGAGCAGCGGCATCGGAGCATAGAAAAACACATAGTGAGCCAATCTGATCCGGGGTCACAAATTCAAGCGAAGGTTGCTTCTCCAACAACATATCGCATGCAGCCCTCTCAACGGAGGTGCCCCTTATTTGTGCACGTTCATCGATCTGCGCCTGGACTAACTCGGTTCGAACGAAGCCGGGATTGATGGCGTTGCAGGTAATGCCTTGTCCCGCCGTTTCGAGAGCAACGGCCTTAGTCAGTCCCATAATGCCGTGTTTGGCGGAAACATAGGCGCTCTTGTGCACACTTGCGACCAAACCGTGGACCGACGAGGTGTTGACAATCCGCCCCCACCCTTTTGTTTGCATTAGCGGCAATGTATGCCGGATAGCGTGAAAAGCGCCGGTAAGCATAATCGCGATAATCTTATCCCAAATTTCTGCCGGGAAGTCGGTCACCGGCGAAGTATGTTGGATGCCGGCATTATTGACCAGGATATCAATCCCGCCGAGACGATCAACGGTCGCGTCGACTAGATTGGCAATATCGCTGGGTTGGGATAAGTCAGCACTGCTATAACAGACCGAAACGCCATGCCTTTGTGCCAAACTTTCCCGTATTGTCTCTATTTTTGACGGATCACCGAACCCATTTAGCATGACGGCGCAACCCTCTGCGGCAAGGGAACGCGCGATCCCCAATCCTATGCCGCTTGTCGACCCTGTGACCAGGGCTGCCTTCCCGTAAAGCATAAAGTGATTCCTTAGATTGGCAGATCTATGATTTGAAAAAGGATTCTGCTTCGCCCCGCCACGTTTCTTTGACTGATATCGATGCGCGGACGCGTTCGATCTCCGCTTCGAGTTCGCTGATATAGTCGGTCAGCGCTTCGATTGATAAGGTACCCAGATCGAGTGGTTTTGGCCGCAAGGTTCTAGGTTCAAAATCTTCTTCTTCCATACCCACCTCCCGTCATCACCTCTTGCAACAGCCTTTCCATCGCATTAGATAAGCAATCTCAATCATCGACATACGCTCTATCAGTTTGCCACGCAAGGAGTTGCTTCATGCCGTTGCCAGATACTATGGCGGTCGTTGAAATCTCGGAGTTCGGTGGTCCCAATGTTCTGGCACCTGCAAAAAGACCATTGCCAAAGCCGACCGCGGACCAAGTATTGATCAAAGTTACCGCCGCAGGTGTCAACCGGCCCGACGCGTTGCAACGTGCTGGCAGTTACCCTCCCCCACCCGGCGCGACGGACCTATTAGGACTAGAGGTATCGGGAACAGTCGTTGCTTGTGGCACAAACGTATCCAACCTATCTTTCAGTGACCCGGTATGTGCGCTTACCCCGGGAGGGGGATATGCGGAATATTGCGTGGCAAATGCTGGGCACTGCCTGCCCTTCCCTGATAGGTACGATGCCGTGCAAGCCGCCGCCTTGCCAGAAACATTCTTTACCGTCTGGCACAATGTATTCCAGCGCGGGCGTCTGGCTGAAGGCGAAGTATTCCTTGTTCATGGAGGCTCCAGTGGCATCGGGACGACAGCTATCCAACTAGCCCGAGAGTTCGGCGCACGCGTTTTCACGACGGCCGGAAACGACGAAAAATGTCGGTTTTGCGAGTCACTCGGTGCCGAGCGGGCAATCAATTACAAGACCGAAAATTGGCCCACGGTCATTAAGGACCTAGTTGGTCGCGACGGGATCGACGTGATCCTCGACATGGTGGGTGGTGATTATATTCAATCTAACATAAACGCGCTGGGTATCGGCGGCCGGTTGGTCATGATTGCCTTCCTTGGCGGCTCTAAGGCGGAGATCAACTTCATCAACATGATGGTCCGAC
>CAZSYW010000363.1:0-2458 GCA_964611315.1 uncultured Rhodospirillaceae bacterium
GCGACCTCACTACTGCCAGCTACTTCTGCGTGTGTTGCAAGGGCCTTAATTACAATTTCATTGCCCACCCGCGCAATTCCTGAAAGCCCTTCAATTTTTCCCAAGTCGACCACGTCGGAAGGGCGGGCCAACCGCTGCTTCATTGTCGGCAACATAGTCATGCCACCGGCTAGGTACACTGGATCCTCACAACCTTTGAACATGGACTGAGCATCTTCGATAGAGGTCGCACAATGATAGGTGAAGTCATACATAATTTATATCGCCCTGCACTGCCCCAGTTAGCCAGCCATTGCTTTCGCGCCCGCGACGACGGATTTAACAATATTGTGGTACCCCGTACAACGGCACAAATTTCCTTCTAGTTCCTCTCGCACGAGTTTTTCACTCGGTTGTGGGTGACGAGTGACCAAGTCAACCGCCGCCATCACCATACCCGGCGTACAAAAACCACATTGAAGTCCATGATTATCACGAAATGCTTCCTGCATCGGGTGGAGAGAGTTGCCGTCGGCAAGGCCCTCAATGGTCACCACATTCGCACCCTCACACTGGACCGCAAGTATGCTGCAAGACTTAATGGCTTGTCCGTCGACATGAACTACACAGGCGCCGCACTGACTTGTATCACAACCAACGTGGGTGCCTGTCAGGCCCAAATGGTCTCGAAGATACTGGACAAGCAAGGTCCGCGCCTCTATCTCAGCCGAGACTGATTTTCCATTCACCGTCGCCTGAACATTGTGAGTCATTCCTGTTACCTGCTCCTACACGCGCACTTTCCGCGGCAAGTGTGGGGGTGTCGGCCCTTTAGGTCAAGCACAGAGGCCCCCTTCTCATGCCCAGGACCGATCAGGAGTAAAGCCACAAGACAACTCCCGTGACAATAACAAGACCCGCGATCCAGTACGCCGGTGCAACAGAGGGACGGCCCGCACTTGCACTCAGACCATTTAAATTTACTGGTTTATTCTGTTTTGCCGATGGTGTTTCCAAAACCGTGGACAATTCGAGTTGGCTTGCGAACGCAGAAAAAAACTCGTTTGCCAGCTTTGTTGCGGCTCCTGAAATCAATCGCGAACCGATCTGTGCAAGTTTACCACCGACCTGAGCCTCTGCTTGGTAGCGCAGCAATGTTTCCATGCCCTCCTCGTGAAGGTTAACCAGACATGTACCCCTAGCGAATCCGGCGGCACCGCCTTGTCCCTCACCCATAATTCGGTAACCGCGCGGTGGGTCCAGATCGCTCAACGTTACTGATCCTTTAAATTTCGCCTTAACAGGGCCGACCTTGGCAACAACTGTAGCCGTAAACTCTGTGTCCGATTTTTTGTCCAAACTTTCCAACCCTGGGATAGAGGCACGTAAAACGGTGGGATCGTTAAGCGCCTTCCAGACCTCGTCTCGGGATGCTACGATTCGGTGTTCACCGGTGATTTCCATATCAGCCAACCCTCCGCACCAAACTGCACCGCTTCTGCCACACTTGCCACAACGGGTCGATGCGGCAAGGCCGGAGCAATGCCCCGGCCTTTACAGAACGTCCCGGCGAGTGACCGCTCTTACTTTGTGTTCTCAGCGATGAAGGCAATTACATTTTCAATCTGCTCGGGCTTCTTCAAACCGGGAAATGCCATCTTGTTGCCTGGGATAAACTCCTTAGGCTTCGTGAGATACTGGGTGAGGGTATCTACATCCCATGTGATAGCAGCGGCCGCCATCGCCTTAGAGTATTTAAAACCGGCGGCAGTACCCGACACACGCCCCATAATTCCAAATAGATTAGGGCCGATCTTTTTCTTCCCGCCTTCCTCCAAGGTGTGACACACCTTACACTTCTTAAAAACTTTCTCGCCGGCAGCTATATCGGCCGCCGTGGCCAACGTCGCACTCATTGAAAATGATACGCCGAACAAGGCGGCGAGCAAATTACGGTGGGTCATCTGTAATCAATCCTATTCCTGTGTTGGAGGTGTACTAAAAAGGCACTAGCCCGTGAGGGACACAACCAAAGTAGAGCGAATCTAATCTAATCACCAAATCTTCCCGTTACAACCCGGCGCCCGGCAATATTAGCAACCATCACAAACAGTGACGGGCAGATTGCGAGCGAGCCAACCGGGTGCATTAGCGTTCCCGAACATTCCCTCGCTGATATCATGAACACGGGAAAAACCGACCTCTTCCAGTAACTCTAACGCCCAAGCCGATCGCCCCCCACTTGCGCAGATCAGACCAATGGACTGGCTTTTGTCACCCTGAACCGCATCCAGCACATCCCCAAAAAATTCGCTTCGAACCTTACGCGAAAAATGTTGAAGGCTGATAGGAGTACTCCCATCAGGGATACCGGTCCGCCGCCATTCAGCAGGACGTCGAATGTCTATGATAATAAGCTGTCCGGATTGCGCTAAAGAATAAGCTGATTTGGCATCAATTTCATTCGCCAGACCCGGAA
>CAZSYW010000364.1:0-2448 GCA_964611315.1 uncultured Rhodospirillaceae bacterium
CCCAACTTCCTTCATTCCCGTTGCAAGGATATTCCACGCCGCGTTCTGGCGTTGCAGTTTCATCGGCCACCGCCCGCATGAGTGCGCGATGAATAACTGGTGTCATCGTGCCGCCGTTCTTTCGGTAAATGATGACGTCTCCAGGCATACCGTGATTCTCGTATCCGTCGTACGGCCCACCCTCCTCGGTCGCCTCAGCATAAGTGACGATATTCTTGCGATTATCTGACATGACGAGTACGAGGTCGCCCGGGTCAATCGCCCCAACATTTCCCTCATCTTCATGCATCATCGAACCGGATTCGATGACAACCATGGGGGGCCATGAACCCGTCATCAGAACAAGGACGGCGATAAGGGTGGCAATGAGGCCGCTGGCTAGCAAGGCCTCCCTTGCCCAGGACCAAGCCTCGCCCACTGGCCTCACTCCTCTTCCATTCGACTTTCAGTTGGCTCCGCGCGTTCGCCCGACGCAGGGAAGGAAGCCCAGAGCAAGAAGACCGAGAGTAAGAGTACCAACCAACCCGAGAGGTCGTCGAAATATGGTGCGGGGACGGAATCAATTCGTTCACCGTTCAACCAATCCCAAATGACGAGGGTGTTCACGCGTTCCTCGGCCGCATTGCGAACGATGCCAAACGACATGTTGCAAAGTTGGAGAATCGATCCGATTAATCCGATTGAGCCAAGCGAGCGATTAAACCAAGGTTCACGTAGAATTTCCACATCGAGCATTCGTGAAAATCGTGAATCTTCTGTTCGCCACCAATTGATGAGGATATCTTCGGGTACACTCTCTGCACTTCCAGTGGATTTAGCGCGACCTTTTGCCAGCCCATGTTCGACGAAATGCGCTTTCAGGCGAGAGGTCCAAACGGAACCTAGCAAGGTTGCGGCCTCTTCGGCTTCCTTCCGTTGCCGGCCCAATTCTGGCCGTGACGTCGACCGGAGAATTTCCATCAAGAAACTCCATTTTCCCTGATAATGAATGAATTCGGGCCCTACAAAAATGAGAACGGTGAATCCGATGAATAAGCCAGCCCAGGTTCCATCTGTAAGATGCGCCAAATCAGGATCCTGAGCCCCGCCTAGGAAGAAGAAATAGATAATTGCCCACATGACCATGCTGAAAGAAAGGAAGGAAACTGTCCCGAGGATAAACAAATGGCGATCTCTTTGGCTTTCCCACCAACGCTTGAGTGGGGCGAAAATTCCGTTCATTCTGATTCAACATCCTGCCTGATAGTCCTTCAGGCCGAAAACGGCGAAACTATTGGCACTGTTGAGTGTTCGCCTCAAACGGGCCCTAACGGGCCCGGAATAGTTTGAAAGCCGAAGGCGCGGGGTGTCGGCGTAGCCGACAGGGCAACTGGGGGGAGGAAAATGAGGAAAATTGCGATTTTTATCCTTGCAACACTGCTGTTTTCCTCGGCACTGCCGTATGCCTCCGCGGTCACTGAAACACAATTTGCTGATGGATCTTCAACGTTCACACATGTCTTCAGCCAAGCCGGAAATGCGGCCACACAGGGCGTGACACTCCCATATGGGGCTGAGGTGAGTGATGTTGAATTTGAAATTGAAGGTTCATCTTCGACACAAAGTTGGTTCAATCGAACAACCGATTCCGACTTTGGTGGACAAGGAACCACCGGTTCAAGTCAGTGGGGCTGGTCAATCAACCAGAATGGATGGAACTATGGTTATCGGCAAAATGTCAAGGTGGACAATGACGAATTGCAATTGCGGCCCACTGAGGAAACCAACTACTGGACAATGAGCAATGCCAACCAGATGACCTCATCCACCGGCGGAAGCATGAACACGACTGGGCAGTACTTCTCTACCGCTGAAGCAGGCTACAGTGGAATGGGGGATACCAGCACAACGAGTCTGTCAGGCGGCACTTGGACATACATGGGCCCAGTCGTCAAGCAAGGAGACGAAATCCATGTTGTTCGATATGGGTCAGTCGGTTCCTACGGTGGTTACCAATTGAGTGCAATCAATCGGTACAATGCGACAACTGGTGCTTCCATTGGAACTGTGACAATCCAATACAACAACTGTTCGTCGAACGACGTATACTACGTCACCGACGCAACCAGCGATGGCGAGGGTACAGTTTGGATGACTTCATTCTACACGAGCACATCCTATGCTGCAATTACAAAATGGTCGGTGACTTTCAGCACTTCCTCCGGGCAAGTCAGTTCGACTTACAAGTGTGAGAATTCCTGGAACGTACTCGAAGTAGGTGGTATTTCCATCGATCCAGAGACCAACAAAATGTATGTGGTCCAAAGGGTTCGCTTGAGCAACCAATACAGCATCGATTTGTGGGAAGTAAGTCGGAGTAACCCCAATATCGCTACACAGACTTGGAGTTTGGGAGTGATTTCTCCGTCTGGAAGTCAAACGAATCTCAACTCCTATGCTCGCCCAGCT
>CAZSYW010000365.1:0-2438 GCA_964611315.1 uncultured Rhodospirillaceae bacterium
TCATTGGATTAACTCCCATTGCCAAAGCAATCGAAATGACGATTGGGATAGCAATATTCGTGGCCGCCGTATTAGACATTGCCTCGGATAACACCACTGTAAACAGCGCCGCCGCAAATGTCAGCGTAACCACCTCATTGGTTGGAACAAGGCTCGTAATACCTTCTCCAACCGCCCTCGCAAGGCCACTCGACCCGGCCATGGTGCCAAGCGACAAACCACCACCAAAAAGTAGGATCGTCCCCCAATCAATCTGCGAAGCTTGTTTCCAAGTAAGAGTCGTTCTCTGAGTCTTACTTATCGGCAACGCAAACAGTAACACTGCACCGGTGAGAGCCGCGACCGACTCAGGAATACTGGAAAGCACTGCTTGTGTAACCGCATGATCTCTGCCTAATAGCAGGGGTAATAACCCTGGCCCTACCCAAAGAAGCACCGTCACTCCACACGCGATAAGGGCATTCACCTCGCCACGTTTCAATGGGCCGAGCGCCACCTTCCGTTCAGTGATAACTAAATCCGCACCAGGAATTTGCTTCACACCTGTCTGGCCAACCCAATTCAAATAGAAAAACACAATCACCATCAGTACTACGGTAATTGGCGCAGCAATGACCATCCACTCAACAAAAGAAATCCGAACGTCGAGCTGCTCACTAAGCATGCCAATTGCAATTAAATTGGGGGGTGTTCCAACTGGAGTCGCCATACCGCCACGCGAACAACCATAAGCTGTCATCAGCATTAAAGCCGTTCCATAATTTTTCGGCAGTTTGCCTTCCGTCTCCATAAAGGCAATCAGCGACAAGCCGAGCGGCACCAACATCGCGGCCGTCGCAGTATTACTCATCCAGGCTGAAAGAAACGCTGCGAGTGCACCGTAGGCGATCAATATCCGCGTAGGACGAGCACCTACGAACTTCCATGACAGCACACCATATGCAATCCGTTCGTTCACACGATGCACAAACAATGCCTGCGCCAAAATAAAACTACCGATAAAAAGAAAAATTAGTGGATTGGCAAATGGCGCCAAGGCTTCTCGAACGGGGGCCACCTGCAACATGATCGCGAGAGCCGGTCCCAATAATGCGGTAACGGGCAATGGCAGGGCTTCCGTCGTCCAAAAAATAATCACTAGCGCCCACACTGCCGCCAGTCGGTGCCCCTCAGGACTCAACTGGTCAAATGGTGTTGCTAACAAAAGCAAAAATACCGCGGGGCCTAACACTAGGCCAATCCGTCGCCTGATGGCGTCAAATCCTGATTCTGCCGCTGGCACTTGCTGTGGTGGGCTTACTTGTTCGGTCTTATTGTCATCCATAGGTAATAGTTACAACCGTTGCCACGTCGTTATCGATTCGCCGAAGCAACACTTAAAGGAGAACACGGGACACAACCTCAACAGATAGCAATTCGCAATCTCAACCCTCACTGCCTCCGCATATTACTTGAATCACCCATGCGACCGAATGCCCGTATTGAAAAATCGATCAATTCGCCGGTGACTACAGCGTATTGATTCTCCCCGTGTTATTCTGGACTACGCCCTTTTGAAGCAAAACCGGGTGATTGCCCAAGCCAGATTTTCGCTTGGGAAGAAAGGCACACCATGCAGGCTGGGATGCTAGCGTTTCTCGGACCAATTGGTCTACCGGAACTTGTGATCATCATGGTCATTCTGATCCTCATTTTTGGCGCGAACCGTCTGTCCGGTATCGGAAAAGGGATGGGACAAGCCATTAGAGGCTTTAAAGATGAGATGAAGACTGACGACAAATCCCAAAACGTCGAATCACGAGGGTCTGAATAACGACCTCCAAGCAACAACAGAAACCTTGAGACAAAAAAAGCGGCGGATGACCTTTTGGTCATTCGCCGCTTTCTATAAACAAACCGTTATCTAAACCTAACGGCTACTTCTTGGCTACGCCCAGCTCGTCAAGGTGGACAACTAGGTCAAGTCCTGCTCTGGCCGCTTGAACTTCTTTGTCAATCTTCAAAATCTTACCGTCCGGACCGATGATAAATGTCCAGCGAAACGGCACTGGCCGCTCGTCATTGATGACGCCATACGCCGACGCAACGCTCTTGCCTGGGTCACTCAGGAGTGGAAAATCGGCATCGAGCGATTCGGCGAACTCTTTATTTGTTTGAGGGTCATCAATACTGATCATGAAGTACTGCATATCAAATGTATTTAACTGGTCGCTGGAATCACGCAGCGACTTGCACTCGGCCGTTCAACCACCAGTGAATGCCTTTGGAAACCACGCCAATACCACCGCCGTGCCCTTGTATTGGGCAAGACTATGCGTGTTTCCATCGGTGCCTGGTAATTCAAAAGCCGGCGCATCGTCGCCCACGCCCAGCTCTTGCGCCGATATCGTAACCGCGCTAACCGCGAATACACCTACGACTAACAGGATGAAGAGTCC
>CAZSYW010000366.1:0-2429 GCA_964611315.1 uncultured Rhodospirillaceae bacterium
GGGCGGCTTTTTCCGCCCCTCCTCCGAGCTTCTCTTCGCCGCCCAACACGACCTCTTCGGTTTCTATCCATTACCCTATCACCTCTCTTCCTTCGCCGCCCACTTAAGTGCGACCTTAATCGCCTACCACCTCTTCAACTTGCTGCCAAAGTTTCGCTCGATCAGCTTTGTTGCCGCTGCCCTCTTCGCCCTGCATCCGCTCAACACCGAAACAGTCAGTAGGATATCGGGGCAAATGAGCCTGCTCTCGTCCCTGTGCGCCCTGGCCACTCTCTACCTCCTGGGCACGGCCCGGCGCTTGGCCATGCTGGTTCCCGTCTTCCTCCTCGGCCTAGGCTTTTACGAGAACTTCCTCCTCGTCCTCTTGCTTTGGGGCCTGCTCTGCTTGGTCGACAATCGTTTTCGCTGCGCGCTTCGCCCCGCTCATCTCCTGTCTTTGGGATTCTGCTCGATCGCGTACCTCTACTGGCGTTTTGTGGCGCTTAACCTTGACGACGGCTATTACCAGGCGGCCCTTTCCCTCAAAACGGGTTTGGTCAATTTCACTTACTACCTATATCTTATGGCCGGCGGCAGTGCCATCGGTGGCCGCATCATCCGTTATCGACCGGATGAAATCGGCAGCCATTTCTTAGAAGTATTCACGCCGCTGCTCATCTGCAACACGCTACTGCTCCTCGCCTGTATTTACCAACTGGCTCGAAACCGCGCCCGCCCCGACCTCAACTCCTTGTTGCCCACCCTATGGCTTGTTCTCGCCCTATTACCCACCATCCTTTTGCCCGAACGCCCTCGGCGCCTCTCCTACCTCGCGGTACCTGGTTTTGCGCTGATCATGGGTCAAATACTGTGTTATCTAAAAGAAAAAACCCGCCCTGGACCATTTTTAGCCAGGACGGGCATCGCCTTCTACGTGTTGTTATTGGCCTCCACCCTATACCTCAGAAACCGCGATTGGCATACAGTAGGTGCCCTGGAGCGCTCCATACCCGCAGTGGTCTCCAAAGATTGCCGGGAAATGGTTTTCGACGTCCCCAACCTTGTGGGAGACGCCCTGTTTTTCAACAGTATCTCGACGGCGGCGTGGATGGGCCTGAGCGCACTGGAATCCAAGCCAACGGTATATGCCCCTTTTGAATTGCAACATAGCCGCCAGATTCCCGCAGACTGCTATTACCGCTATATCGACGGGTTTATGCGCCCTGTCCAGGAGACGCCCCAGCGCCCGATTTTCTCACGGGGGCGGAATTGGGCTCTAATCCGATAACTATCTGGGACCGTGTAAACATCTCCCTTTTAAGAGCAGTCTAAATTAAAGTATTCCCGCGTTTGATAGGCCATCGAAGTTCGAAGGGCGTAAGGTCCCCAAGTGCCTTATGAGGACGCTCTTCGTTGTATTGGTCCAACCATTCTTCGGTGATGGCTCGGGCTTCCGATAGGATTTTTATGATTGATATTCGCCCGATTTTGGTGGGTCGCCGATATTACCTACATCCCCACGTGGACGGGTTTTGTCTACTTGGCGGTCGTTCTGGATGTGTGGAGTCGCCGGATCGTCGGATGGTCGATGGCATCTCATCTGCGCACGGAGTTAGCCTTGGACGCGCTCAATATGGCCTTGGACCAGGGGAAAACAACACAGGTGATTCATCATTCGGATCAGGGATCGCAATACACCGCGATTGCATTTGACAAACGCTGCAAAGAGGCCCAGATCCATCCCTCGATGGGATCGGCAGGCAATTGTTATGCCAACGCCTTGTGTGAAGATTTCTTTGCCACCCCGGAATGCGAGTTCATCGAACGGCGATCCTTCCGCACCAAAGCCCCGAAGCGCGGATGACCGTTTTCACCTTTATCGGAGGCGGTTATAATCCTCAAAGACGGCATTCGGCCCTGCGCAATATCTCGCCGATGCAGTTTGAAAAAAGAGCCGATGAATCCAGCTTTATTTAAAGCAAAAAACTATCCACCGAAACGGGGTAACTTCAGGCTGCAAACACACGAGTACTGGGAGTTAGTGGAAGAAATAGGCACGCCATGAAAAAATGCTGCACGCCCTTGCCGGCGCGCCTATTCCGTTATGCCCAGTTGACGAAATAGATCCAAATGGTTTTCTATCCACTCGCTCAGCTGGGCAACCCCCTCATCTATGCCGATTCGTGGCTCCCAACCAAATTCGCGTTTTGCCTTATCGATGTCAGCGATAAATATTTTTTGGTCTCCGGGACGCCAATCCCCGGAACGCGCCTCTATAGTTTTGCCCGTCAGGTCTTGGAGCAATGACTTGAACTCTACCCACACAGACATGCTATTTTTCAGCCCGCCGCCAATATTGTAGACTTGGCCAGCAGTCACGTTTATCCGATTCAATGCCTCGGCATAGGCCCTGGTCAGATCGTCTATAAAGAGCACGTCTCTGAACTGCT
>CAZSYW010000367.1:0-2422 GCA_964611315.1 uncultured Rhodospirillaceae bacterium
GGTCGGCTCATCTGCAATCTATAGAGTCGGTTGTTCAATCATAGTCATTGCGATCGCGATCCGCTGTCGCATTCCGCCAGAAAATTGATGAGGATAAGCCTTCATGCGTGAACTTGCGTCGGGTATACCCACCTGCGCTAGAGCATTAATTGCACGCTGCCTTTTTTCTTGCTTACTTCCGGCGTCACGATATTGAACGTCAATCAACTGCTGGCCAACTGATATGACAGGGTTTAATGACGTCAGGGGATCCTGAAAAATCATTGAAATCTCATTACCGCGAACTGACTGCATTTCCGACTCTGTGACTGTTAAAAGATTCCGTCCGCCGAATATAATCTCGCCCCCAGCCACCTTAGCGTTCGACGCAAGTAGTCGCATGATCGACAGAATTAGCGTTGATTTCCCACAGCCCGATTCGCCGACGACACCAACGATGCTCCCCTTGGGGATCGTGAGGTTGACATTACGCAGCGCTCGAATCAAACGCTTCCGCGCACTGAACTCCACACTGAGGTCCCGAATTTCAAGAAGTGAAGAAGACGACATGCAATCTAAGTTTCCTTTCTTAGGCGAGGATCTAAGATATCTCTTAACGATTCACCGAGAAATGTGAACCCAAGCGTCGCAAATACGATTGGCAAACCACCGAAAATAAGGGGCCACGGCGAATTTCGAATGTATTTGAATCCGTCGTTCAAAATATTTCCCCAACTGGGCGTTGGAGGTCGGACACCAAACCCAAGAAAACTAAGCCCCGCCTCCATGGAAATGACAACCGGAATTTCCATGGCGGCCAAAATCATGATTGGTCCCAAAACATTGGGCAATATATGGATACCCATCAATCTGGGCAATGACGCACCCATTGAAATTTCTGCCTGAATAAATTCACTGTTTTTTAAAGTAAGGGTCTGCGTCCGGACAGCCCTGCCAAATAAGGGGATCGAAATCACAATAACAATAACAATGATTGTCGACAAACTCGGTCCGATAAGCGTTACTACAGCCAGCGCAAACATAACAACAGGAAAAGAGCGCAGCGTATCAAACACCAACAACATCCCGTAATCCAGCCAGCGGGGACCCATCCCAGATATTATGCCGAGTATCAAGCCAACACCGGCCGATACCGAGATGGCTACAAGAGCGGCTGTCATTGCAATTCGGCTACCGGCCACGACCCTGGAATAAACATCCCTGCCCAGATAATCTGTCCCAAACGGGTGTGCCAGTGACGGCGCTAAAAATTTATCTCGTATAGAGAGTTTCACGGGGTCCACCAGGACCAAATACTCGGCGAGGAGAGCACCACCCAAAATAATGACGACGATCACCAATCCCAGTGCCCCTAAAGGCTGCCGGCATAAATAAGCAAACCCTGCTGCGAATGCGCGTAGTGACTTGTGATTTATCCTCATTTCTTTCTGTAATTAATCAATGTCGGTTCCCTTCACAGTCGCTCTCTGATGCGGGGGTCGAGCAATGCATTTACGATATCTGATAACGTTGTTGCTACAACAAAGAGGGTTGTAGTGACTAGAACCGTGCCCATAATTAATGGGAAGTTTCTTTGTTGGACAGCCACAAAAATTAACTTGCCAAGGCCCGGCCGGGCAAAAATAATTTCTGCGAAAACAACGCCCGACAACATTGCACCTATCCCGATACCGACAATCGTCACAGCCGGCAGTATCGCGATACGGAGAACATACTGATAATGAATGACTCGGACAGGTAATCCGTGAGCGCGCGCATGGCGAGCGTGGTTCTCCGCTAAAACCTCGAGCATCGATGCTCTTACAATTCTGGCGATATACCCTACCCAGCCTAAACCCACCGCAAAGGCCGGCAATACCAGATGGTGCAGCTGACCGATAAAGCCCTTACCACCACCAATAACGGGAAACCATCCTAAAGTAACCGAAAATAAAAGGAGCGCATAAAGCGCGACGACAAAAGACGGCATTGCAATAAAGGCGACCGACGAAATCCCAGCAACTTTGTCCATCCAGCTGTCCGGATGTATTGCCGAATACACGCCGAGCGGGATGCCCAAAATCAATGACCATGAGATGCCCGCAATTACCAGGACCAACGTATAAGGAATTACGTCGGAAATGATCTCAGCTACAGGTTTTTCTTGAAAAATGTCAGTACCGAGATCGCCGCTAAGTACCTGTCCAAAGAAGGATACAATTTGTACGGGGAGGGGTTTGTCCAGACCCATCCTGACATGCATCGCCTCGATCAGTTCAGGCGTTGCCCTTGGCCCAAGCATGACGGTCGCAGGGTCGCCGGGGACCGCATGAATCATTAGGTACAGCAGTGTCACTGCCAAGATAATGATTACTGCAGCGAGGCCTATTCTTTTTATCAGGTAGATCAGCATCTTAAAAAACTCTAAGAACCGAGTGGTTGG
>CAZSYW010000368.1:0-2418 GCA_964611315.1 uncultured Rhodospirillaceae bacterium
TCTGCGACCATTTCAGCATAAGTTAGATATTTTCCGCTCGGGGAAACTGGGACAGGTTGCTTCAAATCATCTGTGACGTCGTGACACAATGCCATCGAATAAAAAGCGAAAAATGGTTTTTTCACCTTAACGCTTTTCGAAATAAACGACTCAAGATATCCCCGATAAACGTCCGGGCCAAATTCCTTTTTAGCTTCGCGCTTCACTGTCCCGTTTTCATAGATCATCGGAGCGTGATAGCGGGGCCCTTCATGCCAGCCAAACACACAGTATTCGTCAAAACCCATGCGATGAGGCTGCCGAGGGTCATCTTTCAGTAAAGCCAGTTGCCACTTTCCGGTGACCGCCGTCATGTACCCTGCCGCTTTCATGGCGTGTGCCACCGTTTGCTTCTCTAGTTCGGCCGGGAACGATCCCCATTTTGGCCTGCCGACATTCGTCGGGTATTTGCCGGTTAACAAAGCAACCCGAGTCGGATGGCAGACCGGCATACTGTAGCAATGCATTACCTGCATGCCGCTCTTTGCCAAAGCATCTAAATGCACGGTTGGATAAGACTCGCCTCCGTAACAGCCGAGAGCCTCATACCCGACATCATCCGCCAGAATCACAATTATATTCGGCTTCTTTTCCGCATGACAGGCATTCAGGCAGAGAAGCGACACGCAAAATACCAATGCAGCAACTAAACTCATATTTTTCATCGTCACGATACCCCTGTAAAATCTACAGCCTGAAACTAAATCACGCTTCGGCGGCTTGGAAGGTTCCCCAGGGTTTTTCGAGGCTCCGCATGCTCCTGTCGAAATACTCAGTCCGGTAATTGCTGCACCTTTTATTAGATCGCGACGATTAACGGTACTCTTGTTTTCGTTTGATTCGTTTCCGCTGTTTTTGTGGTTCATAACGGTAGTTCTATTTTGCCTGTTACAAGTAGGCGATCGGGTCGGCGAGTTCTTCTGGTTTCAAAAGGCATCAAAGACCTGAAGCATCAGCGATAGGCAAACTTACCCGTTTTTGCCCGCAACTGACCACAGAAATCAAAATGTCGCAATTTCCTAACAATAAATGGTGGAGGTGATGGGGGTGGATCCTCGCAAATCTTTTCGAGAGCCTTCGTAATATTTCTTATCTCTTTTCAATTTAACGGGGAAATCCGTATGCCATAATAATCACTAAACCCAGAGCCCCGTAGTATGCCTTAAGATTTCTGGTCGGTATTCGACGGATTGAATTAGCTAGGGCGGGGGATTATAATCCATCGGAAATCAATTCATTATGAAACACCTCTATTCAACGCTTCTGTTTTCCTCCGCATTTTTGATTGCAGATATCGCTGGCCTTACTGTTCAAGCGCAGCAAAAGCCCCTTCCTCCGTCGATCACATACGAAAATGTACCCTACGGCGATCATCCCAACCAGGTGATCGATTTCCGGAAGGCTGACGTGGATGAACCAGCTCCCTTGGTCGTCTATATTCACGGAGGCGGCTTCAAGGGAGGCTCGCACGACAAAGTCGACAGTAAGGTAATTCGGCAATACCTCGATGCCGGCATTCACCATGTGTCTGTAGAGTACCGATTACTCAAGCATGCCGATTTTCCGGCTGCGCACGAAGATTGCGTTCGCGCTTTGCAGTTCGTCCGTAGCAAGGCGGAGGATTGGGGTATCGATAAAAACCGCATTGCCGCCTATGGGGGATCGGCGGGCGCCCAGCTTGTTGCCTACCTCGCCTGGGGGGATGATTTTGCGAATGCGAATAGCAACGATCCGGTCTCGCGGGAATCATCGCGCCTCAAAGCGGTGGCCCTCAGGGGCGGGCAATCGACCTTGGACCTGAATTGGTGGGTCGAGAATATCCCGGGCTACAAAAGAGAGTTCCACGGCAAAGAGGGCAGGGAAGACCTGTCCTTTGTCGAGCGACGGGCTCTTCTCAACGAAATCTCCGTCATCAATCAGATCACCCCGGACGACCCGCCCACCTTCATGAGCTATGGCATGAATCCGGACGATCCGATCCCCAGCGATCCCAAACGCGCCCGGGGCTGGTCCATTCACCACGTCAATTTCGGCATCGTCATGGAAAAGAAACTGCGACGGGAAGGAGTGAATGTATTCCTCAAATTTCCACAAGCTCAACTGCCTTTCGAAGACGATGTGGCTTTCCTGGTACACCACTTAAAAAAGTAGCGACACCCTCCTCCGTAAACACGGAGCCAAGGCGGGTGCAGAATTAAAAGCTGAAGGCAAATGAGACAGGTACTAATCTCAATCGCAACTCGGAACAAATTGGTCGAGTTTACCGCTTAATTCGCTGCCGCGCTGCAATCCACCCGTCCAGACTTTTTAGGTAGCTCCACAAAGCGCGGTGCTTAATTCAAATCCTTCTCCTGGGTGATGCTGTAGAGGTGGGTGCGG
>CAZSYW010000369.1:0-2412 GCA_964611315.1 uncultured Rhodospirillaceae bacterium
CCAGCAACATGGTGCGCTCCGTGCGGACCGTATAATCGTTGATAAGGAAGCTTACTTGACGGTCAACGATCGCATTCGGTGCGCCACTTTTCGGAATTCTCGTTATACGTCCCCCAAAATCGTCGTTCATTGGGAGGCGGATTGCCCAGGGAAGAGTGTTCACTGCATGGCACTGGCGGCAAAATCATTACTGCTGGGGGTTGATAACGCCGTTGTCGTGCGTGATCGCAAAACCGGCGACATACTGTGGCAAGAAGATGATCTTGATGGTCACGTACAGTCGCTCGCTGTGGTTGATGATCGAATACTTGCAGCAACGGATGCAGGCAGTATTTATTGTTTTGCTGCAAACTCGAATGCAACGCCTGTTCAACAAGTCAAGTCGCCACTCACGGTCGTTAAGCCAATGGGGGAAGGATTATCTCAAGTTCTTAAAGACGCGCGTATTAGGCGCGGGTTGGCTTTGGTGGTCGGAATGCAGGATACGACGCTGGCTTTGCAACTTGCGGCGAAGACTCAGCTGGAAGTGCTTTTGCTATTGGAAGATCCAGAGGCGATGCAGACTGCCCGTCATGATTTGTTAGGACAAACCAATCCCGGGCAAGGAAAGGTCACGGTGCAACAACATATTCGCGGTGCGCCACTGCCTTATGCTGATTACGCTTTCAATATGATTGCGACGACTGGAGAGGTTGTTTCCGCGCGTGCGGCTGAGTTACTTCGGGTGCTACGGCCTGTCGGCGGGATTCTATATGTTGATAAGGTTACGGCTGATGTCGCCAAACAGGTTGAAACGGACTTACCAGAAGGGGGTGTAACGACAAACCGATTACGGCGCGTCGGGAAGGCGTTAATCTATCGCCGCGGCAAGCTTGCCGGTGCACTGGACTGGGACTCAAAGAATAAGACGGATCAGCGAGTTAAATGGCCGATGGAACTTTTGTGGTTCGGTGGCCCGGGTTCTAAACGCACCGGAGGGGGGAGTCGGCCGCCAGTGGCAGCTGGAGGTAGAAATTTTATTATCGGTAAAAATCATCTGATTGCACTTGACGCCTACAATGGCACCGAATTGTGGTCCCGGACGCTTCCTTATCTTTACCGTAACATAGGGCGACTTAAGAATGCGCCGGGCCCGATTAATCCTTGGCTAACGCATAGCATTAATGCTGACGATGAGAATACCTACCTGAACTTTGGCCGCGTTGTTTACACTCTGGACGCGGCGACAGGCGAGCAGCGGGCTGTGAACGGCGAGTTTCCCGCCGTGAAACATTTTTCACTCAAAGCGGATCCAAAGTTTTCCTTGGATCATTATCAGAAACCGGACGTTCGTGGTACTAGTGCTATATCTACCAAAGCACCCAAATCTGCTGGCAACATTCAACTGAGCGAAAGCAACAACGATCTGAAATTGATACTGCAATTGGATTCCAGCGTGGAGATCACTAAAAAAATGTATTGGGAACTATTCCTCGACGTGCGGCCCCAAAATGCGCGTGTGAATCTTTATGAGAAAGGTATTTTTCAGTTATTAGTAAAACCGGCGATGGGATCCGTTGAAGCCGGCATTGGACCAGCTCACCCTAAAGTGTTGGTAGCGGCGGCGGAACAAGGCCGCCGAATGGAGATCACTATTCCTTTTAAAGAGTTGTCTAATCTAGGAGCAGTTGCGCTGAATAATTTTTCATTTGCCGCGGCTTTGAATCATCCGGCAGGCCCTAATCAGACAATCATGGCTGGGAATCGTGGTTACATTAGGTGGGAAATATTTACTGATACTTTCGCCTACGCCTTCAACAACGGCTGGGCATGTATTGTTAGAAATGGCGAACTTGCCAGTAAACCAACTCAACTGCCTGCGGTTAGTAAACTTCCCGAACACGCATTGCAGTCAGGAAAAATTGGGCAGGTCGGGAAAAGAGCCGGCTATGTGGTTAACGTGCCAAAAGACCGAGAAAATCCATTGAGCTTGGAGTTAGCCGACTTTGAATTCAACCGGGGCAAAGGCTGTGGCAGGCCGGTCTCCTCCAGCAGTTTGCAGGTGTTGCGGGCCGGGACACTCGCGTTTTATGATATTAACGACGACAGCGGCATGAGATATTTTGGTGGGGTCCGACCTAGTTGTACCATCAGTGCGGTGCCCGCACAGGGACTGGTGTTTGCAGCCGAAGGGAGTTCTGGATGTAATTGCAATTATAACTTCAAGGCGACGCTGGCACTGGCCCCTGCAAAGCAAAGACGACAAGAGGATTGGGCCATGTTTGCGGCCCCCTTAAGTCCCGGTGCGTTACTGAGGACTGGACGCTTTAACCTCGGGGCACCGGGTGATCGTCGAGATGATGGTGGCCGCCTGTGGCTGCAGTATCCGCGCGCGCCAACCCGCTCTGACCGGACGATGCCTGTTCCGGTCAA
>CAZSYW010000370.1:0-2407 GCA_964611315.1 uncultured Rhodospirillaceae bacterium
GTATACGGGCGGAATAATCGACTGTGCGCCTTTGGGGACAGAAGCGCGAGACGGTGACGGCATGGGGCGCAAGTGTTGCGATGGGGTCGGTCCCTGTAATGGGAGTATTCTAATTTGAGGATCCTCCCCGATTTCTGATACCGGAGTTTGTCGGGTATTTTTATCAAGCTGTTCGGGAACCCGAAAGGATGGCTGAATAACAATTGATGCCGCCTTGTCAGAGGAGGGAAGTTTCGGCCTCACGGTTGATGGCGGTGATGTTTCATGTTGAGTGTGCGGAAACGTCGAAGGAACGATTGAAATCGCCGTGGATAGGTTTGGGGGCAGATGTGTTTTCGCCTGCAGCATGATGTTTTCGGCCTCAAGTCGTGCCATTTCGAACGAGCCCTCTATGGATCGATAGAGCGCGTTCTGTTCACGAGACCGGGATGGCAGTGCCGGGCTCACTGTTACTAGAGGTTTCGCTAGCTTCGATGGTGCTTTGGTCTTGACTGCCCCAGAAATTAATCCACGGGGTAGTTGCAATTCCCAGGGAGGGGTGCGTTGTATCTCAACCAACGATGTTGGCTCTCGGATTAAAAGTTGGGAGTTTTTAAGAGTAGGGGGTCGAGGGACGGTCGTGGCAACGGAGGCCGCTCTAACAAACTGTTCATCTACAACTTCAACCATCAAATTGTGCGTTTCCACCCCCTTTTGATCGGTCTCAATATTTGTTGTGAGCGTTGCAGTAAACAAGATATGGGCCAAGGTCGAAGTGAAAAATGACAACCAAAAGGGAACCGAGATTATACCCGGAACAGCGCTTCTTGCGGTTTGATGTCTGTACTGGATCAATTTATCAGTTCTTCAACATTCTGTGATCGCTGCCTTTACGACCTAATGTGTCGATATAAAAAGTCTCTGGATCCATGTTTACTTGGAGAAGGAAAGCAGGAAAACTTGTCGGGTTCAAGGTTGCCTTCGTTGCACCGATTTGCAGGATCACCTTCTGTCGGTTCTTTCTTGGTTCTATCCTTTTCAGTTTTACACTTCCCAGCCTAAACGAAGCAGAATAGCTCGGCCAGCCAGAGGATAAACGTTAAAGCGGTTGACGTTACTCGTGCTGCGGACACCAAAATTGTAATAGTTTTTGTCCAGTAAATTAGTCAGTTTGATCGACCAATTCGGCCCACTAAACTCTGGGCCACCTAGGTCGCCCTGGAGCCGAAAATCGAAGAGGTAATAATCGGGGACTTGTTCTCCCTCATTGCTTTCGTCGTTTTCCAGACGCGCTCGATCTATATAGCTTGCAGAGAGTGTGGCAATCAGTTCGTCCTCGATTAGCCGCCAGTTGAGTTGCGATCCCAATTGCCACTGTGGTACCAGCGGTACTTGATTATCAGCAAACGCCCCTTTTCGAAATTCCGCGTCGATATAGGCAACGTTGACCTGCAATTTAAGATTGTTGGTAATCTTATATGCCGCCGTCATTTCACTACCTACGCGCTGAGTTGGTGCCGCATTTTCGTTGAGACCGAAGGCGTCCAGAGTTGGATCAAAACGCAGCTCGTTCTTGAGCTTCATGAAGAAAACACTTCCTTGAAGGGCTAGCCTTTCTGTTTGATACTGGAGCCCTGCCTCCACATCGCGCGAGATTTGCGTTTTTAGGTTAAAGGAACTGCCATCCGAGCTTGCGATGCGCTCGTTTATCGTGGGGAGGCGGATGCTGCGACCCGTGCGTCCGAAGGCTGTTAGGTTACGCCTCATTTCGTACTCTAAACCAATGTTGTACACATAATGTTGGTCTACTGTTCTTGTGGTTTCGCGTTTGCTCCCGAATGCACCTGGGGCATTGGGGTCAAATTCATCTCCACCAGCAAATTTGTTCCAAATGAACCGTGCGCCTAACTGTGCGGTCAAATTCTTGAACAATCCAAAATTATCTTGTCCATAAAGACCGAAAGTAGTCTGGCGTGCACGGTATGTATGTATCGGGGGCTCATCGCGATTGCGGCCACGGTCAGAGTTATACAATGCGTAATACAGGTCGGCTCCGATGGTGCTTTGATGATCTTGACCACTCAGTAGCCACTCCATGTTGGCGCGCGGGGTCAGTGACCAGGTTGTTAACTCGGTATCGATAATTTGGTTGAATCCCCCGCCGGTATTATCTTCGATGGATGAATCCTGGTCTTTTTTTCGCACCCCAGCGTCTAAGATAAGTTCTGCGCCATTAGAGAGTTCGCGGGTTATACCGAAGTCAAAACGTAGGCCGCTTTGTAGCGCTTTGTCGAGCGGGGTTGTAGCGTCGTCTCTAGCTGTGAGAAATTCATCAGTCCCGTCCGCACGGTCGATTAAGCGTGCGCCCGACAATCCCAGAGACTGGAAAACACCACCTAAATTGATAAACGCATCGCCCCCGTCGCCG
>CAZSYW010000371.1:0-2406 GCA_964611315.1 uncultured Rhodospirillaceae bacterium
ATTGGGTCGGGATGAATTTTGTCAAAAATACATTACGGCCTGGAGAAAAGGTGAAGTTGGTCCAGGCAGATGAGTGATGCAGTAACAGGGGCAGTTCACGTGCTCACCCCCTGTCTGGGGATTTGCCATATAAATCAACGCACTCAGTTGTGCGAAGGATGCAGGCGCTCTGCTGTTGAAGTAGCAGAATGGCTCTTCTATTCCAATGAAAAGAAACGCGAGATTATGGAACAGTTGCCTGATCGAGAGCCGTTCCTCGACCCGGTGCAGCGGGTCAACGATAGGTGATCATTGTAGCGCACGTTTTGTTGCCAATAGTAGGCCGTCAGCTATCGGCAATAGACTGATGGAGACTCTGTGATCATCCCGTAGCTTCTTGGCAAATGATCGAAGTGAGTCGGTATCAAGGTCTTTGTAAGACGGATCGGCCACCCGACCCGACCAAAGAATATTGTCCGCTATTAACAACCCGCGGGGCCGTAACAGGGTTAAAAGGCTTTCATAATATTCGCTATACTCCGTTTTATCGGCATCAATAAAGGCCATATCGTAACTGCCAGCTCCTCCTTCGTCGATCAGTTGACTGAGTGTTTCAGTGGCCTTTCCAATACGAAGCTCAATTATGTTTTCTACTCCTGCTTCTCGCCAATAGTGTTGCGCTATTTGAGTATTTGAAGGGTCAATGTCGCAGGCAATGAGTTTCCCGTTTTCTGGAAGCGCAAGAGCCACACATAACGCGCTATATCCGGTGTAAACACCGATCTCAATGCACCGCCGCGCATCCGTTAGCTCGGCGAGAAGGCCCATAAATTGGCCTTGCTCAGGCGGGATCTGCATAATTGATCCCGGCAGGGAATTCGTGGCTTCTCGCAAGCGGATTTGCACATCGGTCTCACGGAGTGATACCTCGAGCATATACTCATATAGGTTTTGGGTTAGTTGGATCGATTTCATTACACGTTAATCTACCTATACCCGTGTGCAGCGACAACTTGATATACAGTGTCAAAAGAGTGTTAGGGAGTAACCAATGGGTGACAATAATAATGAAAAAGGATTGCGGCGTGGTTTAACCCACTACGGGGATAGGGGTTTTTCATTATTTCTTCGAAAAAGCTTTGCCAAATCTATGGGTTATACAGAGCGAGACCTTAATCGCCCTGTAATTGGGATTGCCAACACCGCGAGCGGTTTCAATAATTGCCATCGATCCGTCCCAGAACTAGTCCAAGCGGTCAAACGTGGGGTGATGTATGCTGGCGGGTTGCCAGTCGAATTCCCAACCATTTCTCTGGGGGAGCCCTACCTCAATCCGACCAGCATGTTGTTTCGCAACCTAATGGCTATGGATACTGAAGAGATGATCCGTGCTCAACCCATGGATGCGGTCGTGTTGATCGGTGGTTGCGATAAAACTGTACCGGCGCAGCTCATGGCTGCGGCCAGCGTAAACCTACCTGCTATTTCCTTGGTCGTCGGCCCTATGCTGACAGGAAGTTGGCGGGGAGAGAGACTTGGGGCTTGCACCGATTGTCGTCGTCAGTGGGGTCGATATCGGGCTGGTGATCTTGATGAACAACAAATAGATGAGGTGGAGAGCGAGCTGTCTACAACTGCGGGCACCTGTATGGTAATGGGTACCGCTAGTACAATGGCGTTGATGACGGAGACGCTAGGCATGATGTTGGCAGGCGGGGCGACCGTCCCTGCTGTGCACGCTGATCGGTTACGGATTGCTGAAAGCACCGGCGAGCGCGCGGTAGAGATAATCGATAAACCTCTTTGCCCGGCGGACATAATGACGCCACATGCGTTTTCCAACGCTTTTCGAATTCTTTTCGCGGTAGGTGGTTCAACCAACGCTCTCATTCATATGACCGCCGTTGCGGGTCGTCTTGGTATCAAGGTTGACATGGACGCGCTGGATCGCATGGGACGTGAGACACCAGTCCTAGTAGATTTAAAGCCGTCGGGTGAGAATTATATGGAAGATCTTCACAAGGCTGGTGGTTTAATTTCTATTCTGCGCGAGTTATCTCCTCTCCTCCACCTTGATTGCAAGACGGTAACGGGACGCACACTTGGTGAGGAAATCGATTCCGGATCAGCCTGGCCTCAAAACATTGTTAGAGGTATCAATGCGCCTTTGAAGGCTGAGGGAGGGATAGCCGTGTTAAAAGGGAACCTTGCTCCTGATTCAGCAATAATAAAGCAATCGGCGGCGACACCAGAATTATTGGTGCACGAGGGCAGGGCGGTCGTGTTTGACTCGCTAGATGATCTCGCGGAACGAATCGATGATCCAAATCTTGATGTCAGGGAAGATGATATTTTGGTACTTCGAAATGCAGGGCCCAAAGGTGCTCCCGGTATGCCAGAATCGGGTTACATCCCCATCCCTAAAAA
>CAZSYW010000372.1:0-2399 GCA_964611315.1 uncultured Rhodospirillaceae bacterium
AATATTTTGAAGCTCCTCTCGCTTGGATAGAAGAACTTTGTTTTTTGGTGCTAGATCCTGAACAATGCCGGCAAACTCGGTCCAAAATTTTTCCAAATTAATACCGGTACCGACTATCAAGTCATGTTCAACAAATTTACTTAGCTCACTAGCCACAAGCATGCCATTTTTTTTTATCCAATCTGCCATGACTTCCCTTCGTGTTTTGATTTTTAACTTTTAATTTTTATTTTTAGTATCATTTCAAATCGATCTTGTGATGAAAATATTCGATTTTTCTCAATATTTTTCCACACTTTATAATTCTTTTATTTATCGAATTTCCGATATTGTTCCCTACATCAAAGTGATGCATGATCTACCGTTTTCTATGACCCCTATTTGAAGATCTCAAAACAAGATGAACGAAGTTAACAGAAACAAATCTATTGTTTATATGGGATATACGGCGACAGATCTCGCTATTCAACTTGATGTTGCAAAAACAATCAAGGACCTGCCTGCTTACCAGCAGGAAAGTGTTGAGATGAGTCATAAGGTTGTAACAACTTTAGACTGTTTTAAGGATGTTCAATACGGAAATGACGAACAGCAAAAGCTAGATATTTTTCCGGCAGCTGCAGATCGGGCGCCAATTTTAGTAGACATTCATGGAGGTGGCTGGCGAAGTGGTTCAAAAAATATACGGAGTTTTCCTGCTAGCTCGGTTACGAAGGCGGGAGTTATGTGGGTTCCGATAGAATATGGTTTAGCACCAAACTATTCCATACATCAAATGGTCGATCACGTGCGGTCGGCGATTGTCTGGCTTTATCACAATGTCTCTAAATACGGAGGCGACCCATCAAAAATATATGTTTCTGGCAATTCCGCCTGAGGCCACCTAACTGGCTGTGTGCTTATGCCAGATTGGCATAACAACTATGGTGTGCCTTCGGACATTATTAAAGGAGCGTGTGCTATAAGTGGAGTATATGACCTCCAGGCTCTCGTACAAGCGGAGTATGGATACAATGATGAGCTTGGTATGGATATTGAGACAGCCAAAAAATTTAGTCCACTATTTAGCTTACCGACAAAAGGTTGTCCTTTAATTGTTTCATATGGCGCGTCGGAACCACACGAATTCCGCCGACAATCTCGCGTTTATTACGAGGCATGGAAGGATGGTGGCTTTCCGGCAACTGAAATCGTTGTTAATGGAGCGCATCACTTCGCAATGTCGAGACAAATGTCTGATCCAAATAGCAAATTATTTCAAGCTGTAACAAAGATGATTTATCAATGACTAAATCATCAAATTAGATCACTAGATTTGGTTACTAAAATCTGTAAAACGAGGCTGGCGTATCCACCATTATTTTCGAACGCAGCCTCTCATCGGTTACCCAATCTCCAAATGCATTAACCAAATCACCGTCGTTTGGGTTGACTTCATACTTGTTGGGATGAGGCCAGTCTGTACCCCACATTATCCTGTCCGGCGCTACCTCAATTAAGGCATGAGCCATGGGTTTGACATCATCGTACGGAGGCAAATCAGTTTCACTCACCCGATTTGCACCGGAAATTTTCATCCATGTATTTCCCTGACGCATGAGTTCCAGTAAAGATTGAAAACCTGGTGCTTCTACTCCAGCTGTAGCCGGCTGGTAGGCAAAATGGCCGATAGACATTGGAACCTTGAGAGAGGTAAAAATGGGCATTAGGTCAAGCATATCCTGACCTGGAAAAAGAAACTCTAGGTGCCAATTAAGGTCATTTATTCTTTCAGCAATTTGGGCAATTTGATCAAGTCCAATTGGCATACCACCTTTATTATCCGTATTGAGGCGTATACCGCGAATTCCCTGAGCATCGAAATCTGAAAGTTCCTCGTCAGTAACATCCAGAGAAACAGCAACTACGCCGCGGGCCCGATTAGATGTTGCTTCGTTTAAATTGTTTATTCCATCAAGTATTGCTGAATTATCCGTTCCATATATTGACGGCTGTGTAAATACGACACGGTCCAGTCCAAGTGTGTCGTGAAGATAAATCAAATCAGCCAAGGTCGAATCAGGCGGCGTATAGCCACGAGCCGGAGATAGTTTATATTTGCTGTCAAAAACGTGTACATGGGTATCGATAGACCCGGAAGGTAAAGTAATATTCGGCTTACGGGGATGGCGGTCGGGTGGCAGACAATTTTTTATATCGTTATTCATTGTTCAAGCATACTCTCTGGTTTATGGTAAAGTTCACGAAGCTATATTAACGAAACATTTCATAATATGAAATCGTGCAAAGTAAGCATTCTTAAACATACAAAATATTTTCAGAACCTATGAAATATAAAAAGACTGAAGCAAAAGAATTTGCCCGACAGAATATGCGTGGTATATGGGCGGCAGCCCTTA
>CAZSYW010000373.1:0-2395 GCA_964611315.1 uncultured Rhodospirillaceae bacterium
TGGAGCGAGCTCTTCTTTATGGTGGTTACAGCCTAATTGCGCCAATTTTTCGAGGTCACAGGGTCACAGCTGTAGATTGCAGCCCAAAGACTGCCGATGAACGTGGCGCTTACAATAGCGACATGATTGATGACAAGAGGTTCGTTGCCGTCGGAATTGATAGGCGAGTCGATATACATGACACTGGTCTACCTGATGAGTCTGCCGATCTCATTGTGGTACCCAACCTCGTTCATCACGTAGCCGATCAGACCACTCTATTTAAAGAAATGGTGCGAATAGTGAAACCTGGAGGGCAAGCATATGTATTTGAACCTTTGGTCCGAGAATTGCACCAAATTCCTGACGACTTCATTCGCTACACCCCCTACGGTCTTGCCGAAACATTCCGCAATGTGGGGCTTGACCCGCAGGAGCCAAGAATGGCAGGTGGCCCTTTCTCGGTAATTGCCTACTGCTGGGCCCAGGCGCTTGAGTATTTGCCGGATGACGATCGGGAAAAAATGTCGAAATGGTTTTACGAAAAAGAGTTTAAGCGCTTAATGAAACTCGATTCTCAGCATCCAGATAACCGGGTGCGGGATCTGACATGTTTCCCCATGAGCTTCTCTCTCGAAGGTGTGAAGAAACGAACAATTTGATGCTATCAATTGTAAAATTTAAGTGGCCCCACTAATGAGTCTTGGTGACACACTTATCCTTGCAGTTATTCCAGCTCGTGGCGGGTCCGTTAGTATTCCGCGGAAAAATCTTATGCAAATTGGCGGTGGCTCATTGGTCGGCTTAGCAACGTCCCTAGCGGCATCGATAGACTGGATTGACGCGGTAGTAATCACGACAGATGACGAGGAAATTCGCGAAGAGGCTGTTCGCCACGGAGCGGCCGCACCATTTCGACGCCCCGACGCCTTGTCTGGAGCTAAAAGCAGCTCAATTGATACATGGCGTCATGCCTGGATAGAAAGCGAAGCCGCGTATAACAAAGAGTTTGCCATTTCGGTCCTCCTCGAGCCGACAAGCCCGATGCGCCGCGCAGAAGATTTGGAGAGGACAGTTGAGCTATTGTTGCAGACCGGCGCTGCTGCTGCTGCCACAGTAAGTCGGACGCCCGCGCATTTTACGCCACAAAAAACACTAACTATCGGCGCCAACGGAACCATAAATTTTTTCTTGCCCGACGGACACCAGCACGCGTTACGGCAGAGTATTCCACCTTACTATCATCGAAACGGCGTGTGCTACGCGGTCAGAAGGGATACCCTACTAACAAACGCAACCATTTTAGAGAAGGACTGTCGGCCTGTAATAATCGACCGGCCAGTAGTTAATATCGACGAGGCTATTGATCTGAAATTTGCAGAGTTCCTCATGCAAGAGGAACAAAATGCTGCCCGCTAAATGATACGCACGTTACAACCGAGATGCTTGCTTTACGGCGCTTAAAACGAAGGGTGGGACGCTTCTTGTTCAAAGGAGGGGCGCACCACCTTTGGGCATTTCGGTACATGGGACAGTTCGAGGCAGTAAAAGGTTCGCCACCCGAGCCTGATGCCTTAGCAGTCTTGGTGGCACTCAATGCTGGTCGCTTTCGTGGAGAATTAGAGGTCTTGGCGACTTCCGGCTTTAGGGTCCTAAAAGCGCCCTATGCGTTGCAAGCCCGCCTGTTAGGCCTCTACTTCGATCCCGATGATGATGTCCTCGCAATTCATGATAATGAGCGACTCCTCGCTCGAAAAGAAGCTTTGCATTCTGCTCTTCAACTCTTGTTAACGTGTTTCTACTCCCGACTAAAAGTCGATGCCACTATTGGCGCGGCCATCCATTACAAGCAGGATATTCACTGGGGTGCCGTTTCAGATTGCCTTGGGTATCCTTTTATTGTGTTGCACCGAGAGAACCTCGCAGCATCGGAAGCTATCGTAGATCACAACATTGCGCGTGCGAGCCGGATTGATCCGTTCCCAGGCACCTTACTGATAACCCATAACGACATAATGCGCCGCATCTTTGTAGAAAGCGGCTACATCCCCAAGACAAAAGCGGTCGCGGCAGGCGCGATGCGGATGGATAATTTTGCGATTTCTCAACCACCTGACGCACCGACGGGGAAACTCAAACAAATTGCCTTTTTTTCGTTTGGACCTGGTGCTGGCATATTGAATTCCCGCCCTCCGCATTGGCCTCGTAATGAAGGATCTTTTTTCCATAACCTCTGCATTGAAACACACGTTGCAATTTTTGAATTCGCCCGCGACAACCCCGATATTCAGGTTACTGTTAAACCGAAATGGGGGGGTACATGGCTTAATCGGTTGGACGCTCTGTTTTCCGACCGGAAACTTAATCCAAGCGGCGTCTCGAACTTCCGTATAGTCCCGGATATTGACGTTCACGC
>CAZSYW010000374.1:0-2394 GCA_964611315.1 uncultured Rhodospirillaceae bacterium
CGTCTCAAGTTTTTTGTCACCGCAAATCTCGTTGAGCACTTTCTTGAGCTCGTTTCCTTTAAACTTTGATTGGATGCCAGGTATACGAGAACGGGAACGCTGGAATACCTTGGGTGCCATACTTGAAAAAATGGTTTGGCTTTCAGAGGCGGAGTATCCGAGTGCGAATAAAGCCGCCAACAGGGCGCCGGTCGAACACCCGCCGGCTAGGTCCACACGCTTTACCAGCGGTGTATCCTCTTTGTCTTTCAGAACGCGTTCAATCTCCTCCCAAAACGCAATGGTTAACGCGCCTCGTACACCGCCACCGTCAAAAGAGAAGATTGTTTTCATAACAAATATCAAGGGCTTAACTGCGCCAAGGCCTCCCAACTCAT
Source organism: uncultured Rhodospirillaceae bacterium (assembly GCA_964611315.1). Lineage (GTDB taxonomy): Bacteria > Pseudomonadota > Alphaproteobacteria > UBA7887 > UBA7887. Next base: position 378 of record CAZSYW010000374.1, read on the forward strand.
GTGCAGACAGATAAGTTCCAAGTGGGCATTATAACCAAGGTACGTCGATGCTACCAGATGGGACTGTAATCGGACCGCTATATGACAAAGTGACGCGTTTAAGTGTTATTTTGACCGACCCTTCTTTTTCTTGTTTCTGTTTTTGGCACCTGCTTGGACACGCCCTTGGAACATAGCGAAGCCTGTGTTTCCAAACAGGACAGCAGGCGGCTCCGATTCGCGATGATAACGATGTATTGTCCAGAGGTAGGTTTCGAAGAGCGAACGTTCTCCGAGATCAGCAATAACCCGTTGTAACTCTTCGATTGGAAGGTCCGCTTCCAGAATTGTGGCTGCCCGTTGAAAATGTTCTGCCTGATTACGGTACTGCCAGAGAAGCTCTCGCGTTGCGACTTTGTTTTGATATAACTCCCAAATCCCAACCCAAAGTGGAAGGAGACCGAGTAGGAAAACTAAAAATGTTTTTAAATCTAGGGTTTCGGAAAATAAGATTGAAGAAAGCCACGAACCAAAAATGACTAAGGACATCAGTCCAAGAAAATTTACGCCAAGTAATAGCATTCTAACTCGGCCTAACATTTGCGTTCTTTTAGTCAATGTTTGAACCATACGGCGAAAGTATGACAGTTGGTCATCGATCCAAGCTTTCTTTACAAGCCCAAGTGTTTCCTTGGTAGGCCGATATGTGTCCTCTTCGGGAGTCTGGGACATTCGAAGAATTTCGTGCAGCCAGGAGAAACCCGACATGTTTTCTATTCCGATAAGAGAAACTAGGTGTCGTAGATTTATTTGATCACTGACCCCTGTGAGCAACATGTAGAACCTAACGCGCATTGATTCCGCGATAACGCGGTTAACTAAATACCGTGAAAACGAAATTCGTTTTCCAGCCTGCCCAAAAATTATGAAAGCAGCTGCGAAGAGAGCCAGATAGAGGATAATTACGCCGACGACTGGTATAAGTTTTGCATACATCAAGAACAAAAAGCCCATCGCTGCGCCGAGGAGCGCAAAACTTTTGAATAAGAGAGCTGAACTGGCTTGATCCCGTATTGCTATAGAGTCTGCTCGATGAAATTCACAGTCTATGCGGGCTAAGATTGGCTCTAAATCATGAGGTGGTTCGGTCGCAAGTCCGTCGAGTAAGCCATAAACAGTCGGGGCATTATCACTCTCTTTGAGCTCGTTGTATGATTCAAAATGATCTTTAAGCCCTGCTAATCTCTCCAAAAGTAGACCGGGCATCTCGTCCGTACGTGCGACTGTTTGATCTCCAGAGGCTGGGGTGAGGTACGTAAGACCGTGGACCTTGGGTTCCGCTCTGGACTGACGGTCAGCCTCTATCCATGCGCACACATTCGAAGTGGAAAGGGTTGGTGCATTTTGGATAAACGTGAGGCTACTAATCCCCTCTTTGCTCAAGTGACCATGTTGTTCAAACAAGTACGAAAGCAAGACATCGGCAGTGCCTCCTTCGGGACGATCAAGGCTGCCATCCCAAATTCCAAGCATTAAATTTGAGTGTTCAAATAACCATTCGCCTAGTTTTCCGTATTGCTTGTTGCGAACCGCACTTTCAGAAGACAGCGTTGCTTCGGAAACTCCTGGCGGTGCAGAAATTTCATGCAATGAGACGTTTTCATGATTTAGCAAAGACTCGAGTTCCTCTATGGAGGGAGGATCGAAATCACCTAGGTAGTATTCCTTTGGCATAGGAAGTACGGCCTGAACTCTGATCCCGAGTTTCAGGGCGCACCGCGCGACCAGTCGATCTGCGCCATCAGCCATTCCGCATGCAACCGTCAATGGAAAGGTACCAAGGGCCGACTGCAATTGATTCAAAAATGAATCAATCTGCTGTGACAACTCAGCTTCAGTTTCCATTGGTAGATCTCGGTGTCCGGTTACTCCGACAACAAAGCCAATATCAAACGATTTCTTCATTACATAACCCAAGGAAGTTTCTAATTGTGGCAAGATACGGACAAAACCAACGTCTGGTCAAAGCAACATTGCT
>CAZSYW010000375.1:0-2389 GCA_964611315.1 uncultured Rhodospirillaceae bacterium
TTGCTATTGTCATTCTGGGCAATACCCATCGCGATTGCCATTAGAGATTTCTATGTTTTCTCTATTGCGGTTTATCCGGCCTTTTTAAATTCATTCGCGGTATATCTTATTGCCCGAGAACTCACGCGAAAACCGCATGTCGCCCTAGTTGCGCCCACAATTTTTCTTTTTAGCCAATACACTGTTCTCGCATTCCACGATCCATTTGCCTATCAAGCTATAACTGGGGCTTTGTTTCTATTATATGGCGTTGTTGCATTCGAAAAGCATCCGTCCGAAAGTCGGTTCTGGCAATTGCTGTTTTTCTTTACAATGTTCATTCTTGGATTCCATTTTGGAACCTTGATGTCGGCTGCCTTTTGGGCAAGCTTCTTCATATTTATCTACTTCCTGCTTAGCAAGCGCTTACGGCAGGGATTGTTTATCTGCATAAAAGAGATTGTTGAAAAAAGACGGACTCGATGGATCGCATTGTTAGGTGTAACGTCAATTGTGCTCGCCGTAGTAGCGGTTTGGATTCCAGTTGCTGAGAACGGAGACGACGTGCTCCGATATCGCGGAGAGCCCATTGTAACCAACGACGTCAGTCAAAAATACGCCTCCGTCTATTGGGAGCCGGAAGGCGAGCAGATCGGGCGGATTGGGTTGACATGGTCTCCTTTGAAGTCGCTGTATGACAATCTGCCTGGAACATCTGGTCGCCTTGAAAATGGCCATGATTATCGGTGCGTCGGAATGGTTACAGCAGTGTTTGGGTTTGCCGCATTGCTGTTTGCAAGGAATGCCTCGTTAGTTGCTTCATTGTTGGCAACTTTTCTTTTTGTAAATGGTTTTTTGATATATACAACAGAAAACATTTTCTTCGAGTTTCTGCGGTCTCATTCCGATCTGATTTCGAGCATTCGCAACACGGAGACGATTCTGCCGCGTGGGGGTGCCTCGATTATGTTGATGCTGTTGGCCGTCATTGGAATAGACGGGCTGTATAAAAGGGATAGAAGGATAGGAGTTCAGACGTCGAGGGGGATGCTACTTGGTGGGTTTGCACTTTTTTCTACTTTGACGCTCTTGGTGGTTGTCTATTTCAGGATATTCGATCCCATCAACAAGGGTTTTTTTATTCAATCGGGAACCCACATCGCAGTTTATGTGCTCCTCTTCGCAGCTGCAGGAATGGTCCTGCTTTTTTCTATACGAGGGTCACATAAAGCGGCTTGGGTAGGTACAATACTGATTCTTGTGATTTTTGACGGCGTTACCTCACTCTCCTCTCGCATGGGGGGTGAGTTATCGTCGGGCAATGTGTGGCCTCATCAGTGGGATGCTCGTATCCCTTACAACGAGCTCGAAAGAAGAGGCATGATCCTGCAGGACGACCTTAAATTTAACGCGTTCGTGAAGGCTTCTGATGCCATGTTCCCAATTACCTATCGTAGCGGGGCATACCATAACTCCACCGAAATTAACTCGGCCCGTCGTGAATGGCTTGAAGTATATGGCATGGATTCTGATCGCCGTATCTTGCTCAATTGGAATGACAGTACAAACTCCGTAGAACGTTATCCGTATTTTCTAACTGCCCGGGATGCTTGCGTGCTGCCAGATGATTCAACGCTACAGCAAGTGGCCTCGATGGCAAAAAATCGTATTTTGATTAAGGAGGGCTCGGATGTATCGATGCCCAACGGAAACTGCACTTCATCGGTATTGAAACCGACGATTGAGGAACTGACGTTTAATAGAGTTGCGTTGGAAACTTCACAGGCGGAGGCGTCTTTTTTGATGTTTGTGGATAACAGTGATCGGTTCTGGACGGCAGAAGTGAATGGCGAGAAGGCGGAGATTGTTGAGGCTAATATTCTTTACAAGGGAGTTCATCTGCCAAAAGGAAAGAATACGGTCGTCTGGAACTACGATCCATGGCCGATAAGATATATTCGCTATGCCGCGTTGTTAGGACTTTTTGTCTTCGGCTTGGTTCTGTTGCTGGAGCATCGGCGCCGGGGCGAAAATGCCCTCAAAGCACTCTGAAATCTGCCGGTTTCTCGATCTGCCGGACAAGTAAAGATATAATCAGACGTTGGTTTCCAGCGGTTAAAGCAGATCATTAACGTTGGTGCCGGACCGTTTTTCGAAAACTATTCCCACTACCACTTCGCTTGCCCAAAGACGTGAATTTGAATGACTCTTGGCGAGAAAAAACGTATCGTTTTCCTAGTTCGCGCCTTCAATGATATTGACCATTTTACTCCTCTCATCGAGCGCGTCGCGTCGCTCGATGAGAAGCGGGCTAAAGCTTTGGACCGCTTGTCTGAGACGTATGTGGTTGCCGCTAAAGAAGGGTCGCTAGCGCGTCAAAAGAAGTTGAAACAAAGAGAAGAACGGAAGA
>CAZSYW010000376.1:0-1451 GCA_964611315.1 uncultured Rhodospirillaceae bacterium
CGCCCGCGTCCGACCGGAAACGGAACTGGCGGCCGGTTCGAAAATAGGAAACTTTGTGGAAATCAAAAAAACACGACTTGGCCCGGGAACCAAGGTTAATCATCTAACATATTTGGGCGACACCGATGTCGGAAAAGACGTAAATATCGGCGCGGGGGTGATTACGTGTAACTATGATGGCGTGAGCAAGCACCAGACTATCATCGAAGACAATGCTTTTATCGGGTCAGACAGTCAGCTTGTAGCGCCTGTTACGGTTGGCAAAGGCGCCACTATCGGTGCCGGCTCAACCATTCGTAACAACGCTCCTCCGGGCAAGCTTACGATAACTCGCGCTAGGGCCAAGACCTTAGATCATTGGCGATCCCCGAAGAAAACAGAGCGTTGATACGACAGGAAGATGTAAACTGTTGTTTTACTGATAAATGAAATAACAACATGTGTGGGATTGTCGGAGCGGTTTCAAAAGAAAACATTGCACCCTATTTGGTGGACGGCCTGCGACGGCTCGAGTACCGAGGATATGATTCAGCAGGTGTTGTGGTTGTCGAAGACCAAGGATCGCTGAGGCGATCCCGAACGGTTGGGCGAGTCAAGGCGTTGGAAGAGGTCTTAGCCGACTATCCGCTGAGCGGCCGAGCAGGCCTAGGCCATACTCGTTGGGCGACACACGGCGGCGTAACGGAACCGAACGCGCATCCACACATTTGTCGAGATACTCTTGCCCTGGTTTGCAATGGTATCGTTGAGAATCACGGGAGTCTCCGGCAGGGGCAACATGAAGCCGGATTGCCGTTTACTTCCGAAACCGATACCGAGGTTGTGGTGCATCAGGTTTATTTGCATTTGGAAAGCGGCTTTGATCTTGTGTCGGCCGTTCAAAGGACGCTCGGCGAGCTCGAAGGTAGTTTCGCTTTTGGTGTGGTGCATGCGAACGAGCCGGATCGAATTGTAGTAGCGCGCCAAGGCCCCCCGCTTCTTATTGGCATTGGCGAAGAAGGGTTTTTCGTCGCCTCAGATATTGCAGCACTTTTGCCTGTAACGCGCACATATCAGGTGCTCGAGAATGGGGATGTAGCAGATTTACGGGGGGATAACTGCACTATCGTGACTCGCTCCGGAGAAAAAGTTCAGCGGCGAACTTTATACAGCCGTCAGAGCGGGGAAGCTGCCGAGCTTGGCGAATACCGGCATTTTATGCAGAAAGAAATTCATGAGCAGGCGCGCGCAGTTGCTGACACTCTTGAAGGGCGGGTTAGCGGAGAGAGGGTTTTGGAAGACTCTTTTGGCCACCGCGCGAGCGAGCTATTTAACAGGGCTGAGGCTGTTCAAATTATTGCTTGCGGTACGAGTTTCCATGCAGGGCTGGTAGCAAAACATTGGCTGGAGCATGTGGGGGTTCCTTGCGATGTTGAGATTAGTGTTGTCTGCCCACGCCGCCTCTGGCTCGA
>CAZSYW010000376.1:1461-2388 GCA_964611315.1 uncultured Rhodospirillaceae bacterium
AAAAAATTGGCTGGAGTACGTCGGGGTTCCTTGCGACGTCGAGATCGCTAGCGAATATAGATACCGTAGGCATCCAAACCAAGCTAGGACCTTGGCAGTCACCATTTCCCAATCCGGTGAAACGGCTGACACTCTAGCGGCGCTTGAAGAAGCCAAGCGCCAGAACATTTTGGGTTCCATGACCATTTGTAACGTTCCAGAGTCCTCTCTTGTGCGCGAGTCCGATCTGAGACTTATGACTCACGCCGGCCCGGAAGTGGGAGTTGCTTCAACTAAGACGTTTACGTCTGCAATGACAGGCCTGATGTTATTGGCTCTAGTTTTGTCTCGCCGGCGCGGTTTTGATAAGGGGTTTGAGGCCCATGTCGTGAGTCAGTTGCGCGCCCTACCCGCTGCGTTAGAGGATGCGCTCGCCATGGAACCAGAGATCGCCAAAGTGGCATGCCACTTTGGCGATAAACACCACGCGCTTTTCTTAGGTAGGGGGGCTCACTATCCAATAGCACTTGAAGGCGCTTTGAAGCTTAAAGAGATCTCTTATGTCCACGCGGAAGCCTATCCGGCAGGCGAATTAAAGCACGGCCCGTTAGCTTTGGTTGATGAGGATATGCCGGTAGTAGTAGTAGCGCCCAATGACCAGTTATTGGCGAAACTAAAATCAAACATGGAAGAGGTGCGGGCTCGCGGAGGCCGGCTTTATGTATTTTCAGATCCGGGAACGGAATTTGAACCGCAGGAAGGGGTAGAGATTATCCGGGTGACCAAACCCGATGGGCCGGAAACGGCAGAGCAAAGCCGCGCTGTTGATAGCGCAATCGCCCCTATTTTATTTACAATCCCGATGCAGCTGCTGGCTTATCATGTGGCGCTGATTAAAGGTACCGATGTTGATAAACCGAGAAATTTAGCCAAGTCAGTCACTGTGGA
>CAZSYW010000377.1:0-2382 GCA_964611315.1 uncultured Rhodospirillaceae bacterium
TGACAGGGCTGGTGATTTCATTGTGTGTTTAGGGCGTTTGCCTTACACATCGACCGATAATACAGTCGTCTTCCAAGGCACCTTTTCAGGGGCATTCCTAATGCGCGGGGAAAGAAGCATAACTCTACTAAACGTTGCAAGGATTTTTAATCAGTCGTTTCCGCTTATAATCGCACTTACATGTGCGAGATGCAGGATGCAACCAGGAACGTGACTCCGCCTATGCAGGCGAAAACACTTTATCGGTTTTTGAAAGCACAATCATTATGCCCTGTCAGACGCGAAACGCTCGGCCATGTTTCTGTTTTTTTCGGGGCTGGCTCATGGCATAAAAGGGCATGACGAAAACTACCAAAAAGTATTTCCTGCTCATAATCTGCATCACTGGCCTAAGTGGATTGGCGGGAGCAGGCGAGGCGATGAAGTTGTTTGATGGCAAGACGTTTGCCGGTTGGGAGGGGAACCGGCAATCTTTTCGTATAGAGCATGGTGCGGTGGTTGGAGGCAATTTGAAGGAAAAGGTTCCCCGCAATGAATTCTTGTGTACGAAAAAGTCCTATAAAAATTTCGTTCTTACGCTGGAAGTGAAACTGCTCGGTGGGCCGAAGGCGAATGCGGGTATTCAAATTCGAACCAAGCGGATTCCAAATCACCACGAAGTAAGCGGGTATCAGGCCGACATGGGTGTGGGCTGGTGGGGCAGTTTGTACGACGAATCGCGCCGGATCAAAGTGCTTGCGCGGGCCGATGTGGCGGTCTTCCAAAAGACGCTTAAGCCCGATGATTGGAATCGCTATAAGATCCATTGCGAAGGCCGGCGCATCCGACTTTACATCAACGGTACGCTGACGGTGGACTACACCGAGCCGGATCTGAAGATCCCGCTGGTGGGGGTAATTGCGCTGCAGATTCATGGCGGACCGCCGAGCGAGGCTTGGTACCGGGAGATTGCCATCACGGAGCTACCCTAATCCACCCCTGAAATGATCTTGCCAATCGGGTGGTGGTTGGTGATCTCACGACGAGCAAACTGCGCCTCGGCACTGTTTCACCTTTATAGAGCCGCCCAGATGCCAGAGCCCTTTCGCGCGGATGATTTTTGCCTATCGGGAGAAGACCGATGGAAGTTGGTTTTGACTGCAATCCGATGTGCGGTTAGATTGATGTGCGTTGCGTGTTGCCGCGCTGATAACCCTACTATTATCTATGAAAAATAAAACTCTTGCTGTTATTGCTAGCCTTATATGGTGTTTAAACTTTGGGATTGGTTGTTCATCAGAGACCGAAACAGGGTCTGATTATGTTCCGCCAGCCGATGAAAGCCCCGAAGAAGAAGGCACCATCGATGGCGATGAGGCTGCTGAGGAGTAGACGAGACTTTCCTCCATATAAAAGCGAAAGGGCGGAGTGGACCTCCGCCCTTTCTTTTCTCTTGGATTCTTGTTAGTGGCAATAAGAGGTCATCAACACCTCCGATAGATTGGAATTGACCCCACCTGTAGCCTCCGCGTGCGCCTTGACTGCTGACTGCAACCCCGAATTATCAGTCATGTCGACTGATCCATCGGCCAGTGCCACCTGACCCTGTCCGGCATCTAGGCCGCCAAAGGCACGCTGCTTTTTAACGTCGAATGATTTTTTGTTGCTGCCATTACTATTTCTAGTCCTTACCCATTTGCCGGGGGTAGTGGGGCCAACGAAGCTGATGTACTCATTGCCATCACCATTTGTCTTACCAATTTGGGATGCCGACAGCCAGATTCCCTGATCGAAGAATTCGCGCCGATTTCGCATCATTAGGTAACTGGCATTAGCCTGGTAACCGGCGGCAGAGGTATCACCCATAAGGTTATGAGTGGTTACTAGGATTTTGTTGCCATTCTGACTGTCGCCTCCGGGATGGATGCTGTAGCTTTGCGCATTGGTATTGACCTTATAGCGAGTGCGCATTTTTTGCCCGCACCATCGGCCATTACTCAGTTTTCCATTCTTCTGATCTAGACCGTTGTTACGCTTAGTTTTAGGATCTGAGGGGGAATGCAGCAATCGGGAGGAATCCAGTGAACTCCGAACATTGGGATTAATCCAAAGGTATTCGATGTGCTTGAACATTCCCCAACTGTAGGAGTGCGATGCCTTGGTTCCAGAATGGCCAGCATTGATCATACGCTGAGAAAGAATCCCCAATTCTTCGTTGGCAGTATCAGCGATGTAATTTAGATCCGTATTAGTCATCTCCCACTGGAAAAAACTATCCTGATCATTGGCTGAACCGGTGAAAGCCTTGGCCAATTGGCCGACTTGGCTGGAACATTTCAGGCGATTGGCCTTTTTCTTGGCCTTCGCCAAGGTGGGGAGAAGCATGCTGGCCAGAATGCCAAT
>CAZSYW010000378.1:0-2377 GCA_964611315.1 uncultured Rhodospirillaceae bacterium
TGACCTTTTCTCTCAGTGTTGTGGCTTATCCAAAAGCCACCGGGCTGCTTGCCATCGTCAATATCTGAGGCGGCTTGTTCCGTTCATCTTGTCATGATTCCCCGCGCCTTTATTATAGTGTTTTTAGCCGTCTCGTGGCTCATGGCCGCGGACCGAAAAGCTGAAAAACGGCCAAATATCGTTTTCATACTTGCGGACGATTTGGGGTATGCCGACGTTGGCTGTTATCAGGAAGCGGAAGTTGTCCGGCAAGGCTTATATGAGAGGCTGAAAAAAGCTGAAAAAACAGGGAGAAAAGAGGTTGTTGCAAAGTTGCGGCATACCATCGCAGGAATCAAATTCAACGAAACCCCCAACCTTGACCGATTGGCAAAATCAGGTTTGCGCTTCACACACGCATATGCCAGCGCACCAGTTTGTTCCCCCTATCGCGCTGCATTACTCACAGGGCAATACCCTGCGCGTGTGGGAATCCTTGATTATCTGCGACCCAATTCAGAAAATGGCCTCCCCACCAAACATGTCACACTACCTGAAATTTTAAGTAAAAACGGGTACTCCACCGGGATGATCGGTAAGTGGCATCTCTCCGGCTATCAATATCACGGCTCCAAAAAAGTAGTGGATCATGGTTTTGAATGGAATGTTGGAAGCGAGATTAAGGGAGTTGGTAACGGCGCAAATTTTTTCCCTTATATTTTCCGCACTCAACCCATCAGTTGGATTGATTTACCGATTAATAAGCTGGGTAAAGGCGAGTATCTAACTGATCGACTCAACCACGAAGCCGTCGGCTTTATTGAACAAAATCAAAACAAACCTTTCTTCCTCTATCTGGCACATTATGCGCCCCACACGATTCTTAACGGACGCCCGGATCTTGTGGCCAAATACCGCAAGAAACATAAACCCGGTAAGAGCACCCGTGATCGTTGCTATCTCTGCAAAGATTCCGGCCATGAAGGGGACACTCTTAACCATTGGGCAGGCGACCACAACCCACACTTGGGAGCCATGCTCGAAAGTATTGATGATGGCGTCGGTCTCATCATGACAAAACTTAAAGAACTTAAGCTGATTGAGAATACTATTGTAATTTTCACCAGTGATAATGGGGGAGAGATTAATGTTACTTCTAATTCCCCTCTTCGGGGTGGTAAAAGCCAGCTCTACGAAGGAGGAATTCGAGTTCCATTAATTGTCCATTGGCCGGGTGAAACACCCGCAGGAAAAACTACAATCCAACCGACCACCAATGTGGATTTTTATCCGACACTTCTGAAAGCAATAGAGACAAAACCAGATTCAAGTCAAACTCTAGACGGTATTTCTATGTTGCAAACCTGGAAGAATCCTAAAGCAGCTCCCAAACGCGATGCTTTGTACTGGCATTACCCACTGGAAAAACCTCATTTCTTGGGAGGCCGGTCCAGCGGAGCCATCCGCGTGGGAGAGTGGAAGCTAATTGAGAACTTTGCCGATAACTCCGTAGAGTTGTATCAACTCAAGAATGACCCAAGGGAGTCAACTAACCTGGCTTCTAAAAACCCCCAGAAACGTCGCGAACTCCTGAAAAAGCTCATCGACTGGCGTAAAACTATCGGGGCAACAAAAGACGCTCCGAAACGTTAGCTCAAGCTTGCACCCACCTTGTGCCACCGGCACAATGCCTCATCCATGAACATAATTCGTTTACTCCTTTTTTTTGCGATCCTATTCCCTGTCTCAACCCGCGCAGAACAGAAATCCAAGCCGCTCAATTTTGTTTTCTTCCTTGTTGATGATCTCGGTTGGGCCGATTTGAAAACCTTTGGCAGTTCATTTTACGACACGCCCAACTGCGATCGCTTGGCCACAACCGGCATGAAGTTCACCAATGCTTACGCCGCCTGCCCGGTGTGCAGTCCTACCCGCGCCAGTATCATGACCGGACGCTACCCAACGCGCACGGGCGTAACTGATTACATTGGCGCCCCGGCAGGACGTGCATGGCGACGCAACACAAGGCTCTTGCCTGCAGTTTATACCCGACAACTAGAATTGAAAGAATTCACCATCGCCGAGGCCTTAAAGGAAAACGGCTACGCAACGTTCTTTGCCGGCAAATGGCATTTGGGCAATCAAGGGTTTTGGCCGGAGGATCAAGGGTTTGATGTAAACATGGGAGGACATCATCGAGGGGGGCCTTACGGAGGCAAAAAGTATTTTTCACCTTATGGTAATCCTCGCCTCAAGGATGGCCCGGATGGAGAACATCTTCCTGATCGACTGGCTAGTGAAACTGTAAAATTCATGATGGCAAATAAAGATAAGCCGTTCTTCGCCTATCTTTCCTTTTATTCCGTCCACACTCCCCTGATCTCCCGCGAAGATTTGA
>CAZSYW010000379.1:0-2374 GCA_964611315.1 uncultured Rhodospirillaceae bacterium
TTGGGCCAAGTCGAGAGGAAAATTATGCGCCTTGGGGTTCGCGCTCAGCGATAGTGCGTACGCAAGAAAGTTATGATGAGTTAGTAAGTAAACCTGGGTACAACCATCGAATAACTGGCAGTCTAATGGATTCCCTCACAGTGGATGCTGTGGAGGGGGCGGCGATTAAACTTTGGCATAAGACGTTTCGAGAACGGTTAGCATGATTTCTAGACCAGGTCTTTCTGTGCTGGTGGTTGTACATAACGAGGCAGAACAACTTGAAGATTGCTTGTCGTGTCTCACCGAGGCGGACGAAATAGTTGTGGTGCTTGATAAATGCATTGATGGGTCGAGGGCCGTCGCTAGTCGTTTTACCGATCGCCTAGTTGAAGGGTCATGGGAGTTGGAAGGCGAACGACGTAACATTGGTTTGGATTTCTGTCAGTGCGAATGGATCCTCGAAGTCGATGCAGACGAACGTGTTCCAGTTGCTTTGTTCGACGAAATTCGTGGAACGATCGCGACTGCAGAGCCGGGCTATTTTTTAATTCCATTTGATAATTACATAGGGGAGCGCCTAGTTCGACAGGGGTGGGGCGGCTCCTGGGGTGTGAGGGCTGCCCCAGGGCTTTCAAGCGGGGGGGCCAAGCGCTGGGGTGGGCAACGAATTCATCCGAGTCTTTCGCTTTTTGGCGAGAAACGGTGGTTAACGACACCCATTAACCATTATGTGGACCGGGATCTTAATGACATGTTGGATCGTTTGAGAAGGTATACAGATTCTCGAAGTGTGGACCTTTTGGAATCGGGTGCAAAAATGCCACCGATGATCTGGACAATCCGTCGGAGTTTAGGTCGCTTCATCAAATGTTATTGTTTTCGGAAGGGCTACCGTGAGGGGCGTTGGGGCTTCGTAATTGCGCTGATGGCAGCACTTTATCCTTTGATATCTCATCTTAAGGTAGATCTTGCTCGTCGATCAGGAGAGAAGCTGTGAGATTATTGCAGCTTATGGCAGGTGCTGAACATGGAGGTGCGGAGGAATTTTTTGTGCGACTTGCACTTGCTTTCGAACGCGCAAACGTAAACCAGCGAGTCGTTATTAGAGGTTATTCATCTAGGCAAGCCCAACTTGTCGACGGTGGTGTTAGAACGGATACGCTGTCTTTTCGGCGTTGGTTTGATGTTCGAACAAGTGTTGGACTACGGAATATCATTCGGGATTGGCATCCTGACATCGTATTAACTTGGATGAGTCGTGCCTCGCACGCTTGCCCCAAGTTCCTGCTACGAAGAGAATTTGTACATGTGGGGCGTTTGGGCGGATATTATAAACTCAAATATTTTCAAAGCTGTGACCACTTGATTGGGAATACCCCGGGCATGGTCGATTATGTGCGTGGCCTTGGGTGGCCGGAAAAATGCTCTCACTATCTTCCGAATTTTGTCTCAGAGCGGCGGATGCCGCCGCTCGATCGACGAATGCTGGAGACACCTGAAAATGCCCCACTTTTATTGGGGTTGGGTCGACTTCATGAGAATAAGGCTTTCGATGTGCTCCTTGAAGCAGTTGCGCTTTTGCCGGACCACTGGCTGTGGGTGGCGGGAACGGGGCCGGAAGAGGCTGTGCTAAAGTCCCAGGCAAGGCGGCTTGGGATAGAACAACGTGTCCGGTTTCTGGGGTGGCGTGATGATGTAGCCCCTCTGTTTTCTGCTGCGAATATTTTGGTTTGCCCATCACGCTCTGAACCTTTTGGGAACGTGGTTCATGAAGCGTGGGCTCAACATGTCCCAGTAATTGCGACGGCGTCGGAGGGCCTTCAACAACTGATTCACCACGGGGTCAACGGTTTGTTGGTTCCGATTGACGATGCGCGTGCTTTGGCGGAATCGGTCAAGAAACTGACTGGAGCATACGCAAAGGAATTAGCAGAGTCTGGTTGGAAGCGTTACAGAGAGTCCTACAACGAGGCAACTGTTGTGAGCGAGTATCTAGATTTTTTTAACTCGGTTGCTCCGTGATGTGCGGGATCGCTGGGGTTGTGTCGACTGATGGTTCTCACCCCTCACCAAAGATAGTTGACCGCCTCGTTTCTGCGATAACACACCGTGGGCCCGACGGTGAAGGCCGGCTCACTGTCGGTGGAGCAACACTTGTTCATCGACGTCTTGCCATCATTGATCTTGAGACCGGTGCTCAGCCATTTAGAGACAACGATGGCATAAGCTTAATCGCAAATGGTGAAATATATAATTACCGTGAATTGGCCGCGGAGATGCCGGCGGGTACGCTTTTGACGAAATCGGATTGTGAGCTGCCCTTACATCTGTACAAAAATTTTGGATTAGATTTCACTACGCACTTACGTGGCATGTATGCTCTTGCAATATA
>CAZSYW010000380.1:0-2365 GCA_964611315.1 uncultured Rhodospirillaceae bacterium
GTCGCAGGCTTCGATCGTTACTTTCAGATTGCCCCTTGTTTTCGAGACGAAGATGCCCGGGCTGACCGTTCTCCCGGCGAGTTCTATCAACTTGACATCGAGATGTCGTTCGTGACGCAGGAGGACGTTTTTGCCGCGTTGGAGCCGGTGTTAGCAGATGTGTTTGAGGAATTTGCCGATGGTCGTAGCGTTACCAAGCCGCCGTTTCCTCGGATCCCTTTCGATGAAGCGATTTTAAAATATGGATCAGATAAACCAGATCTCAGAATTCCTTTCGCAATTGTTGACGTGACCGAGGCATTCCAGGGGTCTGAATTTAAAATCTTTGCGCGAGCTATCGAAAAAGGGTCAGTTGTACGTGCGATACCAGCGCCCGGTGGAGGTGCCAAACCGCGCAGTTGGTTCGACAATATGAACGATTGGGCTCGCAAAGAAGGAGCGCCGGGTCTCGGCTATATCGTCTTTGAAGAGGGCGGTGGGAAAGGCCCGATCGCCCGAAATCTCGATGACGAACGTGTGCTTGCTATCCGCGAGGCAACTGGGCTGTCCAACGGGGATGCTGTGTTTTTCGCCGCGGGTTCGCCGGCCGATGCGGCGGAACTTGCGGGTAAGGCCCGTCTCAAGTTCGGTGACGAACTGGACATGGTAGAAAAGAATGCCTTCCGCTTTTGCTGGGTCGTTGATTATCCAATGTATGAGATGAATACCGAAACCGGAACTCTGGAATTCAGTCACAACCCCTTTTCAATGCCCCAAGGAGGCTTGGATGCTTTGGAAGGTGAGGATCCGCTGGCCATTAAGGCCTATCAGTACGACATAGTCTGCAACGGCGTGGAGCTATCTTCTGGTGCAATCAGGAACCACCGCCCCGAAATTATGTTTAAAGCCTTTGCGCTTGCAGGATACGAACAGCAAGAGGTGGAGGCCCAGTTTGGCGGTATGCTAAACGCTTTAAAATATGGTGCGCCACCCCACGGTGGTTCGGCGCCCGGGATCGACCGTATTGTAATGCTTTTGGCAGATGAACCGAATATTAGAGAAGTCGTGGCATTCCCAATGAACCAGCAGGCTGAAGACCTTATGATGGGTGCACCAGCAGCTGCTGATGAGCGTCACTTAAAGGAGCTCCAAATCCGTTTAAACTTGCCGCCGGCTGAATAATAATTAACAGTAAGTTAAGGACTTTACTTGCCAAGGCGCATTAGTTCGTCTTAGGTAGAGAATTGCGGTGTACAAGATCGCGGATATCACAGGGAAACAAATAATGCCTTGGAGGGTATGGCTAGTAGTTTTGCTTGGCTTATCGACGGGTGGATGTTTTCTGTCGACATACCAAATTGCGTCCTGGACAGCGACAGGTGTTAGCTACCTGTTCTCGGGAAAGGGCATCGGTGATCATGCACTATCACTTGTGATGAACCAGAATTGCGCAACTTTTCGTATGCTCAGGGGTAAAGAAATTTGTGTCGACTATGGTAGCGATTTTGAAAGTTCCTGGGCGGCTATGGCTTCGGCCTGGGAACTGCCAGAGCAATTGACGGGGACTGATCAAGACGTTGTGGCTATAGGCTTTGACAAGACTTTGCCGGGGTCCGTCGCAATGAAACAGACAGTTGAGAAAACTGTTGCCGGAACCTCGTTAACCCCCGTCAATCTTGCGGAGACAGGCATGTTAAAATCCGGCAAGCCTACACAGTCTACAGAACTCGATGGAGTGGTTTCACGGGACAGGGCGACGTCGGCCATGCAGGAATTTGCCTTGCAGCAAAAAACATTCCCATCACGCGGGCTTGATTTTAGTGGGTTGGTTAAGGCGGAACATTATGAGGATCTTTTGACTGTCACACAGACGAAAACATTGGACATTCAATCGAGCGAACCGACCATTTATCTCGTCATGGGAAGTTTTCGTGATAAAGCGAATGCGCAACGCCTCGGTTCTAAGCACCCAGGTATCAAAACTGAAATTTCTAAAGTCGTCCGAGATGGGCACACTATGTATAGGCTGCTTACAGGGCCTATCGAGAAAGCCTCGCTGAGGGGCATTCGCGTTAGTTTGGCGAACGTTGGTATCCGTCATAGTTGGGCAGTAAAATTATGCCGTAGGAGCTTGACGTTGCCCCCATGCAAAGTGCCGGTGCAAGAAGCTAAATTACCTAAATAGAAAGCACTTCCATCGTTTGAGATTCGTTTTCTGTTTGCGCTTACCTGCGTCAGGAGGATCGGTATTTATCCCCTAGCGCTCGTGATATTTGTCGATATTTTCTTTGTTTGTGAGGACGGAGCCGCAAGCGATCCGCTTGGGGGTTCATCGCTGATTCCAATTAGAATTGATACTTAACATAAGGGTAAGGCCTTGAGCGGT
>CAZSYW010000381.1:0-2363 GCA_964611315.1 uncultured Rhodospirillaceae bacterium
GGTTGAGGAGGGCAAAGTACGTGGAGTTGTAACCGATCAAGGGGAGATAAGCGCAAAACACGTAGTACTGGCGTGTGGCATGTGGACTCGGACATTGGCAGCCACGGTCGGTGTCAATGTACCGCTTCACGCGTGCGAGCATTTTTATATCGTTACTGAACCCTTTGAGGGTGTAACACCGGATTTACCCGTGTTACGTGACTATGATGCTTGGAGCTACTTTAAGGAGGATGCGGGTAAAATTTTACTCGGAGCCTTTGAGCCAGTAGCGAAGCCCTGGGGGAGGCAAGGAATTCCGGAAGATTTTTGCTTTGATCAACTTCCGGATGATTTTGATCACTTTGAGCCGGTGCTTGTCAAAGCTATCGAGCGTATGCCGGCGCTCGAACACGCGGGTATCCAGACATTTTTCTGTGGGCCTGAGAGTTTTACACCGGACGATCGCTACCATCTTGGGCCGGCACCGGAAGTAGAAAACCTTTTTATTGCTGCAGGACTAAATTCCATAGGGATTCAGTCGGCCGCAGGTATAGGGAAGGTTTTAGCAGACTGGATTCGTGATGGGTATCCACCAATGGATCTCAATAGTGTCGATATTCGCCGTAATATGCCGTTCCAGTCCAATGGGAGGTACTTGCATGACAGAGTAAAGGAAACCCTTGGGCTACTCTATGCGGTACATTGGCCCTATTATCAGTATAATACTTCGCGTGGTGTGCGCCGCACACCTTTGTACGAAAAGCACGTAACGCAAGGCGCTTGCTTTGGTGAGGCAGGTGGATGGGAGCGACCCAATTGGTATGCAATGAATGGTTCAGCACCCAAGTATGAATATAGTTTTACGCGTCAAAACTGGTTTGATTTTTCAGCAAGCGAACACATGGCGGTTCGTGAAAATGTTGGCCTGATGGACATGACGTCTTTTGCAAAATACCGCATTCAGGGCGTTGACGCAGAAGCTGTACTTAACCGAGTTTGTTCTAACAATGTGGCAGTGAGCCCTGGGCGGATAGTTTATAGTCAGTGGTTAAATGAAAAAGGTGGTATCGAAGCAGACCTGACAGTTACGCGGCTCGCTCCAGACGACTATTTAATTATTTCTTCCGCTACCTCTCAAACGCGTGATTCTCATTGGTTGAGCAATCATATACCGGATGATGCTCAAGTTGTTTTGACAGATGTTACTTCGGGTTATGCGGTGTTGGCCATTATGGGGCCTAAGGCACGTGACTTTTTGCAACCGCTTACTCCGGATGATCTCTCCAACGACGCCTTCCCATTTGGAACTAGTCGCGAGATAGAGATAGGATATTCTAGCGCTAGGGCGTCGCGTATTACTTACGTAGGCGAACTAGGTTGGGAGCTTTATATACCGACAGAATACGCCGTTGGTATATACGAATTTCTGTTAGACAATGTGACTGAAGGCTCCCTTAAACATGTTGGTATGCACGCCGTAAATTCTTTGCGAATGGAAAAGGGCTACCGGCATTGGGGGCATGACATATCTGACGAGGAAACACCGTTGGAAGCAGGGCTAGATTTTTCTGTTGCTTGGGATAAGCCGGGCGGCTTTATTGGAAAGGACACGCTTTTACGTCAACGCGATAAGGGTATCAGAAAACGCCTGGTACAGTTTAAACTTAATGATTCTGGGCCACTTCTCTATCATAATGAGCCGATTTTTCGTAATGGTGCTGTGACTGGATATGTGACATCTGGTATGTATGGTCATGCGTTAGGGGGAGCCGTTGGTTTAGGGTACGTTTCTAACGCAGATGGTGTGAGTGATGATTTTATTGCAGAGGGACAATTTGAAATTGGAGTGGCGGGGGTGAAATACCGCGCTGACGCATCGCTCCGACCCCTGTATGATCCAAAAAACAAACGAATTCGTAGCTAAGTCTAGTAAAAGGGTCATCTCGTGCATTCTAATGCCAGCCTTATCAGAGACGCAATAATCAGGGTAAGTTAATGTCCGTTAGTTCTCCTTATCTTATGTTTTTAGGTGATGCTCCTGATCAGTTGGCGGCGAAGACAGCGGCAGGCGTTGTTCATTGGCGGCCTGAAATTTGTTTGGGTCAAATGCGACTGGAAGGGTGCAACGCTGATTTAGGAATTCCCGATATGTCCCTAGAAAAGGCTGCAGCTGAGGGGGTAAAAACGCTAATCGTTGGCGTTGCCAATCGCGGGGGTGTTATCTCTCAAACATGGGTTGACGTTCTCGTAAACGCCCTAGAGCTTGGCCTGGATTTAGCAAGTGGTCTACATAACCGTTTAATTGAAACGCCCATGATTAAAGAGGCGGCAGCGAAACATGGTCGCCAATTGAACGACGTGCGCCATCCGACCCGTACTTTTAG
>CAZSYW010000382.1:0-2362 GCA_964611315.1 uncultured Rhodospirillaceae bacterium
AACTCCAAAGGTTTCGAAATCGGTTCGGCTCGAAAACGGTGTTGAAGAAGGGGATGAGATATCTGTCTTTTATGATCCGATGATAGCTAAGTTGGTCACACATGGACCGGATCGACAAACAGCGATTGCCCTCTCAGTGGCTGCGTTGGACTCTTTCGTAATCCGTGGTGTCGCGAGTAACATCTCTTTTCTGTGTGCTGTACTGGGTCGAGATCGGTTTAAGGATGGCGCCTATAGCACTGACTTTATTAGTCAACAATTCCCCGATGGTTTCGACCCCGGCGAGATGACTAATCTTACCCGAGATGTTTTAATCGCAGTCGGTGCTTTGGCGCATACTTATGAAGTTTCACGCGGTGCCCGGATATCAGGACGATCCGACGGAGGTCGATACCGTCCGACTACGGACTGGGTGATATCAATAGGCCAGGATGAGCACGCAATTACTGCGAAGGTGACTGATGTGGGCTGTGATGTAGTGCTGGATGGAAAGCTGATCCGGGTTACAGGAAAGTGGTTTGTGGGGTCGCCGTTGTTTACAGGAGAGGTCAACGGTTGCGGTGTGCATGTACAAATTGAAAGATTACTCAGTGGGTTTTTGCTTACCCACAAAGGTACGACGACTCATGTGGTGCTGCGAGGTGTAAGAGCTGCGGCACTGATGGCGGAAATGCCCAAGAAATTACCTGTCGACATGTCCTTGTATGTTTTGTCACCGATGCCCGGTCGGGTGGTCCGAATTGCGGTTCAGGCGGGAGATGTGGTCAAAACAGGCGAAGAGTTGGCCATTGTTGATGCTATGAAAATGGAGAACGTTCTATGTGCGGAGCGCGACTGTACGATTGCTGATGTGCAAGTAGTTGTCGGTGATAATCTGTCTGTTAACCAGGTCATTCTGGAGTTGGAGCCCGGGAGTCAAGAGTAGTTAAACTGTACAGACTGAAATTGGCAGGGATTATAACTACTACGTCGCCACTTCCATGGTCATACCAAAATGTTTTTCAAAAGTATATTTTAGCGCAGAGTCAACGTCGGACATTTTCAGGGTTACACCGAGTGCCGTGATTGACGTTATGCCCTGATCCCTCACTCCGCATGGTATGATATCACCGTAATGTTCGAGGTCAGGCGCCACATTTAAGGAGGCTCCATGAAAGCTTACCCACCGGCGCACGCGGACACCGATTGCCCCTATCTTCAAGTCACGTCCGTCGCCTCCTGGTACCCAAATGCCAATCCGGCCCGAACGTCGTTCAGCGTTAATGTCAAACTCAGCAAGGGTATCAATCAACCACTGCTCTAACTTGTTGACGTAAGACCGGACATCGGATCCATGCTGGGTTAGGTCTAACATTACATAAAGTACCCGTTGGCCTGGGCCGTGATAGGTGTAGCGGCCCCCACGCCCGGTATGGAAGACGGGAAATCGAGGAGTGCGCAATAATTCACCTTCGTTAGCGCTGCTGCCTCGTGTATAAATTGGTGGATGCTCAAGGAGCCAGACGAGCTCTGGTGCCATCCCCGTCCGAATAGCGGCGACCCGTTGCTCCATGGCTTCCACCGAGCTTTTGTAAGGCACTAGTGATTTGCTGGTCTTCCATTCGATAATGCGCATTTGTCAAAACTAACACGTGTTGCGCGCGGAGGGGAGATTTGCTATCTCGCTAGACGGGAACTAGGGTTGGAAAACAGAATTGTGCGGTCGTGGCGGAACTGGTAGACGCGCAGCGTTGAGGTCGCTGTGGGAGAAATCCCGTGGAAGTTCGAGTCTTCTCGACCGCACCAAAATTGTGCAAATATGGTCTGGTTTTGACCTTGTCTTGCCCAGAGTACCCCTAGCGCTCTGTCGCTGGGGGTAACATGTCATTCTGCTGATAAGGGCGGCATTTCAGTTGTCTAGAGAGTAGCTTGGGTGTCAAGTAAGGCAGAGCATCAGGGGAGTTTGTTATGGCTGATGATGCCCTTCAAGATGTGAGTGTTGTTTCGGCGGAACTGGTGCATAAAGTCGCCGACGCATTGCGAGATGATCGGGCATCTGATGCCTTGGTGCTGGTAAACCAACTTCACGCGGCAGATATTGCGGACCTCACGGAGGCTTTGCCGTCAGGGCTCCGAGATGCCCTAGTCCATGCGCTTGGGCGAGAGCTCGATCCAGAAATGTTGGCAGAACTGGATGACCAAGTTCTTGATGAGGTGCTTGAGCAAATTGAACCGGAAATGCTTGCCACTCATCTTGCTGAATTAGACACAGATGATGCAGCAGAGGTGCTTGAGGAGCTCGATGCCGTCGAACAAAAAAGGGTTTTAGAAGCACTACCGCCTGCTGATCGAGAATTGGTAGTCGAAGCGCTCTCGTTTCCAG
>CAZSYW010000383.1:0-2355 GCA_964611315.1 uncultured Rhodospirillaceae bacterium
TTGCCCGTGCAGCACATTTTCACCTTGTGTCAACACCACGGATCCGACTAGGACTGCCGTTTTCTTCTCCAGGTCATAGGTTCCTGTTATGCCACGTGCGGTTTCTTTTGGCGTGGTGAGGATAACATTTCCTTCTGCATCGATGCGACGGATCCGGGACGGCGCACTAGAATCTTCCGGCGAAGCTTCTGCCATGTGGGCCGTGAGAACGTGGGCGCTCAACGTGTAATTTCCTTGCACGGCGTCCGCATTGCCTCGGGCTATCGCTATCTTCTCATCGTTTAACCATTCCATGCTATCAGCAGTTATCTCAATCGGCGCTTCGGAATTATCCTCAAATTGGGCCAAGGCCACTAGGTGCCCCAGCGAAACCAACAAAACCCAACTCATTAAAAGTATTTGGGCAGGGAGCTTCATGGCACGGAACCGGAAGGGTCAGGGTACAATAGGAGCGTCGGGCGCCCATAGAAATGCATAATATCGCCTTTGTGTGCATATTTAAAACCATTTGCATTGAGGAGGCCCCAGGGACCTTGTCCGCGGACGGCTGACGTACTCTCAATGACGCCGCTGTTGAGATCAACTTCCGCTTGGTCAGTGTGCATTTCAAAGCCATTGTCGGCATAAAGACTTACTGCCCCACTAAGGGCTAAGGTTTTGCTATCTCGATCGTATATGCCTTGATCAGCATTGAGTGCAAGCCAGTCGCCTCTTTCGACGGTAATATCAGCTGCAGGTTTAATTAAGAACACTTGTTCGTTCCCGGCTGCAGAGCGCATAGCCGCCTCGGCGGTTATTGTGTATCGCTGCTTTTGATTATCGACTCCGAAAAATCGAGGATTCAGCATCTCATCTTGACCTGAAAGCTCAAAATCTTGCGGCGAGTAGTCTATGTGGAAGGACGTTGTTGATGGATTGAACCAGGACCAACCTATGATAGAAGTAAGGGCAAGCGCGATAGCAGGAAGTAACCACTTAAGAGCTTCCACTCTCCTTCGATGGCTGGCTTCAGCCCGCATCTGATCTGCGCTGGTCTGTCTGCGGATACGCCAGCGCTTCATTAGCTGTGGGCGATCAGCAACCATTGTTGCCTCTAAATGTTTTGTTGGCATTCATTTGCTAATACCGCCTAGTTCGCCTATCTAAAGTCACGCCACTTCTGATCTCAAACAATCGTGGACGTGGATAATTCCTTTAGGCTCATCATCCTCAGTGACAAATAGACTAGTAATCGCGCTTTTGTTCATGATCCACAGCGCCTCGGCTACCAACGCTTTTGGATGAATAATTTTAGGTGAGACGGTCATGACATCGCGAGCCTTGCGGCGTAGCAGATCGTTTGCCATGTGACGGCGCAAGTCGCCATCAGTGACGATTCCCAATAGTTGGTTTCGATCGTTTGTTACTCCGACACACCCAAAGGCCTTGGCGGTCATTGCCAGAATTGCATCCGCCATAAGCACGTTGTCCTGCACCAAAGGCATGTTATCACCGGTGTGCATGATTTTGTTAACCGTGATTAAACGTTGCCCAATATTACCGCCCGGATGCAATTCTTGAAATTTCGTGGTCGAAAATGATGTCCGCTCCAGGAGGGCCACTGCCATTGCGTCTCCTAGTGCCAGCGCCATAGTAGTTGACGTAGTGGGCGCTAAGCCCATGGGACACGCCTCAGGACAATTTGGAAGCACGACGGTAATATCGGCGTTGCTACCAAGAGAACTGCCCGCTCGGCCAACCACGGCAATCAAAGGAATATTGAAACGACGTGTGTATTTGACTATGTCATTTAATTCCGTTGTTTCCCCTGAATTTGAGAGTGCAAGAACCGCATCCTGACGGGTGATCATGCCTAAATCCCCGTGGCTCGCCTCGGCCGGGTGTACAAATAGGGAAGGTGTGCCGGTTGAGGCCATGGTAGCTGCCAGTTTTCGGCAAATATGGCCACTTTTCCCCATGCCGGTAAACACTACCCGGCCAGTTATCGTTGACAGCTTCTCGATCGCCAAGGCGAAGCTTTCTCCGAGTGTTTCCCCTAATTTGAGTAGAGCTTTGCCTTCAATTTCAAGAACGCGGCGCCCAGCCGATAGGTCGGCATGCTCGACACACGGGTCTCCACATGGCTTCTGGGCAACTGTCATTTTGGTATCGGGGTCGGTCCCGTAAATTCTCTGTTCGATGAAATGCCCGCCCCGCCGTTGGTTAATCGGGCGTCATTCGTCAGATCACGTTTTAATCGAAAAACTTTCATCCAGTGGCATTAACTATGCGCGATGCAGCTGCAGACTTCAATAAGCTCATCGCATTTCCGTAGCCCGGGGATATGCCATCGCGGCTCAATGAGAAAAGATATCT
>CAZSYW010000384.1:0-2352 GCA_964611315.1 uncultured Rhodospirillaceae bacterium
ATATTAGCGGATTCGGGCTATAGCCACCATAGCGGTGAAAATAGTGTTCAACGATGCGCACGTGCCGGAAGTCGAGCTCGTCGCAACGGTCCACCAGGCCCAGACATTCCTCGAAATACTTGGCGCCCGACTTTTGAGTCGGCCCCACGGAGGGAAAGAAATGTATGCCGAATTCCATGCTAAGACTTGCTCCGTAATTTTCTTATTGTGTTATTGGTCCGTTAGTATGCTACGGACCACAGGGCGTTGGAACAAGCTGGAATATAACATCCCTTTGTTCCCTGGATTTTTGAGAGTCGGAGCTCACGCGCATTTGTCCCAGAAGGGATGAGGTTGAAACTGTTGGCCGAGAACGTTAGGTTATGATTGCTAACGAGAGCGGAAAATCGGGTAATTTGGCCCGTAGAGTGCAAATGCTGCCACCCTGGTCTTCGGTCACGGATGGGGAGCACTCGTTCTACTGAGTGAGTTTGGCTGCTCTATAGAGGAAAAAAAACAAGAATAATGGGCTTAATGGGCCTAACACCGTTTCAAACCGGTTTGTCTATCACGCACCTTAAACTGCCACGTGAATTTATAAGGTGTTTATCAATCTAGGGTCGTGGGGCCGGCGTTGCACTGACTGCACTGCGGTAGATGTAACGATCAAGGTTGATACGTGCCGAGGTCCGCGATGGGCAGTAGTTGGGAGGAGCAAATGTCTAAGATCTATCCGGAACACCAGGATTTTGGTGGTGATCCGTTGCAAACCAGGGAAACGGATCATTATCAAAAAGAATATGTTCAGTCCTTCGTTGAGAAGTGGGATGAATTGATCGACTGGAACGCTCGGGCCGAAAGTGAGGGCCAATTTTTTATCGATATCCTCAAGGCCCGCGGTAAGGAAAATGTCCTAGACGTGGCCACCGGTACCGGATTTCATTCGATCCAGTTGTTGCAGGCGGGTTTCAATGTAACCAGCTCGGATGGCAATGCTGAGATGCTTTCCAAGGCCTTTGAAAACGCCCGCAAACGGGAACTTGTACTGCAAACAGTGCATGCAGATTGGCGCTGGCTGAACAAGGACGTGCATGGGAAGTACGATGCCATTATCTGTTTGGGCAACTCCTTCACCCATCTGCACGACGAGATGGACCGGCGCCGGGCGCTGGCTGAATTTTATGCCGCCTTGAAGTGGGACGGCATCCTGATACTGGATCAGAGGAATTACGACCGAATTCTCGATCACGGATTTGAAAGCAGCCACAAATATTACTATTGCGGACAAAGGGTCTCAGCCTCACCGGAACACGTGGACCAGGGCCTTGCTCGCTTCTGTTATACATTTCCTGACGGATCGGAGTTTCACTTGAACATGTTTCCATTACGCAAGGCCTATAGCCGGAGATTAATGCAAGAAGTGGGTTTCCAACGGGTAAAGACCTACGGTGATTTCCAGGAAACCTATCAAGAGTCCGAACCTGACTTCTTTATACATGTAGCCGAAAAGGAGCATGTTGATGCCTGATGACGCATCCCAGGCCGTTGCTAGAGCCGAGGAATATTACGACTCTACTGCGGCGGATGCCTTCTACAAAAATGTTTGGGGTGGGGAAGATATCCACATCGGTCTCTACAATTCGGACCGAGACGATATTGCCGTTTCGAGCCGCCGGACCGTGGAGGCCATGGCTCGGCAGTTGTCAGGATTGAGTAGTGCCTCACGCGTAATCGACCTCGGCGCCGGCTATGGCGGCGCCGCGCGCTACTTGGCGGGCAAACACGGCTGTCGTGTAGATTGCCTTAACCTCAGTCGGACCCAAAACCAATTGAACCAGCAAAAAAATCTGGAGACTGGGAACGCTGGCCTTATAGAAATAATGTATGGCAGTTTTGAAGATATCCCCCGGTCCAACGAATTTTACGACTATGTTTGGTCTCAGGATGCTATTCTCCATTCGGGAAACAGGCCTCGGGTACTCGACGAGATTGCTCGGGTATTGAAATCGGGCGGGCAACTCATTTTTACGGACCCGATGCAGGCGGACGATTGTCCCGATGGCGTCTTGCAACCGATTTTGGACCGCATTCATTTGGAATCTCTTGGTTCGTTTGCCTTTTACCGTGCAGAACTTTACGAACGCGGTTTCGAGGAGATTTCGATCACCCCCAAGCTGGAACAAATGCGGACACATTACGCACGTGTCGGAGAGGAACTCGAGGGGCGATATGATGAAATTGTGGCTTTATCGGGTCGGGATTATGTGGATACCATGCTCCGCGGACTGGACAATTGGGTGAGGGGTGCCGACAAAGGCCATCTTGCATGGGGAATTCTTCACTTCCGGAAGCAGAAATAGCAATTTTGTGACC
>CAZSYW010000385.1:0-2343 GCA_964611315.1 uncultured Rhodospirillaceae bacterium
AATGCGGTCGATAAAATTGCGGGCTATATGTACCGAGAAGGGCTCAGCTCCGACGAGAAGATACTTTACACCACTGGACGATTAACCAGCGAGATGGTGATTAAAGCGGTTCAAATGGAAATCCCCATCCTGATCTCAAGATCGGGCTTCACGGCCTGGGGGGTTGAACTGGCAAAGCAGGCAAATTTAACCTTGATTGGAAGAGCAAAGGGCCGACGCTTTATAGCACTATCGGGAACCCACCGGATCGTTTACGACGTTGAGCCTGGTGAAATTCCGTCCGAACCCCGCAACGTACAGAGAAAAGCGAGCAAAGAAGGGGATGAAGAGTAAAGTCGCAGGAGTGTTTCTAGCGGGTGGGCGCTCCAGTCGAATGGGCGGCGGCGACAAATGCTTGAAAAAACTAGGTGACCAGACGCTCCTATCAAGGGCTATCGCAAGAACTATAGATCAAGTCGGACCGATGGTCCTAAATGCCAACGGCGACCCATCCCGCTTTTCATCTTATGGGCTACCGGTGGCGCCAGATGTGATTTCTGATTTCCCGGGACCACTCGCCGGTGTCCTGACCGGTCTAGAGTGGGCCGCCCGGCACGCACCAGAGTGTGAATATATAGCCACTTTTGCAAGCGATACACCCTTTATTCCCAGATGTTTAGTACGAAAACTTTATAAATTAATAGAGCTGGGAGCCAGCTTAGTGTGTGCCACCTCTAATAGGCGCCACCACCCCGTCTTCGGCCTTTGGCCCGTGTGCGAACGTTCCGAATTACGTGAGGCAATGCTTGTAGACAATACCCGAAAGGTGGACGTGTGGACCGCCCGTTACAAACTCGGAATTGTCGACTTTTCTACCAAGCCGATCGACCCATTCTTCAATGTAAATACTCCCGAGGATTTGGCCTATGCTGAGGACTTTTTAGCTCAGGTCGGATAGAATAGCCCGGACGGGGAATGGATAAGCAGGAACAAATTACGCTTGGCCTGGTGATGGAGCGTCGTTTAATTGACAACCCATGGCATAGCCACGATTGGCACGCAGTTGCCGTTATCCCAGGCGCAAAAGAGCTTGCGGAATGGCAAGAAATGGGTCGCGGGCCGCAATGGACGCGGTTTTATGCCGGGAACCTACCATTAACTCTGTATCGCAAGGAAACTGAGGGTTACAGAACAAATTTATCTCAGCCTGAGCCATCCCTTTACGTTGTATTGCGGAGCATAGACGAAGAGTACCCGACGCCTTTCTTGGTCACTGCATGCCCCTACGAAGCAGCAGATTACGAGATAAGTGGCGACGAACGAGCCGACAAAGTACCTATGCCTCCTGAAGTCCTTGCGCTGGTGGGTCATTTCGTAGAGGCCCATCATGTCGAGGAGCCCTTTGCTAAGCGCCAACGGCAAACTCATAGAAAAGAAAAAAAGGTTTTGCCACCAATTGAAACAGGTGGAAAAAGGTATGGATAGGAGCCTGCCCAACAGATTACGGCGATGGTCTGGCAAAAAACTTGGTGCGCGTCAAACACAGTCGACGCGTGGTAACGAGGCGTCAGCATCATCCTCAAGGGACCCAAGTCCCCAAGAAGAGAGCCCGCCCCTCAAGCCCGAGGACCTCCCTCCTGTAGAGAGTCTTACGGCAGATTCGGATTTTACTGCTTTCCTTCAGACTAGCGTCCCGCCAGTCCTTAAAAAAGCGGCTTTGCGCAAACTTTGGAAAAGCGACCCTGTCTTGGCCAACGTAGATGGGCTCAACGACTACGACGAAAATTTTGCAAAGATGGGCCTGGGCAAGGTAGTGAAAACTGCCTATCACGTCGGAAAGGGCATGATCAAAGACAAACAGGAACCGACAATCGTAAATTCTGACGAACGCGTGGAACCAACGAAGAACAAAGAGGCGGTCGAGGAGGCTGATAATAACACCTCCGAACCTGACGTGGATGAGGGCTTTGGCCAGACTGAAGACACGACATAGGGTTGGCAATCAACCCATCCTGGTTGACCAGTCGCCGTCTATCGGACAGTATCAACGTATAGTGTCTGGCATGTGCCGAAACGGCCCGGTAGTCAGCGTTTAAGGGAAAGGTGGTGACGTCTGGTGATCGCGTCCGACAGCGTTCCCTCGGTAGAATCATTTTCTGACGATGCGGTGGATGCCGCGTCCGCAGGGGAGACAGCGCGCGCCGGAACATATCGACTTTTAGCACTGTTACTGGGTAACGCGCCCAGCGCTGAGGTCCTTGATGTCGTTGCAAAGTTAACATCCCCAGGCGACACCACGATTGAGGAGAGCATCCGAACGCTGGCAATGCATGCAGACAGCGTCACTCCGTCAGCAGTGGAGCG
>CAZSYW010000386.1:0-2342 GCA_964611315.1 uncultured Rhodospirillaceae bacterium
GAAAGCCAGGCCCGCCTGTTACCACGTTGGTTTCTTTTGATGGCCTAAGACCAGTGATATCTGAGACTGCATCAAAAAATGCAGCATCCGACACCCTACCTCGTAAAACAATCTGGCCTCGAAAGCCACGATCCTCAAGCACAACTGTTGCTTCGTTGCCACCTTGGTCTGCCTCCAATTCGGCCGATATTCGAATATGATCGAGGGGTCCCTGACGCAAGTACCTATTATCCATTTAGACGCTCACCTTCCGGGTCAAAGAAAATGGGATCACGGATCAAGGCAGAGATGGTTCCGTTTTCCATTGGCAAATAAACCCTTTCTCCATGTCGGTTACGACCACTTTTGACGAGTGCAAGAGCTATGGAACGCTTTAAATTTGGGCTATAGTAACTGGAAGTAACATAGCCAATCATATCCATGGGCGGGCGTTTCTTAGTCGTAGCAACAATTTGGGAGCCAATGGGTAGTACAGTTGATGGATCTTCAGTTTCCAAACCCACTAGATGCTTACGGTCACTCCTTAAAGTGTCGACACGTGCCAAGGATCGGCGACCAATAAAATCCTTTTTCTTGCTCAGCATTCGCTCCATTCCCAGGTCGCCTGGGCTAACAGTGCCGTCCGTTTCTTGACCAACGACGATATACCCCTTTTCAGCTCTTAGAACGTGCATGGCTTCCGTCCCGAATGGTGTAATTGCGTACTTCTCACCTGCCGTCATACATGCAGTCCACACACTAATCGCATAGCGGGCAGGAATATTAATCTCAAATGACAAATCACCCGTGAAACTAACCCGGAAAACCCGCGCGGGCACCCCTGCAACCTTGCCTTCACGCCAAGTCATGAAATGAAAAGACTTCAAATCAAGATTAATATCGTCAGTGAGTTCCCCGAGAAGTTTGCGGGAGTTAGGTCCAACTAAGGTAATTGTTGCCCAATTTTCAGTTACGGAGGTCAGGTATACCTCCATCTCCGGCCACTCCGTTTGCAGCCACTCTTCAAGCCAAGAATAGACACGCGCAGCACCACCACTAGTTGTCGTCATAAAAAAACGATCCTCAGCCATCCGAGAGGTAACACCATCGTCCATAACCATCCCGTCTTCACCTAGCATTAGACCATAACGGCACCGTCCAACTTCCAGGTTATTCCAGCTATTGACATAAATTAAATTGAGAAAATCTGCAGCATCAGGACCCTTAATCTCAATCTTACCAAGGGTTGATGCATCTAGAATTCCAATACTTTTACGCGCAGATCGACATTCTCGAACAACGGCATCATTCATATCCTCATCCAAAACAGGATAATACCAGGGCCGCTTCCACTGCCCAACGTTTTCAAATACAGCCCCGGCACGCGTGTGCCAATGATGAATGGGAGTACGTCGTAGCGGATCCAGAAACTGGCCGATTTGTCTACCGGCAAGAGCGCCAAAAGTAACCGGCGTGTATGGCGGACGAAATGTCGTGTGACCGACTGAAGGCAGTTCTTCACCCCGGATACCGGAAAGAATAGAAATACCATTAATGTTGGCAGTTTTGCCTTGGTCGGTGCCCATCCCGAGGGTCGTATAGCGCTTTAAATGCTCAACCGAATCGTAGCCCTCGCGCGCGGCCAGAGCAATGTCAGCGACGGTAACATCTGTCTGCAAGTCAACAAAGTGACTTGGCCCACCTTCCGGGTGCTTTAGGGAGGGAATAAGCCATTTAGGGTGAAGCGGTTGTTCATTTTCCAAAACTTTTTTCGATTTTGAACGAACACTTCCACTACCTGAAAAACCCAGATTTTCGGCCACTCTAGCACCTTCTCTTGCGCCTTCGTTTAGGGAGCGTTCAAGCTCAAATGTGCCTTTGGCTGCTCCTACTACGTTAACGGCTTGTCCAGCTTTGTCAGGAATCAGGCACTGCCTTTGTTTGTCAAAAGTTAACGTGCCGCCCGATTGTGAATATAAATGAACAGTCGGGTTCCAACCTCCGGATACAGCCAAAAGATCACAAGAGAGGTGACGCGTTTCACCTAATTTTCCGTCTATACCAAAGGCCGAAATGTTCACACCTTTAACCTTACGGCGTCCTCTAGTACCGGTAACAGCACTACTGAAAATAATTTCGACACCAGCCGCCTTGGCCTTCCGAGGCCAATCTCCATTAAACTCCGGACGTACATCGATCAAAAACACATGTATACCAAATTTTTTAAAAATTAGGGCTGTACGATAGGCCTCATCATTGTTTGTAAAAACAACCACCCGTTTTGCAAAACATACCCCATAACGTTTGACGTAAGTACTTGCGGCAGAAGCTAACATGACACCAGGTCGGTCGTTGTTTTCAAA
>CAZSYW010000387.1:0-2338 GCA_964611315.1 uncultured Rhodospirillaceae bacterium
GTTGATATTCGCGATGTAGTCGTCGCTTTTGTGTTCCCGTTTGGCGATATCTACATGTATTGACTGCACATTTTTGATGCCTTTTTCTGCTAACAAAACCCGAACGCGACGCGGATTTGGAGCCATTTGCATGTCGTATAGTTGCATAATTTTTTTCCTGATGACGTTTCATGTATTGGGGAAGGATCGTTTGAAGGCGGCTGCGCCTTCCGCTTGAGCAAACCGTTTATCATTGGCGTTCGGTAATTTGGCAATGCCATTGCACCGCATGACGGGCCCTTCGGGTCCGATCAGCAAGCCTGAGGCAAAGCCCATGCGGCGTGTAGTGTGGCGGAAATTGATATCGCTGAACAGCCATTCGTCTTTGTAGGCAGGCTTTAGAAAATCATAACTCATTTGAATGGTCGGCGAGAAAACTTCGGTTTCGGCCGCAAGTTGGACGTTCATGCCTACGGCCATATCCATCAACGTCATCATTACGCCGCCATGGCAAATCCTGGCCGGGTTCATGTGAATATCACTAACCACAAAACCCATAACGCCGACTCCATCGGAGACACACCAATAAAGTGGTCCTATGTGATCGGTAAAACCTTGGTCCTTAGGGAAAGGTTGAAAGCCTTCAGGTACTTTCAGATCTGCGCTTGTCTGCATGACACCGTGTTTGACCTCAATTGTAAATGACTGCGGCCTTCATACGGCGAAGCTGCGGTAAGGGGCAAGACTAGGCAGCAGAATAGGTTAAATTGAATTTGCTCGACGATGATCCGTTTAGAGATGTCATAGTTAATATCTATCTTCTCTGTGTAAAATCTATCTTCTCTGTGAATGAGTTGCGTCCCTGATGCGAGACGACTAAGGTTTAACATAACGCGGATCAGTGTATGGGTGAATGTGAGTTCGAATGCTGATCTGTGGGGGTGTGGCAGTGGGCTGTACCCCAATAATTGAAATGGAATAGGGAGGCTAATCCTATGAAACGCCGCGCATTTATTCGAAGTGCGACGGCCGCTGGTGTTGCCACTGCTGCGGTCGCCGCATCTAACTTTCCCAAACCAGCCATTTCCCAAGGCTTAAAACAATGGAAATTGGCAATGTCCTGGCCTTTGAATTCACCAGGACTAGGTACTTCGGGCCAGCGTGTGGCTCGCAACATTACACAACTTTCTGGTGGTAAGATTAGTGTCAAGGTTTATGGCGGTGGTGAATTGGTGCCGCCATTTGGCGTATTTGATGCAGTCAGCGCCGGAGATGCTGACATGTACCAATCGGCGGAATATTACTGGCAGGGCAAGCACAAGGCATTCAATTTTTTTACTGCAGTGCCCTACGGATTTACAGGAACAGAGCATGCTGCCTGGATGAAATATGGCGGTGGCCAAGAATTGTGGGACGAAATTTCAGCAGAATTCGGCCTTAAAGGGTTTTTGGGTAATAGTACTGGCACCCAGATGGGTGGCTGGTATCGGAAACCCGTTGAAAAAATAGATGATTTCAAGGGTATAAAGTTCCGTATGCCCGGAATTGGTGGCGAAGTTTTACGTGCTCTCGGCGTCACTGTTGTAAATTTACCTGTAGCAGAAATTTATCCATCCTTGGCTTCGGGTGCAATTGACGCTGCTGAATGGGTGGGTCCATGGCATGATCTTGCTTTTGGCTTTCACAAAATCACCAAGCACTATTTTTATCCGGGTTTTCACGAGCCCGGCACTACTGGTAGCTATGCCATGAACAAAAAGCTCTGGGTTAGTTTGACGAAAGATGAACAACTATTGGTGAGTACAGTGATTGATGCGGAGGCTCACAATCAATTTGCCGAATTTAATGCCCGCAATTTGGGTTCGTTGAATGTATTACTCACGAAACACGGCGTTAAATTACATAAATATCCGCGAGATATGTTGATCCAGATCGGCCAGGTAGCCGGTCAGGTAGTAAGTGACGTTGGTAATACCAATGCATTCACCAAGCGTGTCTATGACAGCTACATCACCTATCGGAAGCAGGCTATCACTTGGGCCAAGATTGGTGAAGAGGGCTACATGAATGCGAGGTCCTTACCGTTCAAGTATTCCTAAGAATAGTCGAGTTCACCATTACGAACTGAAGTGGGCACTCGTAAATAAAAAAAATTTGCGAGTGCCCTAACCTCCTTGCTGTTAAGTGTCGGACTGGAAATTTCCGAATGTTCTCAATAAAGACAGTTGTTCACTCAATTGATTTTTTTAATGAACGGTTAGGCCGGGTGGTGGCGTGGTTTGCTTTGTTTATGGTTTTGATGCAATTCACAGTTGTCGTATTGCGTTACGTATTCGGACTCGGGTTTATTCCTATGCAG
>CAZSYW010000388.1:0-2334 GCA_964611315.1 uncultured Rhodospirillaceae bacterium
ATCAAATTATTCGCCCTTTGGTGGTGCGTTGGCCTGCCAGTGGTCGCAGCGTTGATCGAGCTGCGAGACATTTCCGTCAGGCGCATGAATTGCTCGAGGAAATTGCGCGTCAAGACTATGACGAGTTGTGGGAGCCCGCGGCCCATTGCTGCCTGGGGCAACATGGTTGCATGGAACTTGTGCGCCTTGAGAGATTATCGGTTGGGCGTCGCTTTAATTTGCTTAGATATTGGATGTCCCGCAATGGTTACAAATCACCGGGTGCTAAGCGATTAGATGAACTATGGCGACAGGCCAATTTAGCTCGTGGCGATGGTAACGTGCGTGTCGCCTGGCCCGATACCGAATTTCGCCGTTTTCGAGCGTATTTGTATCTGCTGCCCCGCCAATTAGTGGCGCCCTTGCCTGACTCCATCAATTGGACTACCCGAACCCCGATTCAATGCCCAGGAGTAGGGCTTCGATTTCATACCCGCGTTAGTAACGAGGGGTCTTTACGGATCAAACCTCAGTGGTCAAATCGTCTCGAATTGTCCTGGTTACGGCGACGGGCGAGATTAAAACCGACCGGTGAGCAACATCACAGACGCCTTAGAAATATTTTTCAGGAAAGGCACATCCCGCCCTGGGAACGGCGACGATTGCCGATGATCTATCGAGATGGTGTAGCGATTGGTATACCCGGTGTAGTAGTGGCTGAGGATTTTGCGGCAGCAGTGGGGCACGAGGGCGTTGAAATTTGTCTGGAGGATCTCATGCTTCGTAGGGATCATGGATATAGTCATTCCTAAAGTCGTTTGATTATTGTTCTTGGGTGACGGAGGTGGTAGCCTACTCAGCCGTCATGCCAGAAAAATATAGTGATGGGCCCTCCATTTGCATAGGCAACGGTGCGACACAGATTTATCCGGTGCGGCATTCTTGTGCATTATCGCCCGACACTGGTCGCCGGCATTATGACTAAATACGCGTTTGTTTCAGGCGGCGTTGTATCGTCTTTAGGTAAGGGGCTTACTTCAGCGTCGTTGGGATCATTGCTTGAGTCTCGTGGATTTCTTGTTACGTTGATCAAGCTCGACCCCTATATCAATGTCGACCCAGGCACCATGAGTCCCTTTCAGCACGGCGAGGTGTTTGTGACAGATGACGGAGCAGAAACCGATCTGGATCTGGGCCATTATGAGCGCTTTGTTCGAACAACGATGACTCGAGCAAACAATTTCACTACCGGTCAAATCTATGATCAGGTCATCCGTAAAGAGAGGCGTGGCGAGTACCTTGGGGGAACGGTGCAGGTTATTCCCCACATTACGAATGAAATCAAGCAATGTATTGCCGAGGCGGCCACGGGCTATGATGTGGCACTAGTCGAGATTGGTGGGACTGTCGGTGATATCGAATCCCTGCCCTTTCTCGAGGCGATTCGGCAGATGCGTGTGGAATTGGGGCGTGACAATACGATTTTCCTTCATTTAACGCTGGTTCCTGAACTCAAAACTACGGGTGAGATAAAGACCAAACCAACACAACATTCTGTCAAGGAATTGCGCAGCATCGGTATACAGCCGGACGTTGTGCTGTGTAGGGTTAGCCACTCTTTGCCGAATGAGGAGCGTCGAAAAATAGCACTTTTTACCAATGTGCCAGAAGACGCCGTCATCTCGGCACGAGATGTCGATAACATTTATTCGATACCCCGGCTTTATCATGAGCAAGGCCTGGATAAAATTGTTATTAGCCACCTCAAGTTGTCTGGTTCGTCGGCAGATTTGAGTGAATGGGACCATGTCATTGAAGTCATGGAGTCAAGTAAACGGGAAGTAACCATAGCGATGGTAGGAAAGTACGTAGCGTTGGCCGACTCCTATAAGTCGTTGTCAGAGGCCCTGGTTCATGCAGGTATTCGTAACGGATGCAAGGTGGCTGTGCGTTATGTAGATTCAGAGACGCTTGTCGAGGAAGGAAGCGAGTCATTCGATGGCGTCGATGCTATTCTCATTCCGGGAGGATTTGGTGGGCGTGGTATAGAGGGAATGGTTGCGGCGGTTCGGCATGCTCGGGAGGGGCGGATTCCTTACCTCGGTATTTGCTTGGGCTTGCAGATTGCGGTGATTGAGTGTGCTCGACATCAGGCAGGCCTGGCTGGTGCGCACAGTACGGAGTTTGTCTCGGATTGCCCTGACCCCGTTATCGCTCTGGTCACCGAGTGGTTGACAGATCAAGGCTCGATCGAAAGGCGTGATGTCTCAGATGATTTGGGCGGCACAATGCGTCTGGGAGCGCAGGAGTGTTTACTAGAAGATGATTCAATTGTTGCGGGGTTATACCAAACGA
>CAZSYW010000389.1:0-2329 GCA_964611315.1 uncultured Rhodospirillaceae bacterium
CGGTCATAGCGGTTTCTCGGCCGGTGATGGCGCCATGAGCAGGTCAATATGGCTCCGTCCATTCGTTAGTAGTGCTGATCAGGATGCTTCCGCGGATGAAGATGGCGCTACTGTCGCTGGCTATGATGGCTCAACTTGGGGCATGGCTGCCGGTGTCGACGGTATGGTTAACGATAATACGCGTATTGGTTTAAGCTTCACTTATTCCGATACCAATATTGATGGCGACGGCTTACAGAATGACACAACCGATATCGAAAGCTATCAATTTACGGGTTACGCTGGTTATACGACCGACAAATATTATCTCGAAGGTATGCTAAGCGTTGGTAATAGCGACGTGGATACCCGCCGTGATATCAATTTTAGCGGTTTGAACTTGCAAGCCACGGGCAGTTATGACGCCGATCAATATACTATGCGCTTTGGGGGCGGTATGCCAATGGTCAACGGTAAGCATATTTTAACGCCTAATGCGGCATTCCAATACACTCATCTCGAGAGCGATAGCTTCACCGAAACCGGCGCTGGCGTATTGAACTTGGTTGTAGATCCGGAAGATCTGGATATGGCGGTTGGCATCCTTGGCGTGGACTATCAAACCTCCTACGCGGTGACGGGCGGTACGATGACACCGCAAATCCGTACCAGCGTATCCTATGATTTTTCAGCGGATAATGCGGACACAGTCTCCAGGTTCACCGGTGCGACCGCGACTTTCACCACTCAAGGCGTGGATGTTGAAGAGTTAGGGGGCTCGCTTGGTGCTGGTCTGACTTATTCGCGCGATGATGGTAGTTTGGACCTCAGCGTAGATTACGATGTTGACCTCAAAGATAATTATGTTGCTCATACCGGTCGTATGCGGGCCAAGGTCAACTTCTAAAGCCGAATACGACATATAGATCGATATTCAGGAATGTGGCCCTGCTGTAATGGCGGGGCCATATTTCGTTTTAGGCAGGAAGACGTTTAAGCTCTGCAGGTAGATTGTGTCCCGCTCGTATAAATTCATTCCAAATGCACTAACATTTTGAAATTAGACCTAATCATTGCCTCAGATTGTTCCATCTAGCTTGGGTGTTCTTAAGTAAAAGCTGGATGATGAATTTATATAAACCAGTAAACTTCTTGAGCGCTCTTTTGCTCGTGGCTATGACTCTCTCTGCCTGCGCGAGTGTAAAAGACCGGCGGGACGATGCACGGAAATTAGCTAACCGTGCCGGTATGGAGGCGCAGGTTATTCAAGAGGGCGTCTTTGCTTTACAAACCTTTTATCGCTTCGGCGAAGCCACGGAAGCTGCTGTAAGGCCGCCACTCAGGGTCTATATTGAGGGTGATGGTTTTGCCTGGATTAGTCGTTACCGGGTTTCGCCTGACCCAACTCCGCATAATCCAGTTGGCCTAAAACTCGCCGTTGCAGACCGAGCGCCATCGGTGATCTACATTGCCCGACCGTGCCAATATATCGGCGTCGGCATCAATCCCTCCTGTTTGCAAGCTTATTGGACTAGTCATCGCTTTGCCCAGGAAGTAATTGATTCCACTAATGGGGTAATTGATCGGGCGAAGAAAGCAGCAGTAGCAGAGACAGTTGAGCTTGTCGGTTTTTCAGGCGGCGGCGCGGTAGCTATATTGGCCGCTGCCCGCCGTTCAGATGTGATTAACATTCGAACGATTGCTGGTAATTTAGATCACGTAATACTTCACCGGAAGAATAACGTATCTCAGCTCAGCGGATCGCTAAATGCAGCCGACGTTGCTACCCAGCTTTCGGAAATTCCGCAAATACACTTTGTCGGCGCTGACGATGATATTATCGAGTCTTATGTTGCGGAATCCTATCGTAGTAGGGCACGGTCAACCAAATGTATAGAAATACAAAAAATACCCAGCGCGTCCCATACGGGTGGTTGGAGCAATATTTGGTCGAACCTTTTGGCAAGGCCTCTCCCGAACTGCAAATAGATTTTTCAATCTAGCGTACACTGTTTCTTGAGAAGTTCCTGGTCAAGTGGACTCGCCAGAGATGGCATTCCGTTTTCAAATTATAAAAAATAAAACTTCAAAAAAAATGGACTTCTAGTTCGGAGCCATTCAGTAACTGAATTCAATATAATCAATAATTTAGACTGTCTTGCGTAAAGGTTAAGTTTCAAAACCTTACCTGAAACCTTGCCGGAATATGGCTAAAGGCCAATACCGTGTGTGGGCGGGTCCCTTTCCAGCTAATGCTGATTATGCGCAGCTACCGCAGCAGCCACTGATCCCGACTTAGGGCCGGCCCTCCTGGAGCAGTGGCCCAAGGACAGTGTTCCGCGCACACGAT
>CAZSYW010000390.1:0-2325 GCA_964611315.1 uncultured Rhodospirillaceae bacterium
ATTGTATAGCGTGCCTATGTGGGCATGATTGCCCTGGGCTTTCTCCGGGAAGCCAAGAAGGGGGTCTCGCTAGGGGCCCATGGTCTTTTCCTGACCCGTTACATTGCCACGGATAAACTTCTCGACCTGTTGAGTGGATCTCACTCCATAATTCTGCCTGTACTCATCCCTCCCGAGAAAGACAATGAGCTGATTAGGGTTCAGCAAACCATCCAGCATCCCTCCCGTGATGGTAGACGGCCAACGGCAACCAAGGAACTGATTGATTACGAAGACACCCCAACAACCATTGCCATGCGTGAACGTCTGGAGGGCATCAACAAAGTCTTGCTGAATAATTGGTATGACCTGGAGCTTACCGATCCTGAGTTCGATACCATGCAGGTAGAACTAAAATCGAAAGAGGAACGGAAGCGAGGTACAGATCCTCATGTGAATTTAGCCAATCGCACCCTCTACCGTGTATTCACCGATACGACATTTACCCGTGGTGGTCGGTTTTATGGTGGCTGGTGGCAAACCATCCCGTCCCGTTATCGCAGTCGTCTTTTGATCAACAGCAAACGCACTGTTGAATTGGATTACAGCGGCCTGCATCCGGCCATTCTCTATGCCGAAGCTGGCAGAGATCTGCCTGATGACCCTTATGACGGCATCCTTGCACCACAACACAGGGACCTAGTGAAAAAGGCATTTAATGCCATGGTCAATGCCAAGCACGAACTGACCCGTCCGCCTTATGGGTTGGTTCTGCGGGAAACCGGCATGACTTGGCGTCAGTTAAGTTGTGCCATTCGGGAGAAGCACAAACCCATAAGCGATGCCTTCTATTCTGACGGGGGGACGCACCTGCAATTTATCGACAGCGAGCTTGCGGAACGGGTGTTGTTGCATTTTGCCCAACTGTCTTCCAAACCTGCCGTCTTGCCGGTTCACGATAGTTTTATCATGCACCACGGCTACGAGACGGATCTGCGCACGGTGATGGATAAGTTCTTCACGGAGCGCTTTGGCCGTACTATCCGCCTGAAGGCTGTTCTGGATAGGATGTATTCAACGGCGGACGGGCCTAAAGATCCACCTGAAAAGGGCAAATATCGGTTTGTTACCGACGATGTCTTTGAATTGTTCGATTATTATAAAGTTGGCCACCAGCAACGATGGACGAATTTTCGGCCATGAGGTCAAGCGACAATGGGTAGTTATTCCAGTAGGCCTTCATTTAGCTAGCAGTATGAATTCCCGTGCAGTCTGCATTTGCAAACCACCCTTCAAGCATTCCTGAATGTGAACCCAGATGTGGTTTCTTACCAAACCCTAAACTTTCCCAAGGACGCACCATAGGAATACCCACCTACCCCCAGTGGCCCTTGCCTAGGGGTCATAGGGACGAGGTCCAACTATGAGCGAGCTATGAAGTGGAAGAAGGGGTATGGCCTGGCGCACCTGCGTAAGGCCCTGAACGAACTGGCCCAACATAAGGGGTTGATCACACTGAATTAGGCTGATCAGATTGGGGGTATCTAGATTAATTCAAAGCGTGCTTTGACATGACAACCCCAAACACAACTGACTCTCAAAGAGCCCATAGCCCCCTTGAGGTAGAGGTAACGGCATCATTTGATGAGTGGATAGGTGAAAGTAGCGTTTATTGGAGCGACAAACGAGATGCTTGGGTCGTAACTGGATATGCAGAGGTAGCAAAAATACTTAAAGACTCAGCCATCTTTTGGCGTGACATTCCTCTTCGGGATGGCAATGTTGAATTCTGGGGTAGGCATCTACTAAACCTCGAAGGTCGTGATCACCGGCGCATGCACTCGATGCATATGAAACTCACTGGCGAGACTTTCGCAGAAGATATTCGGGCGCGGGCAAACGAAATCTGCCGCCAGGTAAGCAAGCGACTTGTAAAACAGGGGCGGGCCGAACTTTGTGCGAATTACGCTAACGCTGTTGTATTTTTGATCGGGTGCGGTTTTGTAGGCTACGACTCGACGGACGAGTCTTTTCTGGCGGAACTGCTAGTTCATATGGAAGTCCGCGCAGCTTGGAAAGAGGCGTTGCATGCAGGTAAAGGGATCTCTCTAGAATCAAAAATCGCTCAAAACGGAATAGCTGCACTGAAGGCTATGGAAGCTATGTTGATGCCCATCATCAGGGAGCGCCGAGAAAACCCGTGCGACGATTTGATCAGCAAGCTTTGGGAAAAAGGTCCCAGCGTATTCCCTGACTGGACCGAGCAAGATGTTTTGAGCACTTGTTGGAGTAGTATTGACAACGAAACAAAGCCTCTCCTGCGAGGACTTTTGTACGCATTGTGTC
>CAZSYW010000391.1:0-2323 GCA_964611315.1 uncultured Rhodospirillaceae bacterium
AACCACCTCCTCGTACTCATCACCTAGAGGGCCTGCCTTGAATAGATGCGGGGGGTTTCTCTCGTGCCTGCTAGTTCGGATCGGCATTCCCTCAGCGCTTACCGTCTCTGAGTTCGGTCCGGCGCTGTTGCGGGCGCACCCCGCCTGTGTTGTGTCACAGGTGTCTGAAGTTTAAAGTACTCACGGCTTTGCCGAGATTCGTTACTGCCAACATGACGGAGTAACCTCAAACCATCGCTCCACCTAACTGCTGAGTGCGGTTTTGGTGATGCGTCAGGGCGCCTCGGATTACAGCCGGGGCGTCCGTCTTTTTATGCATCTGGTAACACTTGCTATTTTCTTGAAGGTCAGCCATTAGGTGACTCACCTTCACGATGGTTACTTAACCATTCCTCTACATCAGTAGGTCGGAATCTAATACAACCGCCGAGTCGGTAACCGATTGGTCCTTCTCCTCTGTAGCGCCACGCATAGAGCGTTCGCTTGGGTATTCCGAGGTATTCTGCTAAGTCTTCGATTGAAAGAAGCTTGTTACTATTCATCATTACTTGATAGTCTGTCAAACTATCGGCTATTATGAATGTGTGACACGAACAAACAGAGACCACTCAGAAATGCCTGTTGCCAGCCAGTTTCACCCTCAAGAAAACTATGGCCACTTAATAATGGATATTGAGGAGCTTCCCGGATGGAGGGCAGTCTTGCGTTTGGAGAATATTGACAAAAACCCAATCGTTACCGAAATACGAATCTCGGCTGCACATGTTGAAATATGGATTGATGAAAAGACAACCAGCTCATCTCTGGGCTTTAAATCAAATAACCCCTCAAACATCCAAGACCTTTCATCAACAATGCTTCGAAAAGTCGCAGTTGATCGCCTTGTCAAAAGAGGGCTTTCTCAAATCCCAACCGCAGTTAAGACTCGTCCCTGGGCCGAAGGCCTTTCATTTGAATGGAAGCGCGTTGGAAGAACTGGCAGAAATGACCTTT
Source organism: uncultured Rhodospirillaceae bacterium (assembly GCA_964611315.1). GTDB lineage: Bacteria > Pseudomonadota > Alphaproteobacteria > UBA7887 > UBA7887. The sequence goes on from CAZSYW010000391.1 coordinate 994, forward strand.
TCTACGCAGAGCAAGCCGCCCGCTATGTAGATATTGTCAACTCTGGAGAAACTAAGCCCCTTGTGAAACTTGCAGAAGCACTCCATCTAAGCACTTCTCAAACAAGAGGCATCCTTCCCCAGTCCAGAAAACGAGATCTTCTGTCCCCCGCCCCTAAAGGTCGTGCGGGTGGATGGTTAACCGACAAGGCAGAGGAATTGCTCGGCATAACAGAAACAGGTGAATAGAAAGAGGAATAATGGCACATGTACAAAAACGAGGCCCAGGCCGTTACCGGGTACGCTTTCGAGACCCGGACAAGATTGAGCGATCTAAGACCTTTAAGAAAAAAATTGATGCAGATCGCTTTGCGGCAACCGTTGAGACTGACATTGCACGAGGTACATGGATATCCCCCGAGCGTCAACGACGCCTATTCAGCGAGTACACCGAACTGTGGCTCTCTACCTTGGCCTGCAAACCTAAAACTCGAGCCAGTTACGAATCCATTTTAAACCGTTGGATAACTCCCGCATTTGGCAATCTCGCCGTAGGAAACATTTCATGGGGAACCATAGAAAAATTTAAGGCATCAATGATTGCAGAAGGCAAGTCCGCACAAACCATTAAGAACACCTTAAACGTCTTAAAGCCCATTTTGAACACTGCGGTAAAAGACGGGGCCATCATGGTAAGTCCCGCCGCCAACATCGCTTCACCAAAAATACCACCATCACAAGTAGCCCGCTTTGAAACCGCTGAAACAGTCATTGCCTTCGCCGCCACCTTAGACAAAGATGCAGAATTACTGGTACTATTCTCCGCCTTTACAGGACTCAGAGCGGGTGAATGTGGTGCACTTCGAGTAAGAGACCTGAATCTCCTAAAAGGATCCCTGACGGTCCGCGAGTCCCTCTCAGAGGTTCACGGGAAAATAATTTTCACCTCACCCAAAAACCACCATATGCGGTCAGTAGCCCTCCCCCCATTCCTTCGGGATCGTTTAGTGATTTCCCTTGAAGAACGCAAGGTAGCGGCCGATCCAACCGCTTTAGTCTTCGTGTCTAAAGAGGGTGAAGTCCTCCGTCACTCCAACTTCTATAGCCGCACCTTCAAACCAGCCGCTGAGGCATTCGGACTAAACAATTTCCGTTTCCACGACCTACGCCATACATGCGCAGCCATGCTGATAGCTGACGGTGCCCACCCTAGGGCAATAATGGAACGTTTAGGCCACTCATCAATAACTGTCACCCTCAACACCTACGGACATCTCTTTCCCAGTCTTGACGAAGCTTTAACCGACGGTCTTGAAGAACAGTTCCAAAGGGCAGTTTCAAGCGACTTGAGG
>CAZSYW010000392.1:0-2310 GCA_964611315.1 uncultured Rhodospirillaceae bacterium
GGTCTTGCTGAGGGCAAACTCTTTGTCGTCCTTGATAATCTGGCCGGTCCTTTTCCAGTAGCGGATACTCGCCAGGTACTCCAGGTCATAGCGGATGTCTGGTGACAGCTCTCGGAAGGGATGGCGTAGCGGCTCGCTCCTGGGCACCAGGCTTTCCCAACTTAGTACCTTGGGAGCATCGGCGGTGGCAATCCCGGTTGCGAGCGCGAATACCATTAAAGCTGTCGCTATCAACTGAACCATTATCAATCTGTAATCCTTTGCAGATCACGCAAATTACTTAGGTGCTATTGGTTATTCCGCGGTTCATATCAGCCGGTGGTTTTCCCGCCCACGAACCGTTTGTCAAGTCTGACTTACGGGATTTCAACCGTCACCGGGTGGCCGCGTTGACGCTTGATACGGCGGTAGCCACTAAAATCGACTACTTCGATGGCTGCCAGCCGATATCCAGCCTCGGTGATGTCGGTGTTAGAACCCTTTACCGCCATTCTACCGGTCACAGTTACCGCTTGGAATAGGTCACGGATCGTGATCGGCTTTTCGCTCTTAACTAGCACAATCTGGTTTTTAGGCGGAGGCGGCACGTGAACGCAGGCGCCGATATATGGCACGAGCAAGAACTCCTCGACCGCAACTCCGTCGAACTTCAGTGGCACCGCGTATCCAGATAGCCGCACCATGACACCTTCGAGAGCCTCTGCCATTTTCAACGGCTTTGGCTTGTCGCCGCGGATATCGAGGATTAGAGAAACCAGCGGTGAGGTCCGGCGCAGATAGTTCTGCTCGTTGCCACCTTTGGGCGCGAGGTCCTTCCAGTTCACCTCCCGCGGTTCGGCGCCGGCCTGCGCGGAGGGTGTCGGAATTACTAGCGCGAGCAGCGCCGAAGCAAATAGAAATTTCCAACAGCTGGTACGCACGGAGATAACCTATCAAATATACGTAATTAGCAAATCCTACCATACGAAGCGGATCCGTCGAAGGCAAAACGAAGGCTGGCACTGAGGGAGGCTATCATGCGCATCTTGATCGACAAAGGTCGTTGCCACGCTCGGAGGGGGCTTTTTCTACCAAACAAGTGCAATTACCTATTTGTATCCCACTTTCAAAAACGTTTGGAGAACCAATTGCTTATAATCGCTAAAGACATTATCTTTTAATTTATTGCGCCTTTCCCAATTGGTGCACCTTTCCCAATTGGAGTGGTTCGACCTGGTCCCATCTAGGCGATCAACATCTGGGTATTGAGTCGTCAGAACCGTTATAGGGAAAACATTCTGTTGCTTTTGAAATCAGTCGTGCAGTTCGCAGTCCAAAAATTGGCAAATGACCCAGAGGCCCGTGCAAAGGTTGCACGTGTTGTAAAAGAAGAGATTGTGCCCCAAGCGAAGCAGGGCTGGGAACAAGCAAAACCCGAACTTGAGAATATAAAAGCGCAATTGAAGCAGGACTGGGAACAAGCAAAACCACAGCGCGAAAAAGTAATAGAGAAAGTCCGTGACCTTGCCAAGAAACAAAAAAACTAATGGTCAACTTCGTAGTGGCAGAATCTGTTGTTGTCGGCTTACATCGTCAGTAAGACTAGTCATCAGATAGAAGCCATGAAGACAATAACTGTCGACCGCACTCTCAAAAGCCCACTCAGCAGCATGAGCACAGTCGCTATAGGATGAGGTGGGTACCTTCACACCCTTCTCCGACGCTGGCCCGCCGAACAATCCATAGAACCCCTCGTCACGCAGGAACTTATGATTGCCTCGATTTCCCGTCCGAATACTGGACACCAGTAGTGGTTGCCTGACTGAGACCGGCGGCGATTTCCTCATTCGCAGGGCCTGGTAGGGCATCTATGGCCGCAAGCATAACCAGTGTTGACCGGCAATATCGGTTCGTCGGGCGAGAGAGGTGATTGGCCCGTCCGTACCAAGCTGGCGGTCAACGGCGCTGCTAACATTGCGGCAGGAGGAATTATCGGCCTATGATCAAGCTTATGGGAAACCGAGCCGTAATAACCCTAACCATGCTAGCCCCTACGGGATGTTAACGACCACCAAATGTTTTAACGATGAATAATAGATTGCCGAAGTAAACCAAATGTTCCAATGCCCCGCAATAATGCAAAAATGCCTAGGTTACTGGCCAAGCGAAGTGATGTTTGAAAAAATGTTAACCAGGTTGGAAAAAGAAATATTACAACAGTTCAACTCTAAAACCCATGTGGTCTAATTGTGCAAATGTGTTTGGTCTCCCCATTGTTGTCATCCCTAATGCCGACATTGAGTATTCCTAGAAAGCGGCTGGCCTCTCGGT
>CAZSYW010000393.1:0-2300 GCA_964611315.1 uncultured Rhodospirillaceae bacterium
GGGCCTCGCGGGAAAACATGCGCAATGTTGCTCATGGGAACTTCAACCTGATAACGCTTCCCAGGTTCCAGAGATTCCGGGGTTTCATGTCCGTTTCGGTGCGTTAGATTAAAGACGCCGTAAGTAACTCTCGTGGATGCCCCATCAGGGGCGACGTCACACAATCGCACATAAATAACAGTATTCTCCTGGTTGCTGGATAGGTCTAGGTTGAGGACTGGGGCACCTAGAATTTCCGTTTTTCGACCCAGCCTTGGCAAATCGAAGACAAGACTCCGCCCGTCCTCTTCTCGCTGATCTGGTGGCATTTCCGCCTCGTATCCATATGGACACCAATCCCCATGCGTTACGCCAGAAATCACTTCAGAACAGTGTTGAATAAATTTTTCGCTTTTAGGTTTTTGACCCAATTCTTCGTCATTAAGATACAGACGCCTAGATGTGACATTAGGTGTGGGCCAACTAGCTTCTGACACCCACCGACCTGGCCTTTCGGAGTAAGAGGTCAAAGGTGGAACACTGTCCTGCATCCAAACGCGTAGCCGTGGCTCCTCCATCAAACCGGTGTCTATGTTTTTCAACCAATGATCCCACCATCGACATAGGTCTTTTAGTCCATTGATCATAGGACTAGGTTTTGCTTTCCATGGATAAGCATGTGACCAAGGTCCAATCAGTCCGCGAAACGGCGAATTGATTCCCTCACAAAGCCGAAGCACTGAGTTGGTGTAGCCATCGGCCCATCCACCCACAGCATACACAGCAGCCTGAATGGAGTTGTAATCCTCACAAACAGATCCGTGGACCCACTGTTGGTCCCGAGTCGGATGACTCATCCATTTGGCAACCAAATTAGGCGCATTTTCTAGTCGTTGAAGCCACATGTCGTACCAACGATCACCGACTACATCTGGATCTGGTGGGCGCATGGCAAATGTGCTCATCGTGGCCCCCCAAGAAATGTTCTCATTCAATAGACAGCCACCCATATAGTGAACATCATCGGCGTAACGATCGTCAGTTGAACACACCGAATAAATTGCTTTCAGTGATGGTGGCCGAAGTGCAGCAACTTGCAAACAATTGAACCCGCCCCAGCTTATACCCATCATTCCAGTATTACCGCTACACCAAGATTGCTTCGCCAGCCATTCCAGAACGTGATAACCATCGTCTAGTTCTTGTTTTGAGTACTCGTCGTCGAACAGACCTTCAGAATCACCGTTACCTCGGATGTCGCAACGAACTGCTGCAAACCCCTGACCGGCGATGTAAGGATGATGTAACGCATCTCCAGCTGCCGTAAAGTCCCTGCGCCGATACGGTATAAACTCGAGCACGGCTGGTACGGGGTTGGTTTCAGCATCTTCAGGCAACCAAATGGTTGCCGATAGATTTACGCCATCGGGCATTGGTATCCAGAGGTTTGAATTTTATTAACGTTGTGTGGAAATCGCTTTATTGTCTTGCTCATAAGTAGTCACCCAAACTGAAAGCACACTCATTAATTGTGAGGCATTAATTTCGATTAGATGTGCTTTAAATTCAAATTCCGCGGCGTGGGATTGCTACCGACCATCGTTTTGATAGCACCCGACTTTTTGACTCGTACACATCCAAGTCGGCAGTTAACAAAAAGTCATCTGATGTCGATGTCAGGTAAGTACGCGCCTTGACTTCAACATCAAATCCGTCCCTTTTCACCTGGTTACCCACTGTCATTTCAGTCTCAGCACTCAAAGGATCACCTTCTTTGATTGACATTCGCTCGATAGTTTTGCGTCCGCCTACTTCCAAACCATGTTCTTCAATCACAGCCTTGTCTCCACCTCGCTCTGATAATACCTCTACACGACCACTCAACACATCACGGGAAACTCTATTTTCAGAAGCGCCTGCTGACAAAATTGTAGCCGGCATTGGCGGCCCTTCCTCAGCGGCGAGAAAAGGCTGAACTTTAGGTCCACCTCGACTGGGCCTGACGGGCAGTTCTATCGAAGAGTTTTTCGTATGGAGTGTTAGTTCAACGGGTTCGGGTGATGGCCAAATCATAGGCCAATAGGTGGTTGAGATCGCCACACGCAACCGATGACCGCGGACAAATGAATAAGCCGCATCACTTAGTTGAAAATTCACGCGGTAACGCTTACCGGGAACCAGCTTCTGAACTTTGTGATGACCATTTCGATGAGTCAAGTTCATCACAGCATAAGCGACACGAGTGGACGACCCATCGGGCTTTACATCATTAAGGCGAACACAAACAAATGCGGTGGGACGATTGACTGAAAGATCCAATG
>CAZSYW010000394.1:0-2289 GCA_964611315.1 uncultured Rhodospirillaceae bacterium
CCGACCTGTGGTCGGAACAGATCGTACAGGCGATAGCCGGCTGCCGAGTGATGGTTGTGATGCTTTCCGGCAATTCGACCGATTCGCACAACGTGGTCAAGGAGGCGATGCTGGCCTCCGAACAAAAGAAGGCGCTGCTTCCGGTTTACCTTGAGCCGGCGGAAATTCCAGCCAAGCTGCAGTATCAGTTGGCTGGCATCCAGCATCTTGAACTGTACGGCGAGAACGAACAGCAGGTTCTGGAGGATCTGGCCAACGGCTTGGCGAAGCGCGGAGTCAGCCGCGACGGCAAACCCGCCGCTCCGCTACCCACAACCGTAAAACGCCACGAAAGGCCAAGGCCAAAACCCGCCACCGCCACCCAACCCAAAAACTTGGCCAAGCCGATTGCGTGGGCATTGGCCGTGTGTGTCGTGGTGTTGTTGGGTTTGATGTTTTTCAAGTCTCCCTCGTCACTGAGTGGGCAAAACTCGGATTCGGATTCAAAACTGAATACGGGCCGGATGCATTTTCAAATTCCTGTGCCGGCGGAATATCCCTTGGCCAAGCCAACTGATATGCCGTTCGGAGTTCCCATGACACTGATTGCCTTGTCGCCCAGTGGAGACAAACTGGTGTACGTATGCATATTTGAAGATTCGCGCTATCTATGCTTGAGAAAATTGGATGAGCAGGGGGTAAAACTGTTGAAAGGAACAAAGGATGCCGTAATGCCATTTTTTCGGCCGGATGGAAAGTGGGTTGGGTTTTTTACCGAGAAAAAGCTCAAGACGCTCGAGTTGGAAAGTGGCTTGGTGAAGGAATTGTGTGATGCAAAAAATGCCTACTACGGTGGTTGTTGGGGAGAGGATGGGGCGATTTATTTTGGTAACTCGGAAGGGATAGACTTTGTCGGGATAAAGGAAACAGGCGGGAATACATGGGTGGTTAATGATCAAATTGAAGTTTTGTTTAACCCTAGGGTGGCGATGAACGGCGATAGTTTAATTTTTTCCTCGGCTGGTCTGGGTGTATTTCGGGGTGCGCTTTCCGTTTACTGTATACCTTTGGTTGAGGGGGGCGAGCCCCGTCAGCTTTCTTCCGGCAGATTCCCCACTTGGTTTGGGGATGATACTCTAGTGACAGTGGAGGACGGTCAGTTGGTTTCAACAAGGATGAATGTTCAAACATTTCAACCTGATTCGCAACCGAAGGTAGTAACACCCTCGAAAATAATGACCCAGAGTATTTATTCTCAGTATTCATTGGCGAAGAATAACGTATTAGCTTTTCTGGAGGGGTATGTTGCACCCGAGTTAACACTGACCATGTATGATCCCCGTTCCCAAAGTGCCACGGTGGTTACTGAAAAGGCTGAGGAGTTTGGTCAATTTTCGGTTTCTCCCGATGGAAGCAAAATTGCAGTTGAGGTGGTCAATAACCAGATTTACGACGTACAAATTTTGGATTTAAAAAGGAATCGGTTTAGTTCTTTTTCAGGTGCAAAACCAAATTTTACTCCCTTCTGGAGTCCGGAAGGCAACAAACTTTATTATGCGTCATATCGTGGTGATCCGAAGGTTGCCGAGATATTCGTCTACGATCTTCTAAGTAATGAAGAGAAGAAGATTGAATTAAGGGGAGAGCCGATGAGTTGGCTTAATATTTCAGACGTTTCCGCCGATGGCAAGGAATTGCTTGGTTTTGGAAAAGAAAAGGTTGGTTTGAGTGAGTTGTATTTAGTTGATCTAGAAAACGCAAAAAAAACAAAACTAACATCAAACAACATCAATGAATGGGGTGGGACTTTATCTCTGGACGAAAAGTGGATTGCCTATACATCGGAGAAGGATATGGAGGGAAGCTATGCTATTTATATCAACCGTTTTCCAGAGATGAATGATGAGATTCGGATATCTTCCGGAGGAGGGGAGGAACCGAAGTGGTTACCGGGTGGTTTCGGAGTTTATTACCGAAACGGTTCGCAGTGGATGAAAGTGCCGTTGAAACTGGAGGGCGAAATGGAGATCGGTGAACCGGAATTGTTTTTTGAGGGGGATTACGTGAACGTTTTTGGGCCTTCCCACGATGTGTTCCCCGACGGACGCATCCTCCTGTTGAAAGGTGATAAGTGGGTGCAGCCGACGGAGATTGATGTGATCATCAATGCGTTGGATGTGGTGCCTTGATGGCTAGTCCTGACTAAATCGGTTCAGGGCGTCCTTGTTGATCTCGATGCCGAGGCCCGGTTTTTTGGGGATGGCCAGTTTGCCATCGATTAACTGCAGGTCGTCCTGGACGAGTTCCTGC
>CAZSYW010000395.1:0-2286 GCA_964611315.1 uncultured Rhodospirillaceae bacterium
TGCATTTTGCTCGCATTATTTGATTATTGTTTTCTGGAGAACGTTTTGATGCCAGGATGGCTGGCATTAATTCGTCGGCTAGAATCGTCCTTCTTTGTAATGCCCCAATTCGGCACGAAGCTGTGTAAGACGTTACCTGGACTTGTTGAGTGATTTAATGCATGGTTTGCTAGGTCGCAATGCCATTTTGTTTTTATAAAAATTTTTATATGCATTGAGATGCAATAGTTTAAACAAGATTTTTGACCGTAATCGTGTGTGAAATTCGTTTAACAGATTAGGTATTTCGAAGCCAAAATTGGGTATGACAAGAGGTAGAGCGATGTGCTTGATAACCATAGGCTCAAAAATTGGCGCCGCGGTTGCTTTAATTATGACGCTCATGCTGGGAGTAGCGTTAGCGCAAGCAACGTTGCCTTGGCGCCCGGACAGTCTGATAACATTGACCGCTGAGGATGAGGATATAAAGGATGTGCTGCGCACAATTCTGCGCAGCAATCGATTGGTAGCAATTTTTAAGGGCGCCATAGAAGGCACCGTGGATCTCGATGAAGAAGACGTCCCAGCCCAGGGCATATTTAACAAACTAATCACAGAGTTCGAATTACAGTTTTCCTACGACGAGGGCACCAGGACGGTAACCATCCAGCCGAAGTATGTGGCGACTGCCAAACCCAAGACCGCCACACCAGTTCGAGATTTTGTGGTTCCACAATACGTCAATTTCACTGTAATTCAGGCTGTATTAGAAAAGTTTGGTCTTGGCTCCAAGGGTATTACATACGACATTAATTCTGGCACCATTTCATTATTTGGAATGGCTGGCCGCATTCAGGATATCAAGTTATTAATTGAGCAGCTTGATAAATCAGCGGAGAGCCGCCAAGAACGCGAGCTGATTGATCGGCGCTCGGAGTACGAAGGCAGACTCTATCAGGAACTTTTGAGCGCCAAGGTCAGGGTAATTCCTCTGCGTTACGCCAGCGTCAGCGAAACCACTAAGGTATTCCAAGGCAAATCCATCTCTGTTCCAGGAATAGAGGAAACTTTGCAGGCTATTCTAGGCGTCCAGATTAATAAATCCGGCGACAGGGCTCAAAATCAAAGTGGACTGGTTATTGGCGGGTCCAGAAATGTATCGGCAACCGGTGGTCAGGGCGCGGCATCCAGCGAGCATTCGGCACTTTACCGTCTCAAACAACTGACCAGGCCGAGCATTTCGGTCGATCGAAGGACCAATTCAGTAATTGTCCGAGGCAGCGAGGTCGCTATCAAGGAAGTGGAAGACGTCATTCGTCAACTGGATCAACCCCAGAAGATGCTCGAGATTCAGGTAATTATTCTGACCGCCTCAAAAGGCGTCACGGAACAATTAGGCCTCGATTATCGCGCACTGCGTAGAAAACAAAATAATAAGAAGGGTTTTGGCGTAGATACGGGCACGTCCGGCGGCGTGGCAGCGACCACGAGCGTCGCATCAGATGCTGTAACTTTGCTTCCTGCGGTTACTGCAGCGGATTTGCTTGGCTCGTTCATTGTCGCGACCAATGATAATTTTCTGCAAGTGCAATTGGCTGCTCTATCTGCGAACAACAAGAGCCAAATTGTGGCTTCGCCCAAGGTAATCACCCTTGACAACGTAACAGCTAGTATCACACGCAACAGAAGTGTATTTGCGCAGGTAGAGGCTAGTGGTGACGACGGGCAGGATTTAAAAGAAATCCAAACGGGATTGCGGATTGATATTTTGCCAACTGTAGTACCCTCCGACATTGCCGGCCAGGAGCAGTTTGTTCGTTTATCGTTTAATGCAACGAATTCATCACCCATAACAGCCACTTTTGGACAAATAGAAGTCAGCGGGCAGGAATTACAAACTGAAGTCCTTATTCCGGACGGAGGGACCTACGTCGTTGGTGGTTTGTTTGACGACGCGCGAGCGGAAAACGTCAGCGGCCTGCCGCTCTTGCGGGAACTTCCCATTATTGGTCAGTTGTTCCGCACCAATGAATCAACTGATTCCATCTCGGAAACCATATTTCTTATAACTCCGCGTATCGTGCAAGCGGATGATCTTTTATCCAAGGACATAGCGACGCGCGTTGGTACTCGTGATTACATGAAACGGCAACAATCGGTTCTGAATAAAATGAAATCGAGTATTACGAATCCCGGGGATTCTTTTCCACACGCACTGCGACAATTAGTTGAAGATGAATAAAGGCGGCTTCGCTGAACGGAAATGCTCGCCAGATTAGTCATATCATTAAATTGGACGCTTGGCAG
>CAZSYW010000396.1:0-2272 GCA_964611315.1 uncultured Rhodospirillaceae bacterium
ATAAAAAGTAGTCAGTAATTCTCCCGCCAGGATTTAAATTTTACCTTTAGGGCGCCTGATGGACCTGGTAACGCTACCGGCATCCCCGAGATGATGTTGCCTTTCTTCCTAAGCGTGTTGCCAACTGCAACCTCGTTATCAGAATCCGGTATCCCGCTTATCCCAAGATAAATTTTATCTTTAAAGATCCGCACGCCGGTGATATACCCGCCGCCAAGCTCGGTTCGCCTGAGTGACTTGCCACAACTAAAGTCCAGCTCAGATAAGGTACTGGTCCCGGGAAAGCAGGGTTGGGTAGCATCCGGTGTATAAAGCGGTGCGAACAACACTTTTTTGTTTATCTCTATTTTACCGGTAACCTTCTCGTCTCTTCCCAGGTTGATATACCAACCAAGATCATTCTCTGCGGGACAGGTCGCCCCTGCCTGGGTCACGTCTTTGAGGTTGCTGATGGTCGATTTGCCAGCACTCTCAAAAACGGGGAATTTCTGGTCTTTTATTCCAAAAATACGATTTTGAATCGTCGATAACGATAGCTGGAGTTTGTCCTGGTTGCCCGTGCCAAAATAAACCCAGAGTTTATCGGTACCGTCGGTTGTTGCAGTTACGCGGTTAAATGACGCGCGTTGATCAACTTCATTTCCCTCACCATCAAACAACTCTGTAATAGCGTGTACGGTTCCGGCATCGGTCACATTGAATTTGGATAACTTACTCTCCAGGTCGGCCGAATACAGCATCGCACCTTTGTAGGTTGCGGCGCTGGTGGTATCTGCAGTGACGGCCGTAACCTGTGCGGGATGCGAATTGTTAAATCCCCCGGGTGAATCAGACAGGTGGGTAACCTTAAGTACTTTCCCTTGATTCTCAAGGTCAATCAGATAAAGTGCAGAGCCGTAATCTTTGTTCTCGGTACTATTCAGACCGCCGCCTATCGCGGCAACCCATTGTCGTGATGTACCATTGGCTATTGAGAAAATGGTTGGCGCGGACAGGGCCTCACCTAACTTTCTATAGTCGAAGGCGTTAGAGACTTCGCTGTAGTACCGTTCGGTTAATGAGCCCGAAGAGTTCCAGTGACGGATTATCTGGTTTTCTGGATCATTCTCAAAGGCAAAAAGAAAGCGCGGTGACGAAGGATCGGTCACATCCAAGGCAAAATAACCGAACCCCTCTCTGCCCAGGCCTGCCATTAAGATCGTACGCCATTGCCCGTTGTAATAAATATCTTTAACCACAGGAGAGCCATCAACCCCATAGATCGGGTTGGTGACATGCTCGACACCCGAGACCATAGAACGTAACTTGGAGAGGACGTTTGGGGGAATAAATCCCCATAACTCCTCCCCAGTGCTGTCTTTAAAGGCATGCAGCATGCCATCATTGGCGCCCACATAAACCATGGTCTCCCGGCTGGCATTGTCATCGATAAACACCTGGTAGCCGTTTTGTAGCTTGAAGAATTCTTCTGTATTGGTATCGCTCGCTTTATCGGTATCAATTGCGTTTGGTGGCCCCACAATTGCCATCTCGGAGTGATAGATATCACCCAGCTTCCATTGTCGTTGATCTGTTGTTTGCGTATCACCATCTTCGTCGTAGGAGTCCTGCCCACGGACAAAATTAATCAGCTTGCTCGCCTCGTCATCGGTCGGGGCAGGGCTGACATCCGCATACAGCATTGCTTTTAGCGCACCTACATTGGTACTGACAAAATTATTCAAACTGAAAGCAATCCCTGTTCCTGACGTCCAGATTCGTCTATCGACTGCAGGAACAAGGTTGAGTTCGGCTCCGGCCTCCCACTCCTGATCACCCACACTACCGGTGCTCGAGTCCAACGCAAACTTGGCCAGCTTACCCCGCCACTGTCCGGTAGCCGGGAGGGTAAAGGTCGACTGATAGATATAATCGCCTGCGGCATCAGAGGCGATCGCTGGCGTGGTACCCGTAAAGACAAGATCTGACTTTGCACTTTGCAAAAGAAGCGTCTCTATCGCAGTTGCGAGTTCATCTACACCATCGCTTCTAGTGACTATCTGTGGTGAGACAGGGTAAGTGCCGACAGCTTTCGAAAGTTTAGTGTGGGTGTTCAAATCTTCCTCGAAGGTTTTGCATTTGTTGGCTTTATAACACCATGAGCCACCGTGATTCTTATTGGTCCAGGCAGCTTCTGGCAGCTTGTGCGAAACGATATATGTTCGCACGCCCAACGCCGCCATCTCTTGCGCCCAGGCACTGGAAGTAGGATGAGGATGAGCATTCTCTTTGC
>CAZSYW010000397.1:0-2272 GCA_964611315.1 uncultured Rhodospirillaceae bacterium
GTGCGATTCCGATCATGGGACCGATCCTGGCTATCACACGCCCAACTACCGGCGCAGCAGTCCAGCCACCTGTCGCACGACCCTGTGTAGCCGGAGTTCCTATCGGTTCGTCAAGCATTGCAAACACCAAATAACGCGGCGCCATGATAGGAAAAACCCCTACAAAGGATGATAAAATTCTCTGGTGGTCATAACCTTTAGAACCTACTTTCTCTGCCGTCCCTGTCTTGCCACCAACCAAATAGCCGGAAACCTCGGCGTTACGGCCTGTTCCATGGGTAACAGCGAGACGCAACATTTGTCGCATCGCCCCGGAAGTTGCTGCGCTCACTACGCGCTTACCACTCAAGTTTAACTTCTCATTTTTAGCAAGGAGCGTTAGTGGACGCCACAGCCCACCATTAATTAAAGCCGCCACACCCGCGCACAGTTGAGCTGGGCTAACTGCGATCCCATGACCAAAGCCAATTGTTGCTGTGTTTATTTCTCGCCATTTACTAGGGTAAAGAGGTACGGCAAGCTCTCCCACTTCAAGTTGCGAACGATCAAGCAGACGGAGACGTTCTAAAAATTCCCGCTGCATATTCCCGCCAACCGCTAGCGCCATTTTTGCCGACCCGATATTCGAAGAATGAATAAATATTTCTGGCACTGACAGCCAACGTCCTTCCCCATGGAAATCCTTGATCACTTCGCCGGAAAGACGTAGCGGTTGGCTCGCATCAAACTCATCCTGGAGGGTTGCCACCCCTGTTTCCAGAGCCATAGCCGTGGTAAAAATTTTAAAGGTCGAGCCCATTTCGTAAGCACCCAACGTGGCACGGTTGAAGAGAGCGTCTGGATCTACCCTGCCCTCCTCGTTCGGATTGAAATCTGGCAGGCTCACAATGGCACGTAATCCGCCGCTTGCGATATCCAAGATTATTCCAACGGCCCCGGCCGGCCGGTACATTAAAACTGCGCGGGCCAACTCATCACGCATGACATGCTGAAAACGGAGATCAATGGAAGTTATCAACGGCTTTCCCGGGAAAGCTAGCAGGCGCTCATCAAAAGCCCGTTCGAGACCTCCCAAACCTCTATTGTCTATCTTCCCGTACCCAACCGCGTGGGCCAGTAAAGACCCATGTGGGTAAATTCTGCGCTGTTCCTCAAGAAAATCAAATCCAGGCTCCCCAAGAGCGTTGACCGCTGCAACTTCTCTCGGGGTAAGGTGACGCTTCAGCCAAACGAACTGCTTGGCTGAAGAAAGTTTTTCCCTCACCGTCCGCTGATCAAGTTCCGGTAGCACTGCCGCTAGCCGTGCCGCGGCGTTCGCGGAGTCCCGCACGTCTCTCGGGTTAGCATACAACGATCGAGCCGTTAAGCTCGTGGCCAACAACAGTCCGTTAAGATCAACTATATCAGCCCGCGCCGGCCCCACATCGATGTCAACCCCGTCACTCGCAGCACTTGGTGGACGGACTTCATTAAACAAAGCAACTTCCACCAAACGCAGTGAAAGCACAAAGAATCCAACAGCGAACAACCCAGCCCCTAACAAGAGGCGGCCGCGCACAGCCTCTATCGAAGACTTATGGGCACCATGAAGACGAACCCGGGGGGAAGACCGGCTCCCCTCACCAGAGCCTCGCCTAGAAGTCGGTGGCTCCCTTCTTCGACGCAGAAGATTGCTCACAATTCCTATCTAGTTTGCCTGCGCAGAAATGCGGGAATTTCGAGCAGATCCTCCTCCCGCTCTGCTTCCATCATCGTAATTGGATTCGGAGTTGCTTCAACCGTCTCTAACACTGGCTCACGGGTACTCGGTCGAGTTGGGTGCGTCGGCGCGGAAAATTGACGGGGCAGCGCCGAGCGTGCCATCCGACTAAACAACCCTTTCCGATCCGACATGTCGGACGCTTCACCAGCCAACTCAGGCGTTGAAGCCACCGACACATCCTCAATGCTTGCGTGCGGCAGCTCACCGCTAGCGTGCTCAGCCGTACTTATATCTTCAGATCGTTCTGCCGTAATTGGTGAACCAGAGGCAGGTGTTTCAATCGCTGGAGATCTTTCATTGACAACAGGTGACCGTAAATCGGTCGATCGTTGAGCTGAATGGGTTGCGAATGTCGTTACCGTATTCTCAGATACTCTCTGATGTTGATCAGGCACTGTGGTATTGGCCCTCGTAGAGTTGAGGCTGCCAGACGCTGGGTTAGGTGGAACGGGAATTGTTTGTGCCCCGTTTCCGGAGAATGCCCCCGTCTGGGTCATTCCTGTTGGGACG
>CAZSYW010000398.1:0-2272 GCA_964611315.1 uncultured Rhodospirillaceae bacterium
AGAACCAGACGAAACCTCGGCCGCAATCAGAACGGCACACCACGTTACGGAACTATCGCTGGCAAACAATCGTATCACCGCGAATCCATTAGAGATGCGCGGTGCACTCGGCGTTTTTTCGACAGACGATGGAAAATATATCCTATATTCGAGCAGCCAGCGTCCCCATTCGGTCCGCGAAGATGTGGCGGCCGCCCTTCGCATTCCTGAATCCAAGTTGCGGGTAATTTCCCTAGTCGTCGGTGGTGGCTTCGGTATGAAGGGGGGGGCCTATCCGGAAGATCTCCTGGTTCTGTGGGCATCAAACAAAATTGGTAGGCCGGTAAAATGGAGATGCGATCGTATCGAAGCATTCATCAGCGACCGTCATGCACGTGACCAGATCGTCCATGCTAAAATAGCATTTGATGATCAAGCTAAGATTCTCGGGTTAAAAGTCGAATCAGTTTTTGATGTAGGTGCTTATCTTACGAGCGGGGGTACCGTACCTCCAATGGATTCTGCGAATTTGATGTCGGGAGTCTATCGAATTCCGACAATTCATTCAAAGGCAACCGTTGTCTATACTAACAAATCGCCAACGCATCCCTATCGTGGTGCAGGTCGACCCGAAGCAGCATTTATGATTGAACGACTACTTGATCGCGCCGCTCTAGAATTGGAGATTGATCGGATCACATTGCGCCGCATTAACATGATAAAAGCCGACGAAATGCCCTATCAAACTCCGTTGTTTAGCAAATACGATTGTGGCGATTTTGAGAAGGTAATGGACCGGGCACTTGATATTGCAAACTGGAGTAAGTTCGACGAAAGATTATCGGCATCCAAGACGCGCGGTCTATTGCGAGGACGAGGTCTAGCTATCTGCCTAGAAAGTGCGGCAGAACTCAACGAACAGATGGAGATACGGTTTGATCCGAGTGGTTCAGCAACCATTGTGGCGGGGACCCATTCCCACGGCCAAGGCCATCAGACGGTTTACGCACAGATGCTGTCGGACTGGCTTGGTATCCCATTCGGTTCTATTGGGTTCATTCAAGGTGATACAGAAGCGGTTTCATTTGGCCGCGGAACATTTGCTTCTCGTTCAATTAGCGTTGGTGGGTCGGCGTTGAAACGGGCTACAAATCAAATTATCAAAAGAGGAAAAACTATTTGCGCCCACGTTTTAGAAGGGGCTGACGTTGCCAACGTGGAATTTGAGGATGGCGTTTTCGTCTTAAGGGGAACTAACCGCAAACTAACATTAAGTGAGGTTGTCCGTGCATCATTTGACCCGATGCTACCCGACCATTTGGGACTTGGACTACAGGCAACGGCATCATTTGCAACACCAGATTTTAACTATCCAAATGGCTGCCAGATTGTTGAAGTTGAGATTGATCCGGAAACTGGTCATGTTCGGATCGATCGTCATCACGCGGTAGCTGACGTCGGCACAGTTCTTAACCCGCTGCTGCTCAACGGCCAACTTGTGGGAGGAATTGTTCAGGGAACGGGTCAGGCACTCTACGAAGACATGGTATATGATCTGAATAGCGGTCAACTTTTGTCGGCCTCTTTTATGGATTATACAATGCCACGTGCGGACAATCTATCTGCGATAAAAATTGTGACTCACGAAGATGTGCCAACGGCAACAAACCCATTAGGCGCCAAGGGTGCTGGGGAATGTGGGACAGTTGGCGCAGCGCCAGCTGTTATCTCAGCGGTACTTGACGCTCTTTCGCCACTTGGGGTGACGGATATAGCGATGCCGGCCACGCCGGTGCGTATATGGCATGCTATTGAGAAAGCTAAGGACCTTCTCAAGTACCCAGCACAGATAAACTCAAAAGCGTAGTTAGTAAATTTAAGCAATGTATTGCCGTCGATCTATTTAAAACGGTTTGTCCTCTGTTAAATGTATCGGCAACCATCCCAGATATGGAGCCCAGGAATTTGAGCGGACTGTCATCAACTGTTTAGACACGAGCGGCAACTTTCATGCTCTGGTTAAGCACAAAATTTGCCGATAGTTTATGCCTAAAGGCAGCGCCCAATTACTTGGTAGTTCTATACTAGTCCGGTAACAAACTATGAACTCAAATTGCTCCTGTTCGCAACTTTCAAAGTTTCAAGAACGTTGCGCACAACGGTTACGAAACCCTCAAGATTATCAAAAGGGATCATATGTCCGGCCTTTGCTACACAGTATTCGACAGCTTTAGGATTTAGAGACATTAATTCTCCAATCCCCTGCTCTGTGACAACATCACTTTCTTCGCCT
>CAZSYW010000399.1:0-2270 GCA_964611315.1 uncultured Rhodospirillaceae bacterium
GAAATGACAGGACATGTTGGCTACGTTAATTCACTTGCCGTCACCGGCGATGGAAACACCGTGATTTCAGCGAGTTGGGACACGACAATCCGTTTATGGGACCTTTCCCAACACAGAGAGTTAAACCTTTTCGATGGTCATATATTAAGTGTGAATGATGTTGCCCTATCGCCAGTTAGCGAACTACTTGCCTCGGGCAGTTGGGATCACTCAATAAGGCTTTGGCGTTATAGAGATGGAACCGAAATTGGCCAACTTGTCGGTCATGAAGACGCAGTTTATGGGCTCGATTTCTCTCCCGACGGTCGCTTCTTGGTTTCTGCGTCTTGGGATTATACACTCAGACTTTGGGATCTAGAAACTCGTGCAACCCTTCACACTCTTAGGGGACACCAGGCTAATGTTATGGCGGCACAGTACTCTCCAAAAGGAACTACGGTACTTTCTGCTAGTTACGATGGTACCATCCGGAAATGGGACGTATCAAACGGCTCGACGTTGCAGGTGTTCCAAGGACATACCAATAGCGTCAATGATGTTGCCCATATTCCAAATACTGAAACAGCAATCTCGGTTAGTACAGACCATACAGTGCGACTCTGGGACTTGAAAACTGGATTGGAGATAACCCAACTCACTGGCCACGAAAGTTTTGTCACGTGCTTAGATGTCAGCACCGACGGAAAATACGCGTTATCAGGTGATGGCAGTGGTCAGGTGATCCTCTGGGATATACCCTCAGAATCAGCGCTAAGACGGTTCTTTGCGCACGAGGGAGCAGTCTGGGCGGTGGCTTTTACCCCAGATACGGAAACAATTCTAACCGGTGGGGCTGATAACTTGATTCGTGAATGGCATCTGGATTCGGGGGAGCAGTTGTCGCAATGATACGCATCTGCGCAACCACACTAATTAGCTTACTACTCAGTTTTACATCGGTAGTAGCTCAGCACATGGACAAAACCATGTTTTTAGATGCGGAAGTCACTGGTGACAGGGAGCAACGCGCATTATTAAAAGTGTATTTTCTCGGCATCCTAAACGGCCTTGAAGCATCGAATATGGATCTTCTTCGCCAAGGACGGCCCCCTTTATTTTGCCCTCCGCCGTCGCTGACGCTTACGCCGGAATTGTTAACAGAGACCCTGCTTGTTTACCTTAAGCGCTATCCCGCGATCCCAAATAACTTATCTATTGCCGTTATCGCTAACAATGCACTTGCAGAACAATTTTCTTGCGAGCGTCGTATTCACTATTAGATAATACAGACGCGAATTAAAATTTGACGTGCCAAGGACATAATTGTAATCGGCGCCAGCCTTTCAGCGCCACGCACTTCTCCGCACGGAAAGCCAGCACTCTACAGCTCCGATACAATCGGACTACTTAGCTCCTCCACCCTGACCGCACAAAATTTCAACTCCGGAATTTTACCGAATGGATCTAGTTTTGGGTTGGTCAATAAGTTTACCGCCGCCTCCGCGTAACAGAAAGGAATGAATACTACACCTTCTGGTGTAATTCCGGTGATCCGAGCCTTAAGTTCAATCACCCCGCGCCGACTCGTTACACGAATACTGTCCCCGGAAACAATGCCCAGCCGCCGGGAATCGGTGGGAGAGATTTCACAGATTGCCTCCGGTTCAAGTTCGTCCAACACCTCAGACCGCCTGGTCATAACTCCCGTATGCCAGTGTTCCAGTTGGCGGCCTGTAGTGAGCACCATAGGAAACTCCTCATCTGGAACTTCATCAGGCGGCACTATATCTACTGGTATTAACTTTCCGCGCCCGTTGGACGTGGGGAAACCGTCCCCGAATATGAGTGACTGCCCCGGATCACCCACATTACGACAGGGATAGGTGACCGCGCCCTCACTGGAGAGACGGTCCCAAGTGATCCCAGCGATGGAGGGCATGCAGCCACGCATTTCCTCAAATACTGACCGTGGCCCTGAGTAATTCCAATCGAGACCAATTCGCCGAGCAATTTCCTGAATAATCCACCAATCCTGGCGAGCGCTACCTGGAGGATCAATAGCTTTCCGCGCCATCTGGACCCGTCGATCTGTATTGGTAAAGGTCCCATCCTTTTCTGGGAATGCGCTAGCCGGCAGAATCACGTCCGCATAAACGGCAGTCTCAGTGAGAAAAATATCCTGCACCACCAAATGTTCAAGCTTGCAAAGTGCCTCACGCACATGTCCGGCGTTCGGGTCTGACATTGCCGGGTTTTCACCCATCACATACATCCCTTTGATTACGCCCTCG
>CAZSYW010000400.1:0-2270 GCA_964611315.1 uncultured Rhodospirillaceae bacterium
TATTCAACTCGTCCACAATAACCTCGCGACGTTCATCAAACGCCTTGACCATTTTATCAACCGTATCCTGGGGACCACGGAGAGCCTCAACGCCGGCCCACTGGGTAGCTGCATTGACGCAAGAATGGTCGTTGACAGATAGACGGGCGGCTTTTTCTGCACAAGCCTCAGGCCAAATGGCATAACCTAGACGCCAGCCGGTCATGGCATAGGTTTTTGACCAGCCATCCAGCAAAATTAAGCGATCGCGAATTTCAGAATAGCCGAGAAGACTAACGTGAGGCTGATTGTCGTAGACCATGCGACTATAAATTTCATCAGACATGACGGCAACTTCTGGATGCCGTTGCAAACCCGCTACTAATTTGTCCAACTCTTCCTTTTGGACGACGCCTCCGGTTGGGTTCGCTGGCGAGTTAATTATGATCAGTCGAGTACGACTATTTACCTTTTCCAACACCTCGTCTGCAGAGAAACTAAAACCAGTATCTTCGTATAACGCGATGGGGATCGGGGTCGCACCGGAGAACCGAATAGCGGACTCGTATATTGGAAAACCAGGATTCGGATACATTATCTCAGCTCCCGCTTCACCGAACATCAAGCAGGCATAGAACATGGTAGGCTTACCGCCTGGCTGCACGACAATATGATCCGGGTTAATCTGCACTCCTCGGTATTTTTCGATATCTTCAGACACCGCCTCTCGCAGCTCTGGGATCCCATTAGCCGGGGTATAGCCGTGATGGCCATCCGCCAGCGCCTTCCGACCAGCCTCCACAATGTTGTCAGGTGTCTGAAAGTCTGGCTGGCCAATTCCTAGGTTGATAATATCTCGGCCCTGAGAAGCCAGTTCGTTGGCCCGCGCCAGAACTTCAAAGGCGGTTTCTGTACCTAGTTTGTTCATTCGATCTGAAAATTTCATGAACTAGGTTATGGCATGAAGAGAGATTGGACGCCACTAGTTGCAACTGTATATTTAAAAAGTTCTTAAGTTTGTTCAAGAGGACAACGTTATGAAACCTGCCAATAGTATACTTAGCGGATTTGGCACCACCGTGTTTGAGGTCATGACCCGTTTAGCAGTCGAACATCAAACCATTAATCTAGGCCAAGGTTTTCCTGACGAGGATGGTCCCGACAGTATTAAAGCAATGGTCGCCCAAGCGACTAAAGAGGGACCTAACCAATACCCACCCATGCTGGGCATACCCGAATTGCGGCAGGCAGTGGCAGCGCACAACAATCGCTTTTATAATCTGGACGTGGATTGGAATTCGCAGGTCATGGTCAGCTCTGGAGCGACAGAATCTTTAGCAGCTTCTATACTTGCTCTGATCGAACCCGGTGATGAGGCCGTGCTGTTTGAACCATTGTACGATTCATACTTGCCTATGTTGCGACGGGCTGGAGCAAAAATAAAATTTGTCCGTCTGCAACCACCTAATTGGACCTTGCCACAAAAAGAATTAGAAACAGCATTTACAAAAAACACCAAATTGATCTTGCTGAATTCGCCCATGAACCCAACCGGCAAGGTATTCAACAAAGACGAACTGGAATTTATTTCAGATCTTGTGAAACGTTACGACACATATGCAATTTGCGATGAAGTATACGAACATCTGATATTTGACGATGTAAAGCACATACCCTTGATCTCGATGCCAGGTATGGCCGACCGTACGGTTCGCATAGGCTCGGCCGGAAAAACATTTTCCATGACCTCCTGGAAGGTAGGCTATCTAACGGCAGCACCGACGCTGATGAGCCTTATAGCTAAAGCGCATCAATTTCTTGTCTTTACCACTCCATCGAATTTGCAGCGCGCCGTCGCACACGGGCTAAACAATGAGGAATACTGGTACACCAACTTAGCCGTGGAGCTGCAGACAAAGCGAAATATGTTAGAAGGCGGATTAACAGAGATAGGTTTTGGTGTATTGCCTACTGCTGCAACTTATTTCATGAATGCGGATTTTCGTTCTCTGGGTTTCGATGGCTCCGATGTGGACTTTTGTCGCCACGTTACGTTAGAGGCGGGCGTTACGGTCCTTCCCGTTTCAGCCCTTTATTCCACCCCAGATGTAGACCACCTTGTTCGCTTTTGCTTTTGTAAAAAATTTGACATCCTGGAAGGTGCCTTGGATCGTTTACGTAAATATTTTTGCACTTAGACGACCAGCTTGACGGCGGTACGTGCTAGGTTTATCTCACCTATCCAGGATTATGACACAAACTTGTGGCGGGTGTAGCTCAGTCGGTTAGAG
>CAZSYW010000401.1:0-2255 GCA_964611315.1 uncultured Rhodospirillaceae bacterium
GGACAAGCTGTCAGCCTCCAGCCCCCAATAGACGTCGCCGTCAAAGGCGAGTCCGGCAGGTTTAGCGGTATTGCTGAGATTGTCGAGCTTGAAAGTCTGAAACCGTTCGAAATTCATGGTCGCGAGATTGTCGCTAATATGCATCAGACGTTTCAGGTCTTCCACAGTCTGGGTTTTGGCGACGATCGCAAGCTCGTGCGTATCATCGCGCAGGCGCGGCTGCGTGATCGGGACACCTGTTTCCGCGGGGGCCATATTCATCTTTTTTGCGGGGGAGAGTAGCGTCAGCATGATCTATCCTTTCCTCCTAACATCAACCTAGCCAATCTAGGTTCGTATGCGTGGGGCTGTGACCTCATGACACTATGCACTTGCTTCAAAAATTCAAGTGGCTAGGCACGAAAAATGTCCAAAATACAGCATTCGTCAAGAGCGGGGTGGGGAAAGCAGTTGTTAATTGCTGGATATTTGGCGCTTTGTTAGTTACTTTTGGGAGTGGTGGTAGTGACAACAATTGCTAGGTTAAATCAGCGTTACCTGGTGGAGATAGATAGATGGATGACTACTTCAGCAACGGCGAGGTCGCGGCCTACTCGCTACCCAATCGGGGACCGCTTAAATTCACCAGCAATGGTGAACTGCATCCTGATATTTTGGACGCGTATTGGCGGTATGGCTTCTATGTTCTTGAAGGTGTCCTCAGTTCCGATGAAGTTGGACATTTAGTGGCGGATTTTGAAAGTATGATGGAACGTGCCCCGACCCATCAAGGTTCGGAGTTTGACGCGCAGGGCAGACCCTCTGTTGATCTTGAGTTTGAGAGTACCAAATTCCAATTTGCTAAACCTTTGAGTGACCCAATGGGCGCTACAGACCGCACTGGAGGTCGCTATCCTGTCAAAATGACTGAATTTGAAGCACCTTCTGATGGGCCAGAGGAAGTACTCCTGACCATTGGCGGAAGTATGCAGATTATGGAGTCCAACCTTAGACTATATGGACACCCAAAGTTATTGCGGGTTGCTGAGTCGATCAACGGCCCCGATTTTGTACCTTTTAAAGAAGCAGTCTGGGTCAAGCCTGCTCACTATGGCGCCGCGGTATCATGGCACCAGGATGGCACGACGCATTGGGAAAATCCTAACCTCGATGCCGGAACACACGGGTTTAACTTTATGGCACAGTTGTATCCCACCAATCCGATGAATGCGCTCTGGATAATTCCGGAGAGCCATGACAAAGGTAAAGCCGATATAAAAAAGTTGATTATGGAAAACGGTGGGTCAGATAAGCTGCCCGGAGCTGTACCTTTGTTGTGTGCCGCCGGTGATATTGCCATCTGTAGCCGACAAATGCTCCACTGCTCTTTCCCCAATACATCAGATCAGACACGTGTGACTTTCGTCTTTGGTTTTCACCGACGTGCCTCGGTCCAAGGAGTGCAAGGGTGGGATGTCCAAAATGAAAAATCCTGTTTCTATGATGACGCGCGCATTCGTGGCCGTTCGAAAATTATCCAGCTAGCCATTGACGCTCGACAACAGAGCTATCCGCACGAGACACCGTATGTATATCTACCAATGGTGCAGGAAGCCGAGTCGTTGCGTTGGTCGCAACAAACGCGTGAGACTGTTCTTAAAAACTACAATCAACTGGATTTGGGGATTTGACCAACTAATACAGGCTACTTCTGGATTGCGATGGTTACTGCTTTACAGACGAGCCGTTTCTTGGTCGCGAGGAGTGAAGGATGCACTTTAAAATGATCTTACTTCCTTATTCCAAAACGATGTGCATGTCGAAGGGGCCCAACACCTCAGACTCTCGTCGGCCAGGCATTTCTGGATATTCCGCCCACACCCGATCCTGCAAGTGAGCCGGCAACTTAGCCGCAGAGTCGGCGTATTTCGCAGTGACTTTAAAACGCAGCTGATCTGTAAAACCTTCGGCCCCCGTTAAGCAAGTAATGCCCAACCCTGAAAAATTTTCTCCCCCTTCCGTCTTGCACCACTCCGGCTGAGGGCTCCGGTCACTTGTCTTTTT
Organism: uncultured Rhodospirillaceae bacterium; assembly: GCA_964611315.1. GTDB lineage: Bacteria > Pseudomonadota > Alphaproteobacteria > UBA7887 > UBA7887. The sequence continues at coordinate 2,044 of CAZSYW010000401.1, forward strand.
TAGGGTCACGATGACACTTCGGCCTTTTTCCGGCCCTTCATGCATGTCAAGCACCGCATAATACTCTTTATCGACCCACGCGGTCTCAATGGTCGAAGCGTCAATTCCTTTTAAAAACAGAAAGTAGTCTGGATAGAAAGTAACCTTGAAGCGTCCTTCCGTTGCTTTGAGGGTCAACACTTCAGCTACTGCCGCCGGAATAGCGGAAAATG
>CAZSYW010000402.1:0-2249 GCA_964611315.1 uncultured Rhodospirillaceae bacterium
CAAGGGGAGTCGAACCCCTGTTTCCGGCGTGAGAGGCCAGCGTCCTAGGCGGAAAACAGACCAGTTTGCAACTATTTTTACCGCTCCGGACCGTGAGCAACCTACGGCGCTTCATAGAGCAACTTTTACCAATTAGTCCAACATCGACCAGGACGATGCCGCCACCATCGCGTGTTATTATGCGGCCAAAGATAAGCCCCACACCTTTTATCAGACCTTTGGCCAGAGGGTGGCCTCAGGCAATACCGCACCTGACGTCGATGGCCTTCAGACGATCGAAGAAAAATATTTATTGTCTTGTAGCTCCCGCTGAGAGGCGATGGGTGGAGGTCTACTGAACACCTTTTCATTTCTTATAGAAACATTCTTGGATAAGGTTCGGTAGGGATAGAGGGCACAGCACTTGGAACGGCGACTTACCACCATTTTGGCCGCAGATGTAGTTGGTTACTCACGCCTTATGGGCGAGGATCAAGTACGCACCTTGGAGGCTTTGCGCCAAGTGCGTAAGGACTTGTTTGGGCCGCTGATTGAAAGCCACAATGGGTCCATCGTTAAGAGCATGGGCGATGGCTGGTTAGTGGAATTCAAGAGCGTGTCGGATGCTGTCAATTGTGCAATTTCTGTTGCGGATGAATTGAACGCACAAGAGGTAATCCGTTTACGAACGGGAGTACACATCGGCGAAGTGGTATTTGATGAAGAGGATGTCTTTGGGGATGGCGTGAATATTGCTGCTCGATTAGAATCATTGGCAGCACCGGGTCAAGTCGTAATATCAGATACAGCATATAACAGCCTCGATGGTATCACTGCTCAGAATTTTAGAAGCGATGGATACCGGGAGCTGAAAAATATCTCGCGCCAAATTGAGGTGTGGCTTTGGGAGAATAAAAAAACTTCCGTGGTTCCCCCTGCAATTGACGTAAGCAAACCAGTGTTAGGTTTTGATGACCGGCCAGCAATCGCTGTTTTGCCTTTCGACAATATGTCGAACGACCCGGAACAAGAATACTTTGCCGACGGGATATCGGAAGATATTTTGACCCGCCTTGCTATGTGGCGCTGGTTGCCGGTAATTGCACGCAACTCAAGCTTCACGTTTAAGGGTAAAAACGTCGAAATTCCAGAAATCGGCCGCAAGCTAGGTGCCCGGTATGTTTTGGAAGGAAGTGTCCGCAAAAGTGGACAACGGCTTCGAATAACCGGCCAGCTTATTGATACCGAAACGGGCCACCATTTATGGGCCGACCGTTATGACGGCCAGCTTGACGATGTTTTTGACTTGCAAGATGAAATAACTGATTCAATTGTCTCCTCCCTCGAACCGGTTGTCGGTCAGGCGGAAGCAAAGCGGGCTCACTTAAAGCCTTCAGTCGGGCTTGGCGTGTGGGATTTGACACAGCGCGCCATTTGGCATTTTGGAAAGTTCAAAAAACCTGATTTTGAAATCGCATTAGAGATACTGCAACCTGTGATTGATGAGCATCCAGATTTTTCTCACGCATTATCATATGCGGCTTTTACCCGTGCCCTATTGATCCTTTTTTCGTGGACAGAGAAGCCGGAGAACGAATTAACGCTAGCAGTCGAATTGGCAAAAACTGCTCTTGCTCACGATCCGATGAACCCAATCGCTAACACTATATCCGGTTTTCTGAGTGCCTACCACAACCGGCATGCGGAAGGGATCAAGCTTTGCCAACGTGCAATCGAACTAAATCCCTCTCTCGCCATAGCTTACCATTTGCGTGGAGGTATTTACATGTTTGATGGACAGCAAAGTAAAGCGATTGAGTCAATTGAGCAGGCTATTCGCCTAAGTCCTTATGATAAGATGTTACCTGCATGGTTGACTACACTTTCAGCTACAAACTACTTGTCTGGCGACTATGAAGCGGCGCTTGAGATTGCTGAAAGCGCTATCCAAGCCGAGCCCGCATATCCCTTGGCTTTAAGGAACCGCGCAAGCGCTTTGGCTCAATTGGAGCGCCTAGATGAAGCACGGGAAGCCTTAGAAGTTTTTTTGCGCGTAACTCCAAATCATACCGTTGAACGCGGTCGTGCAGGCATGGCCTTTCGCGAGGAGAAAGTCTTTCAGCATTATATGGAAGGCTTGCGAAAAGCAGGTTTGCCTGAGCAATAATTGAGTACAGCACCCCGCTACATGGGCCTCCTAGGGGGCGGAAATCATCTGATCTGTCTTCATGGTGTGGTCCCCAAATCTGTTTCGAGTGCGGCATACTCAA
>CAZSYW010000403.1:0-2245 GCA_964611315.1 uncultured Rhodospirillaceae bacterium
CAATAACGGTGGAAAATCCCCAGCACCAGGAACACATGGGATCAGCAAAATAAATTAAATGACGTGGTGGAATTTTTCCCATACCTGGTTGTACTACCAATTCCCTTCTTGCAACTAACAATCGATGCCTTTCTACACCGACAAATACCACCGATTTTTCTTAACAGCCGTTTTCATTTTATCGATGAATGTGGAGACTTTCCACATGAGGAAAAAGTTGCCGAAAAAATTGCTATAATTCGCAAATCTTTGCTCAGATAGAGCCATTCCTGTTTTATTTTGTCACTGTGTCAATCGGTAACAGCCGAGGCTACTGGTTCGAGGATAGGCCGGGGATAAAGACCAGCGCCCCTAACAATTGGTTCTATCGCCGCCTCCCATTGAATGGCCATAATGTGTATCCCTGCAACACCTTCGATTTCGCGAATTTCCTGAATTTGCTCAATACAAAGTTTAATGCCTTCCGCGCGATAGGCATCTTGAAGGGCTTTCTTGTCATTCGGGTCGATCCCTTTACCTGCATCCTCGATACGTTGGATACAGTCTGGCGGAACGACTATTCCCGGGATTTGTTCGTGTAAAAACCGCGCCATCGGCGGACTTTTTAGAGGCCCAACGCCAGCCAGAATGGCAATCTTCTCGTGCAGTCCCATATCAACTACCCGCTTCATATATTCCTTGAACAACTTCATATCAAAAATCATTTGAGTTTGCGCAAAGTCGGCTCCGGACACAACTTTCTTAGCCAATCTTAGAGGACGCATTGCTATTGGCGATGAGAATGGGCTCGCAGCAGTACCAATGAAAAGTCTAGGTCCACCACCTTTGATTTCGTCGCCACCCTGAAATTTGTTTAAATCTCGCATTTCTTGAACCATACGGACCAACTGCATTGAGTCCACATCATGCACGTTTTTAGCGCCCGTGTGGTTGCCGAAGGACTGGTGGTCACCAGATAAGCACAACACGTTTTTAATGCCGTGTATATTGGCGCCCATGAGATCGCTCTGGATGGCAAGACGGTTGCGGTCGCGGCAAGTCATCTGAATTACGGCCTCTAAGCCTTCCTGCTCCATCAGAATACCGGTACTGATGCTGCTAAGGCGAACAATGCCCGTCTGGTTATCCGTAATATTTGCGGCATCAACAAAGCCTCTCATCATACCGATCTTTTTGTGCACAAGACCGGTATTCATGCTTTTCGGTGGACCTAACTCACCGGTTACCACGAAGTGACCTTCCGCTAACACTCGTTCTAAATTAGAGCCAGATTTCCAAGATGAATCCGTTACCGACTGTACCGCCGTATTGGCCTGGGCGGTCATGCTAGGCCCATTTCCTTGAGAAAAGCATCTTCGCGATCAGTAGCACCTGGATCTTCCTGTGCTGGAGCTGTGTCTATTTCGGAAACGTCTGTCGCTTCTACCTCAGACTTTGTTGCCTTGCCAATCGCATCCGGCTGATGGAGATCATCACGAACCACTGTGCGTCGCATACCACCACCGCGACTCGTCGACCAATCCTTCGGTGGCTGCACCTCCATTAGCATATCCATAAGATTTAGGTTGTCTGAGTTGTCCCAGATTTTGGCCCAAATGCAGGGAATTGAGGTGTCGACCTCGCACATACCGTTTTCCGAACCACCACAAGGACCATTCATTAGCTGCTTCGGACATCGGGTAATGGGACACAAACCGCCAGTGTATTCGAGTACGCAATTACCACACCCGACGCAGCGCTCTTCCCATATACCCGGTTCGGTTGGTTGTCCCATGAAATTGGTATCAAGGCCAGGTAAAACGCGGGTCTTGGGATACCGTTCCGCCATGGTCTGGACCCCAACACCGCACCCAAGCGACAAAACAGCATCGTATTCGCCGAGGCCCTCTTCCAGAGGTTCGATGAATTCCTGGACACATTGACGCTGGACGGTTTTCTCCTCAACGACTAGCTCTTCCCCATCGACGGCCGCAGCAGTTTGCAGAGCCTTAGCAAGACCCCGCGTTTCCTTTTGTCCCCCAGCAAAGCAAACGGACACACAAGTTCCACAGCCGACAGCCAGGACTTTCTTCTTACCCTTCAGCATCCGCTTCAAATCAGGCAACGGCTTCTGTTCAGCGACAATCACAACTCAATTTCCTGACCGTGGTTCCAGTTTTCTAATGGTTCTCAATTTAGTTTAACGCAGGTTTATTAGTTTATCATGGGTCTAAAGCAAACCCAAATCCGCCAAAAAAGCATCTTC
>CAZSYW010000404.1:0-2240 GCA_964611315.1 uncultured Rhodospirillaceae bacterium
GACGCTCAGCAACTACAGCCGCCTTTCTTGCGACCTCATCCGCGATCCTGGAATCGCTCGGGTCACTGTATGGCCAGTTGTTTATTATTATTTTTTTCTTCCAGTCGGGCAATGCCTGCACCACCTCGTTCCACGCCTTCTCATATAGGGATGCAATCCCGATGGTTTTGCGTTGTTTCTTCGCTCGCCTTGGCTTGGGGTTTTTTCTCTGCTGGGTCATCTGTATTTAGCAACGGGGCTTTGTTCTCGAGCTCCCAGGGCCACTAAAGGGTATACCCGGCATCTTTCGTTTTCTACCGTGGGGATCCACGTAATGCGTGAAACTCAGGGGTTGACAGGATTAAGGCCGGATATTCAGGCTCTCGGTGGAGTACTTATGGATGTGAAAAAGATGGTCTACGTTGACATGGACGGCACATTAGTCCGGTTCCCGAAAACAATGCGGGAAGTGCATCCTGATTTCCGTCAAGAATGTACGGAATGGTGCGAGAAAACTGGAAAACACCACTCGGATTGCGAGGGAATTTTCAAGGCACTTGAGCCGATGAATGGAGCTCCCCAGGCGGTTTGTCAACTCATGGAACGGTACGAGGTGTACATCTTGTCAACCGCACCCTGGGCCAACATCTCTGCGTGGTCAGATAAGCGATCCTGGGTGGCAGATCATCTCCCCTGGTTCCCTCGGAAACGCCTGATCCTGACTCATCGCAAGGACTTGAACCGGGGAGATTATCTCATTGATGATCGGCCCAACAATGGGGCTAGGGAATTTGGCGCCCATGAGGGACAGGAGTGGATTCATTTCGGCTCAAGGAAATTTCCTGACTGGGAATCAGTTCTGGATTACCTGCTTAAACAAGAAGCCTGATGTGGATACTGCATGCAGGGGAACTCCATGGGCAATGTTGAAACGAAAAACCCCGTAAAAACAGTACTCAAATGAACATCATGAAACGCGAATTTGATATCCAAACTATTGTCTTTCATGATGTATGGTTACTGGAACTTGATGAACAGTGCACGTCAACATTTATGCTGGCGACCTGATTTACCACCAACTGGTGTAAATAACGCTCCGTCCTTTATTCAACGCTTTGCTGGCATCACTGATGAATCTCAGATCCTTGTCGCGTAGAGCTGTCAATCGACCATCTTCCTTGAACTCCTCGTCATATCGCCTGTATGAGTCGGCCCCGTAGAGGAATCCTTCTGTCTTCGGCAAGTACTCGTCTTCCACGGCCTTTTTCAAGTTGTCCAGATCCTCCATGGTTAGCTCGACCTCGGCATCCGCGTTGAAATCTCCCGTGCCACCCTTCTCCCGGTAAAGATCTTCCATCCACCCCTGTAGGCGATTGTGTTTTCGCCAGTAACCAATCTCTGCACGATAGTCGTAAGGGCCATGTCTAAAATCGTTCGGTTGACCCTCTGGTATCTTTTCTCCTAGTTCATATGCATATTGATCAAGTCCCATTTTTATCCTTTATGTTTGTTGTTTAACTGATTGAGCACATTCCTTCGCTCTGCCCAGACAGGTTCGATCAGGACAGTCACAGAGTTCCGTTTTATCCCGCCGAGTCACGGACAGGGGTCAATAGTTGCCAATGCACTCAAGTTGCGATTTCTCCATCCACACCCGGATTTCTTTCTCGGGCAAACTCCAGCTTTCCCCCGGGAGCGACCAAACGACTGCCTTCTTGAACCGGTGATAATATTTTCGGGCAGTTCTTTCCGGATAATGCTCCAGCAGCAAGGCGAAGGCTAATTGTGCAGCTCCACCATCCTTGTTGTTCCAGTCGAGACCAACAGGGCTATGATTAATCACCGCCCAGGACTTCTCGGGAGACAGGGTTTCCCCGTGATCTTCACCGACGGTATAAATTACAACGGGATTTTTCTGTTCATCTTTAAACCCATGGTAATTGCGGCCGAGGGCGACAAAACCAGTCCTTGAGTTCTCGACCTTCTCATCCCACCATTCCGCCAGCTTGTGATGCGCTTCGCCCTGCGTTTCAAAGGGCCCTTGAACCATTCTAAAAGACTCGTCGATAACGACATATCCGTTGCCGCTCTCGACGACACTGATGGAAGCTCCCTTGAGCAAATCACGTGCCTTGAATTCAATTATTTCGCTGGATAGATTCATCGTTACTTCTTTTTACACTAAATACATCGGCTGCTTCCTCGAAGGTGTTCACGTGCAACGGCATGAGCTTCTCTTCAATTGGCTCTTGATAGCCTCC
>CAZSYW010000405.1:0-2239 GCA_964611315.1 uncultured Rhodospirillaceae bacterium
GTGACATCTAACTTCCGTCTTTTTTGTTTCACCACGCCGCATCGCGGTTCCAAGACATATTATTAGCTCATTTCACGCAACTCTGCGCTGTATCCAAATAGACTATTAATCTCTTCCCTCTTCGCTCTGGCAACCCAAAAAAAGTATCCACAGATCTATCTTATAGACTTCACATTGAGCCTTATTAGCCGCTCGATCGCTAATATGTGCGTCTTTGGCGAGAGAAATCTATACTGTGGTTAATTGAACTATGAGCAACAACAATGAGCACAACGCCAATCTCTTTACAAAGCATCTACTCTCTTGCTCGGGACGCTATGCTTAATGCAGGCGCCAATCAAGAAAATGCAGATGCGGTTGCGGATACCGTAATGCGTGCCGAACGCGATGGATCACACTCTCATGGCCTGTTTCGGATACCAGGCTACGTGTCCTCGTTGCGTAGTGGTAAGGTTAACGGTAATGCCGATCCGAAGCTGCACTCACGTACCTCAGTTGTCCTTCACTGTGATGGCGATCTCGGTTACGCCCCACTAGCCCACCGACGATCAATCGATATCTTGGCCGAGGCAGCCGTTAATAACGGGCTCGCGGCACTATCGATTACCCGCACTCATCATTTTGCCGCCCTCTGGCCAGAGACCGAAGCGTTGGCTAATCGAGGACTGTCAGCGATCACTTGTGTTTCATACATGCCCAGTGTGGCTCCTTTTGGTGCCCAGAAGGCCCTTTATGGAACTAATCCGCTTTCTTTTGCCTGGCCACGTCCAGATGCATCACCGCTAGTATTTGACATGGCGACCGCAGCCATGGCAATGGGTGACGTCCAGATTGCGGCCCGTGATGGCCGTGCAGTACCTTTGGGAACAGGTCTTAATGCAAACGGAAATCTAACCACTGATCCTGCTGAAATCATCAATGGAGTGTTGTTACCTTTTGGCGGTTACAAAGGCTCACATATCGTGATGATGATCGAGCTATTGGCAGGGCCCCTGGTCGGCGAAGCAGTAAGTTTCGTATCGAGAGAGCGAGACATTAGCGATGGTGGGCCGCCCCAAGGCGGCCAGTTTCTCCTTGCGCTAAACCCAGAAATCCTCTCTGGCGGAGACTGGGTGGCACAAAGTGAGGAATTTATTTCACGACTGAGTAAAATCGATGGAGTACGGCTACCGGCTGAACGGCGTTATCTAAATAGGCAAAATACTGGTCCAAGGGAAATCAACAACGACCTTCTTGAAAAAATAAGGGCGAGTATTATTTGATACCGAAAGAGTCTTGACGACTAATCAATTCTGTGCACCAATGCCTATACCAAATTACTAAGGAACCCACATCATGGCAATTCCGGCCCGGACACTTGACAGTTGTCCTACGAAACAGGTCATTCTTTATTCCATCTAAACCCAAAACGCAGGATAGCCCAACATGAACGCTTCGAGCAGTGCCGCAAAAAGACAGCTGCAGCGTCTTACGAGCGCCCAGGTTGAGGATTTCGAAAAGCGGGGTTATCTTAAAAACCTGCCTGTTTTTCAGAATTCTGAAATTGCGACACTGCAGGCCACTTTCGAAAAACTGGCCGCAAGATTGCCCAACGGGATCGATATCAACCAGGTGAACATGTGGCACAAGTGCAGTCGCATGTTTTATGATATTTGCCGTCACCCGACCATCCTCAACTATGTTGAAGGCCTGATTGGATCAGACTTTTTCCAATGGGGCGGCCAATTTTTTGTCAAATACCCAGGCGATGGATCTGAAGTGCCCTGGCATCAGGACGCACAATACTGGCCGCTTTCACCACAGCAGGCCGTTTCGGTGTGGCTCGCGATTTACGACACCGACGAAACCAATGGAGCCATGCAGGGAGTTGCAGCGAGTCACCTCAAACAATTTACGCACCATACAAACCATAGCCCTCATCTGGTGTTAGATCAGGAAGCAGACATCTCGAGTTGCAGACCGGAAGACATAGTTACCCTTGACTTAAAGGCCGGAGAAATATCCATTCACGATGCTGGCCTTTTGCATGGTTCAGGCCCAAATCAGTCGAACCGCATACGTTGCGGCATGACAATGCGATTCTCTCCAACCTGCGTAAAGGCTGATCTATCACAATGGCCGTGGTTTGAGGCGTATATGGCCCGCGGAGTCGATCGCCTACTGCTAAACCCGCACGGGCTCGCTCCAGCTGGTGAAGCCTACCCAGACCGGTCATTCCAGCATTCTTCCGAGTTCTTCT
>CAZSYW010000406.1:0-272 GCA_964611315.1 uncultured Rhodospirillaceae bacterium
CCAGTGCTCGACAAGCTGTTCGGAACCTATTGCGAACCGGAGCCTGGTGAATACCCAACGACCGGTTTGATTGATGGGGCAAACATGGACAACCTCTTGATCGCAAATTTTGAAGTGTTTCGGGATTGGATGAGCAAATTTTCGAAGTGGACGAGTAGACCTTCGAAAAAGGTAAAAATCTTAATTTTCCTAGTGTTTTTGTTTGGCGGCTTGGAAGTTACTGGTTACGCGTTGTTTTCGACTTTAAAAAATGCGGCACACGAACCAAATTT
>CAZSYW010000406.1:282-2224 GCA_964611315.1 uncultured Rhodospirillaceae bacterium
ACATTGCAGCCGCCACGCGCAACTGCATTGGATGGCTATACGACGACATATTTTACGGAGATAGAACCGTGGGGTATATGGCATACACCCAGCGTATCAATTCAACACAAATCCAAATGTTTCGATGTTACCTATCAAACGAATAGTGTCGGTGCTCGTGATGACGAATGGCCTATATCGACGCAACAGATACGATTTGTCGCTTTGGGCGACTCATTCTTGGAAGGATATGGAGTCGAAAAGGCTGATAGAATGTCTGATGTTGTCGAACGATTACTCAACGTCCAAATTTTAAATTTTGGTTCTTCGGGCAATATGGGCCCGCTTCAATATCAAATAATATATCAGAAATTAGCCCAAAATTATTCTCACGATGGTGTTTTAGTATTCTTGCTACCCGAAAATGATTTCACCGACAATTCCTGGGAAATTTGGCAAAAAAATGAAAAACCTGGTCAGACCAGATATCGGCCATATTACGAGAAATGTGGCAATAAAGCATACTGCACGGCCTATAAAACTGAAACTCCAAAATCAAATAGAACAATTTATCAAACCAAAGATTTTATTAATTTGACACTAACAGAAAAACTTAAATACCTGTTTTATAACTATACTTGGACATCCGTTATTTGGGCGCAAATCGACAATATTATTAGCCCAGAATTTTTTGTTACTAAAAATTTTTCGGGTTATATGGTTCAGCCCGATGGAATGTTAGATGCAGTTCAGCAAAGCCTGGCTAAGATCAGCGAAGCTGCCAATGGAAAACCTGTGTTTTTGTATGTCATACCAAGGCCAAACGACTTTAAAAGTGTTAAGGCCCACGGAAAAGAAATGGCATTGTTCACCATGTTAGATGAACTGAAGAAATTGCATACCAATTTTTACTATGCGGATCTTGCACCTGGAATGATGAAATTTGAATCAAACGTTTCTGAATTATTTTTACAATGCGACGGTCATTGGAGCGTGAAGGGTAATAATATTGCTGCTAAAATTGTAGCAAATCGTGTAAAAAATAAACTTGGCCATATTTTTAAATAGCCGAAATTTAGGGCTTCATTGATTTGTGTTCTTTGTCCCCACCATCCAGACGACGGATTCCCGGGCGAAGTCAAGGAACTCAAGATTCTTTGCGAATGTCGCATGCCGGGGACGGGCATGCTGCGGCGCGCCGCCGAAGATCTTAATATCGATCTATTACGATCTTATATGGTAGGAAATTCGGCGAAGGATATCGAGGCGGGTAAACTGACGGGCTTCAAGACGGCGTTGATTATAGGCGATGGGCGCGCCTCGCCATCCGGCGCGCGCATCGCGGCCGATTTCGCCGAGGACACGTTTTTGGGCGCGATCAACCGAATACTGGAGGATGCATGATTATTTCACGCACGCCATTTCGCATCAGCTTCTCTGGCGGGGGCTCGGACCTGCCCTCGTATTACGAGAAAAATGGCGGGGCGGTCATAAGCACAACTATAAATAAATATATGTATATGGAAATCCACCCATATTTCGCGAGTGACAGAATTCAGCTGAAATACTCGAAAACGGAGAACGTGTCCCAGCCGAAGGAAATCGAGCATCGAATATTTCGCCGAGTGCTCGAGAAGTACAACATAAGCGGTGTTGAGATCACATCCACCGCCGACTTGCCGGCGGGAACGGGCATGGGATCTTCCAGCTCCTTTACCGTGGGGCTTTTGCAATGCGTCCACGCGTTTAGCGGACGTTTCCGTTCGCGCGAGGAGATCGCCGAGGAGGCGTGCCAAATCGAGATTTCCGACCTGGGTAATCCGATCGGCAAACAGGACCAATACGCGGCCGCTCTCGGGGGACTAAACTACATTAAATTCCACAGGGACGGCTCGGTTAGGGCCTTTCCCATTCTCATCGAACGCCAAAAGTATCTGCAATTTATACAAAATTTCATGCTTTT
>CAZSYW010000407.1:0-2208 GCA_964611315.1 uncultured Rhodospirillaceae bacterium
ATCGCGTCGCCCCACCCTGACCTGGCCTCGTCAAATACCTGTGGGAGGTGAACCAAAAGATGTCATCTCTATCGTGGAAGGGTACGGCCAGTGGATGTGTAAAAACGATATTCCCAAGTTATTTGTAAATGGTGACCCGGGAAGTATATTGATTGGGGAACAGCGTGAGTTTTGCCGAAGTTGGCGTAACCAAACCGAGATCACGGTGAAAGGGCTACACTTTATCCAAGAAGATTCTCCAAACGAAATTGGCAAGGCAATCAGAGACTTTTGCGATACACTCGGATAGTGGTTTGTTCGTTGTCATAGGTTGTATACCACGAGAATAGAGGCAGTTAGGCTGGGACCATCCCACTAATTCTGTTTTACACCAACCGCGAATAAAGCAAGGGTAGTTCAATGACGCGTGGCGTTCACGATATCGGAGGCTTTCCAGAGAAGCAAATAGATCGAACGGAACACAATTACGCTCTATGGGAAAAACGTATTGACGCACTCCTGGTGTTACTGGCAGGAAAAAAACAAATAATGCGCGTAGACGAACTTCGAAGGGGGATAGAGTCTCTTGACATCGATGCCTACAAGGAGCTCAGCTATTATGAGCGTTGGATTGCCTCAATTTCTAAAATTCTTATTGAAAAAGAAGTTTTTACTTCGGCGGAACTTGAGCGGAGGATGGTTCAAATTGAAACTCAAGGTGATGCGTCGTGAAGCCAACATTGAAACCCGGCACCTCCGTTACTGTCTCCAGTCGGGATGTTGATGGCCACATGCGGACTCCGACTTATATTCGTGGCAAAAAGGGTGTAATTGAACGTTGTTGTGGATGTTTTCGAAACCCGGAAACGCTTGCGTATGGCGGCGATGGATTGCCGAAGCAAGCACTTTACCGAGTTCGATTTCTGCAAAACCACGTGTGGGCCGATTATCGCGGAATTTCGACTGATACAGTTGATCTTGAGATTTATCAACACTGGTTGGAACTAGATAGCTAGGTAAATTGATGCCACACGATCACACACATGGGCCTATCGTCGACCCAAAACGCCTCGCCTATTACCAATGCATGGCGACAGCGGTGCGGGAGCTATTGATCGAAAAAGGTGTGCTGTCCGAGGAAGATATTGAAACCACAATCAAAGAAATGGAGGGCCGCGGTCCAGCGCTTGGTGCACGTGTAGTTGCCCACGCATGGGCGGACTCCGATTACAAAGCAAGGCTGCTTTTAGACGGTTCCCGCGGAGTGGAAGAATTAGGTATCCCAGTCGATGGTACCCGCCTGATAGTCGTTGAGAATACGGAAAACGTGCACAATTTGGTCGTCTGCACTTTATGTTCCTGTTACCCACGTAATATCCTGGGCTTGCCACCAGACTGGTACAAGCAAGCGCCGTACCGCGCACGCGCAGTGAGGGAACCCCGCTCCGTCCTAGCCGAATTTGGGACCCTTTTGCCTGATTCCACGACTGTTCGGGTCCACGATTCAACAGCTGACATGCGATATCTCGTGCTTCCTGCTCGCCCCACGAGAACTGAAGGCTGGCCGGAAGAGAAATTGGCCACACTTGTCAGTCGGGACTCGATGATTGGGGTCCAACTGGCAAAAAACCCCGAGGGCTAGGCTTTTCAGCTTCGTAGCGACATTAAAAAAGCCCAATTACAGCCGAAATCGGAAGACGTAACCTCTCAGTCACCCCTCTGTCGCTGGGGACGTCGGCCAAAAATGCCGAGGCCACGCATTGTCATCACCTTATCGCCATCCTGGTTAAACACTTCGTAAGTGGTTCGGACCAGACCCCGGTCCGGCCTAGAGCGAGACGGAATTAGCTCCTCCACTAAACCGCGAGCAGTTAACGTATCGTCAGGTCGCACAGGTTTAATCCACCGTAGTTCATCCTGACCCGGGGAACCCATGCTGTCAGCATTCGATAACAATCCCTCACAGATAAGGCGCATCAATAATGAGCCGGTATGCCAACCACTCGCGATTAAGCCACCGTAAATGCTCCGTTCTGCAGCTTCCTCATCAATGTGGAAAGGCTGTGGGTCGAAATCACGCGCAAACGCGATAATTTCCTCTTTGGTAACCGTACAGGAACCAAGTTCAATTACCTGGCCCACCTTAAAATCCTCGAAGTATGTTTTTTTCATTAGCTCGTATTTCCGCCCTTACTCCCGCCTACACACCCAACCAAGTCCGGCCCACCT
>CAZSYW010000408.1:0-2204 GCA_964611315.1 uncultured Rhodospirillaceae bacterium
GTTCGTTGGGTTCGATTCCCAAAACACTACCCACTCATTTATAGCAAGGCGACTCAAACTTTCTGACCATCCAACTTCTCCCATTTTGCATAGGCCTCAAGCAATTCGATCTCCAGCGTTTCAAGGCGTTGAGTTACCTTTTGAGTTTCCTGCCAGGGTCTCTTAAAGAATTCCGAATCATTCAGCTTATCTTGAAGCTGAGCCTGCTCCTTCTCAAGACCTTCAATTTGCTCAGGCAAGGCTTCCAGCTGTTTTTGCTCCTTGTAGGTCAGTTTTTTTGGTTTACCCGATTGCATCTTCGGTCGCTTTGCCTTGCCGCTCTTTGATGTCCTGTAAGCAGCTGGAGCAACACCCCTTTGTTGGGCAAGGTAATCATCGTATCCCCCGGCATACTCCCGAACGACACCGTCTCCTTCAAAAACAAGTGTGCTTTGCACGACATTATTTAGAAAGGCACGATCATGGCTCACAAGTAAAAATGTCCCCTTAAAATTGGCGATCATTTCCTCGAGCAACTCCAGAGTCTCGGCATCCAGGTCATTGGTCGGCTCATCCATGACAATCAAATTGGCCGGGTGCTTAAAAAGTTGCGCCAGCAACAGTCGGTTTTTTTCCCCTCCGGAAAGATGCTTTACCGGCTGGCGTGCCTGATCGGGAGTAAAGAGAAAATCCTGCAGGTAGCTATAAATATTCTTGGGATGCCCATTAATGGTGATAGTGCCTTGCCCTTGGCCAATATTTTCGGCGATCGACTTGTCTTCATCAATTTGTTGGCGTAGTTGATCAAAATAGATGACTTCCAGCTTGGTGCCTCTGCGCACGGAACCCTCAGTGGGTTCAAGTTGGCCAAGAAGAAGCTTTAGCAATGTTGTCTTACCCGAACCGTTTCTACCGACAACACCCACCTTCTCACCCCGCATGATGACGGTACTCAGATCCCTGACAATAAACTCATGTTCATAGGCGAACGACAGGCTGGTGGTTTCAGCCACCAATTGCCCGGACCGTTCAGCTTCCATCGCCTGCATGTTCACAGTGCCAATTTGCTGACGCCGTGCCCGACGTTCCTCCCGCATTTTTCTCAGAGCGCGCACGCGCCCCTCGTTCCGGGTTCGCCGTGCCAGGATACCCTGACGAATCCAAACCTCCTCCTGTGCAAGACGTTTGTCAAACTGCGCATTCTGTTTTTCCTCCGCCTCAAGAAAGGCCTGTTTGCGCTTTTGAAATGTCTGGTAATCACAGCTCCAGTCAAACAACCGGCCCCGATCAATTTCTATAATACGCCCGGCCAATTTCTGAAGAAACACACGATCATGGGTTACAAACACCAGGGTCCCTGCGTAATTCTTCAGGAACCCCTCAAGCCATAAAATGGAATCGATATCAAGATGATTGGTGGGCTCATCAAGCAACAGTACATTGGGCTTGCTCACAATCGCTTTTGCCAGCAGCACCCTTCGCTTCATGCCCGAGGAGAGAACTTGAAACCGATCCTCACCATCCAGTTCCATTTGTTTAAGAATACTCCCAATCGCCTTCTCTTTTTGCCACTGGTCTTCTTCTGAAAAATTCAGGTTACTTCCAATGAAGTCCGCTACCTTTTTGTCGCCCCCTTCAGGCACCTCCTGTGCCAATCGTGTCACCTGCAAATCCTTTGAGCGTCGAAGATTACCTTCATCCGGCTCAACATCCCCGGCTATCAGTTTCATTAATGTTGACTTGCCGCAACCATTACGCCCAAGGAGCCCAATGCGTTCGCCATGCCCCAGATCAAGGTCAATTTTATCCAGAAGGATTGAGCTATCCCAGGTAAACGTAACTCCACTGAGGTTTATCAAAGACATCCTGAGGCGTCACCTAATCGACACACCTATAAGCCACCGCAAGAAAACTGAGAATTCCAGACAACAGGCCGTGATCAGAATTGGGGGAGATTGGAATGAACAAGAAGATACCAACCGCAACTTGGGAAAGAGGCGGGGCGGGAGCGCATGATAACTTAAGTTCTTTCTTTGAATCATCACTCATCGCTACAGCCCTTTAAGCATGTGTGTGGTCTTTTATATTATCTCCTGTTTTTGGATTTTTTTGCACGTAAGCGAGGATTTAAGCTCCTGACTTCCCTTTGGGCGATCTTTTCGTTTTCCATCTTTATCTATTTTTCCAACCTCAGTTAAGCTGTCATCTTTGTTGATTCTGAAAAT
>CAZSYW010000409.1:0-2200 GCA_964611315.1 uncultured Rhodospirillaceae bacterium
CAGGAATATCCTCATCAACTTGGAAGTTAAACCACTCTTCAACCATTTTTTGCTCTTCTTTTGACAAATCAAACATGTCTGCTTGAAGGTCAAGCATTCTTCTTGAAGAATCATTAAGTGCTCCATTTTCAAAAGCAACTTCACAAAGTTTCTTATACTTTTTGAATTTTGAAAGATTCCTAGTTTTCTCAGATGTTTTCATAATAAAGAAGCAAAAATATTTGAATAAAGTGATTGTTTTTTATAGCTTATTTATTCAGTACTATTATTAGGAAATATAGTTAATTATTCACACTTTAAAATTCTAATTTATTTCATAGTCCTCAACAATAATGATATCAGGTGAATTCATATCATAAGTGCATAAGGCGATGTTTCTCGTTGGAGTCGCCAATTTCAGCTAGCCGAATGAGGGCAAGCTGTGGTAATCAAGGCAGTTCCACGCTAACGAAGCCGGAGCATGCCTTATGTCATACCAGCACCTTGCCCTCGAAGAGCGGCATTATATTGAGACCCAGTGGAAGCTGGGAGTCTCCCAGAACCGGATCGCTCAGACTCTGGGCCGCTCCCAGTCCAGTGTCAGCCGGGAGCTTTCCCGTAACCGGGGGTTCCGGGGCTACCGCTACAAGCAAGCCAACAGCAAGGCTCGGGAGCGCCACGCCGTCAAACCCAAGGCCGTCAAGATGACCACGACGATGAAGTCTGGCGTGGAGAGCCTACTGAGGGAGGACTGGAGCCCCGAGCAGATCGCCGGACGCCTGAAACAACAAGGTCAGAAAGCCATCTCCCAGGAGACGATCTATCGATATGTGCTGCAAGACAGGCATTCTGGCGGCGACCTCTTCCTGCACTTGCGCCGCCATCGAAAGAAGTACCGCAAGCGCTACGGCGGCACGGGCAACTCCAGCGGCATCCCCAACCGGGTGGACATTGAGGCCCGGCCCGAAGTGGCCAACCGAAGGGGACGCCTCGGGGACTGGGAGGTCGACACCATGATCGGAAAGGGCCATCAAGGGGCACTGGTCACCCTCGACGAACGAAAGTCCAAGCTCCGGCTCGCCTGGCCCGTGGACCGGAAGACCGCCGAGGCGGTCACCGAGGCCATCGTCACCTTGCTCGACGGGTTCAAGGACTTCGTCCACACCCTCACCTTTGACAACGGAAAGGAGTTTGCCCGGCATGAAACCCTCGCAAAAGAACTCAACTGCCATACCTATTTTGCCAAGCCCTATCATTCCTGGGAACGGGGGCAGAACGAGAATGCCAACGGGCTCTTGCGACAGTATTTTCCTAAAACCATCGGACTCTTGGAGGTCACTCAACAGCAGGTACTCCAAGCGGTTCACAAACTCAACTCAAGACCCAGGAAAGGCTTGGGATTTAAAACCCCCTATGAGGTCTTTCGCCAGTTCGCTGGCGTTGATGCTGAAAAAATCAGCGCTTATGCACTTATCTCTTGAATTCACCCTTTACTAATTTCGTGGAAACATTAGAAAATAGGGAGACAAATATTTTCTGGAACATCGAACCTTCACAGGGAGCAGAGCATCATGATCGGAATCACCCGCCGGCTCGCGGAATTCGCAGCCAATCTGAAACCGCGGATTCAACTCGTAAGTGCAACCCCCTACGGATCTGAAACGACTGGTTTTTCAACCAAGTACAAAACGGCCGTCAGGATAAGCACCTGAAACTAAAAGATAAAATATAAATGGCATTGAGTAAACTACTGAAATTGTATACTATCAATGTGTTGCACTTACGAGTTGATTCAGGATCCCAAGAGGCCCTTTGAGACGCATCCCTTGCAAGCTGCTGCTGGCGTTTGCCATCCTTCTGTTCACTCTTCCCGCCTTTGCTTTAGAGCAGTGGATAGAACCAATTACCGGAATGAAGTTTGTAGGAGTTCTCGGGGGAGGTTTCCAGATTGGAGATCAGTTTGGAGATGGAAAGAACCGTCGCCAGATCACCATCAAGCCCTTCCGACTGGGTGCGACAGAGGTAACCTAGGGGCAGTGGAAAGCCATCATGGACAGCAATCCCTCGAAATTCAAGGGCGACGACCGTCCAGGGGAGCAGGTAAGCTGGGTGGACATCCAGAAGTTCATCAAGAAGTTCAACGCCCGCCACGGTGGCAAGGTCAGCGTCCACGCCGCCAACATCCATGACACCACCGCCGGGCCCGCCGTCTTCAGGGCGA
>CAZSYW010000410.1:0-2192 GCA_964611315.1 uncultured Rhodospirillaceae bacterium
GCTTTCGTGGGCGAACCCATCACCTGGCAACGGCAGTTGTTGTGGCTTTCGGTGGGAAGCGAATATGGCACACGCATGACCACCCAGCCTTAACCATGAGAAAATTTTCAGAGGTGTTTTTGGACCAATATATATCCGCAGCAGGGGACAGCATTTTGGCCTCCGTGGGGGGATATCATCTTGAAGGCCTGGGGGCCCAATTGTTTGAACGAGTGGACGGAAGCTTCTTTTCAATTCTTGGGCTGCCGCTGTTGCCGACACTTGCATATCTGCGGGAGTGTGGGGCGATCACAAGATGAATTCGAATGGCAGGAAAAAGTTAGCCGGCGTAATGGGCTGGCCTATTAAACACTCGCTATCGCCAAGACTGCATGGGTTTTGGTTGCGCAAACACAACATTAATGGGGCCTATTTGCCACTCCCTATTGCGCCCAACAGTCTCGATCATGCACTAAGAGCTTTGCCTAGGCTCGGGTATTGTGGGGTCAATTTAACGCTACCCCATAAAGAGGCGGCATTGTCAATTTTAGACCAGGTCGATGATGTTGCTCGCCGTATAGGCGCCGTAAACACAGTGTTTGTTTCAAGAGACGGCAGCCTCCAAGGCACCAATACAGATGGCCTCGGCTTTATTGAAAATATTAGGACTAATGCCGCGACGTGGTCGGCTAGCGAAGGCCCTGCCGTTGTTCTTGGTGCAGGGGGCTCGGCGCGCGCGGTGGTTGCGGGCCTAGTGGACTCAGGGTGCCGCGAAATTATTCTAGTTAACCGCACTCGCAGGAAGGCTGAAACATTGGCTAGGCATATTGGCGGCCCAATCACCGTGCGGAGCTGGTCCGAGCGCCATGAAGCGCTGACATCGGCCACATTATTGGTTAATACAACAACGCTTGGAATGAGCGCACAGCCCCCTCTGGACGTAGATCTGACCGGACTTCCATCTGCAGCAATAGTAACAGATCTTGTTTATACCCCACTAGAAACTCAATTGCTTTCGGAAGCAAGAAACCGCGGCAATCCAGTGGTAGATGGCCTTGGCATGCTTTTGTATCAAGCTGTGCCAGGCTTTGAGGGCTGGTTCGGCATAAGGCCAAAAGTTACATCAGCTCTCCGTGCCCATATGCTGCAAGATCCCTAGCCGTGATTTCTCCCAACTCACCATATCAATCGACCCAAAGCCCACCCAGGCGCCATTGGCCCTTTCCCATTATTGGCCTAACAGGGTCAATCGCCATGGGGAAATCAACTGCAGCGTTCATGCTTAAGCACATGGGCATTCCAGTTTTTGATTCGGACGCATCAGTGCATCAGCTGACTGCAGCCGAGGGCAGGGCCCTGGCCGCAATCAAGAAAGTTTTCCCTAGTGTGGTTACAAAGACAGGCATTGACCGCGCAGCGATGGGGAACATTGCCTTTAAAGATCGCGCAGCACTCAGTGAGCTTGAAACAATATTGCACCCTATGGTGCGAGATGATCGACATCGGTTCCTGCTGAAACACGCCATGCTAAAAACAACTTGTGTCGTGCTCGACGTCCCGCTGTTATTTGAGGGCGGTATCAACAAAATCTGTGATGTGATATTCGTCGTTTCTGCACCATTTTTTCTACAACGACAGCGCGCATTATCGCGAACCGGCATGACAGAGGAAAAGTTCATGAATATACTAAAAAGACAGGTGCCTGATGCCGAAAAGCGAAAACTTGCTGACGTGATTATTAACAGTGGTATGGGCAAACACACGACATGGGCCCAGCTGAGAAGCGCGGCTAAAGACGTCAAAAATTCAAGATATGGCATCTAAGAGCGTGGCAAGACGACGGGGCGCTCACGCCGGGGGACCAGGCACATGCGTGAAATTGTACTAGATACGGAAACCACCGGATTAAATCCCAAATCCGGAGACCGCATTGTTGAAATCGGATGTGTCGAACTCAACAATCACGTTGTTACTGGCGAGACCTTTCACACCTACATAAATCCCGAGCGCGATATGCCCGAACAAGCAGAAGCTATTCACGGGCTAAGCGAAAAATTTTTGCAGGACAAGCCGCTATTTACAGAAATTGTCGATGACCTAATCGCCTTTATTGGAACGGCACCCATTGTCGCCCATAACGCCTCATTCGACATTGGTTTTATGAACGCAGAGCTTAATGGCGCGGGCTATCAGAGCGTTGCCAAGGACAGGGT
>CAZSYW010000411.1:0-2191 GCA_964611315.1 uncultured Rhodospirillaceae bacterium
CGGTGGCTATCGCGGCGGTCAAACTAAATTCTGGCCTTTCACCAAAGAAAGATTACAAGGAAATCCGCATGCCGTGGAATGCAGGCATGCAGGCTATGTCTGATGGTAAGCTGGACGCATTCATCCGACCGGCGGGTGTTGGCGCCGCTTCAATGGACCAACTTGGTGCGAAGCGGAAATTTCGTCTTCTCGGCGTTAACCAGAAAAAAATGGCAAAATTTATGGCGCGGCCAGATCGCTTATTTGTAAAAATCCCCGCGGGAACCTACAAAAACCAAGCTGGTAATGATAAAGATGTTATAACTGATGGATTTCGTCATCAGTTAGCTGTCCGCAGAGATATGAGTGATGATCTCGTTTACAAGATCACCAAAACAATCTTCGCCAATCTCGATCAGATGAAAAAGTCAGCGGTCACACTGAAGGACATTTCTTTGGACGATCCTTTTACCGGTGGAAATATTCCGTTACACCCTGGCGCGGTTCGGTTCTATAAAGAAAAAGGTAAGAAAATACCGGCGAACCTGGCAGGTGGCTAGATCGTTCTTTAGGGTTCCAATCCAAGATTGCTAACTAAGTAACAAGATGGCCGCGCGTTGTGCGCGGTCATCTAAACATATAAGATTCTAAATAGAACCGTATTTTAGTTTTCGAAATTGAGAACCGTAAACTTGGATGGCGTTTTGAGTGCGGGGGAAAATTATGAGTGAACAGGTTTTTGGTGATCAAAGCCAGCGTGCGATCCGTTATGCCGCATTTGGGGTTGCTTTCATTATCACTGTGGTTGGCGTATTGAACTCAATGCCGACCTATGGGATTATTCCACCTTTCGGACCCTTTCCCGCTGTTGTTCTTCGGCCTCTCTTCGTTGGTGCCGCGGTATTCTTGGTGCTCGTCAACAGTTCGTTCACGAGCACTTTTGCGCAAAGGTGGCCTGATCACAAATTGTTGGGTAGCATCGTGGATGTGGCGCTTTTACTTGTAGCCTGGTGGGTTCTCTGGGAATATTATGACCGACAGATTTCGGAAGAGCTCGGTGGATTTGGCGAAACCGGGATGTATGACTTCTCGATATCCCTGATCGCGGCAATCGTGTTCATCATTCTGAGTTGGAAAACTTGGGGCGGTCCGTTGTCGATTGTAGGTATTCTCGCCTTGATATATTTTTACACTGGCGAGTATTGGCCCTGGATTTTTGAAACGGCCCGGGTCGACTTGGCAGAAACCTCTGAGGATCTTTGGTTTAATCAGGGGGACGGTATACTCGGAACAATCATGGGTATCATCATCTTCACGGTGTTTCCATTCATTATGTTGGGGACAATGCTGGAGAAAACCGGTGGTGGGCGCTCCCTCATTAAACTTGCCGTCCACGTGACCAAAGGATTCCGAGGAGGTCCCGCCCACTCCGCCATTTTGGCATCCAGCCTGTTTGGTACTATGTCCGGTGGCGCGGTTACCAATGTTGTGGCTACTGGCGTTATCACCATACCGATGATTAAACAGCGCGGTTTTTCACCTTCCTTCGCAGGAGGTGTTGAGGCGACGGCGTCGAGCGCCGGGCAGATCATGCCTCCGATAATGGGCGCGGCAGCTTTCGTGATGGCGGATCTAACGGGCATTAGCTATCTTACGATCATCCTAGCCGCTCTTGTTCCTGCTTTGGCTTATTACGTCAGTCTGTTTACCAGTGTAATTTTTGAAGCTCGAAGGCTAGGTGTGGAAGTAGGTAGTGAGGATCTTGATCGCCCGGAACTTAAGGTCAATTCACAAGATTTCATCAATCTTATTATGGTCATAGTCCCCGTGGTCGTTGTTGTCACGTCGCTATTGAAGGGGTTATCTGCTGCAGGATCCGGCATGACAGCTTTTTTTACCATCATCGTCCTAAGTTTTTTCAACCCGGAGGTTCGACAACGACCTTTTATTATTATTGAAACTCTATCCTATGCTGGTCTTACCTTCAGTCGGTTGCTGATGGCAATTGCCGTCGTTGGCATCATCGTCGCCGTTCTAGGGGCAACGGGGTTGCCCAAGGACTTTGTTGTCCTCATCGATACTGTTGGTGCAGGCTACCTTTTTATCACCCTTCTGGTCACCGCTGCTGCGGCTCTCATGCTGGGTATGGGCATGCCGACCCTTCCGGCGTACCTCACTATCGTCCTTATTCTCGGGCCAGCGATGCAGAACC
>CAZSYW010000412.1:0-2186 GCA_964611315.1 uncultured Rhodospirillaceae bacterium
AGATAAAGGCGAAACTTAGCAACGAGAAGTTCATGGAGCGGGCCCCAGATCATGTAATCGAGGAACAACGGGTACGTTTGTCTGAGGCAGAACAATCCCGGCGCAAACTCGAGGGAGCAGTCGGGCGACTAGGGTCTTAACAACGCGAGCCGTGGGGTTTTTTGGGAGAGAGTAATATGGACCAAGGTGGCTATCAAACAATTAAAATTGATAGGGAAGATCGAGTGCTTACTTTGACTCTGAATCGACCTGAACAATTGAATGCGGTTAATGGGGTGATGCATGAGGAGCTCTCGCGTATTTTTTCAGATGCCGCCCGTGATCCAGAATCAGACATAATTGTTTTGACAGGTGCCGGTCGCGCATTTTGTGCGGGGGGTGATATAGATTGGATGCAGGATGCCATTGATAACCCTTTATCCTTTGAACGGACGGCTGTAGAGGGTAAGCAAATAATTTTTTCGCTACTGGATTGTGAGAAACCGATTGTGGCTAAAGTTAATGGGCCAGCGGTAGGTCTCGGTGCCACATTAGCGTTGTTCTGTGATATTATTTTTTCTGCTAACGATGCGAAGTTTGCGGATCCACATATTCGTGTCGGTTTAGTTGCTGGAGATGGTGGTGCGGTCATTTGGCCTCAGTTAATTGGCTACGCGAGGGCAAAAGAATATTTGATGACCGGGAATTCTTTGACAGCGAGTGAGGCAGTGAAAATAGGGCTGATAAACCATGCGGTACCTGTAGAGGAACTTGAAGAAAAAACAGCGGAGTTTGTTTTACGATTACGTGCAAGTCCACGTCAGGCAGTTCGTTGGACCAAGACCACGGTCAATATTGGTTTAAAACAACTCGCTCATGCGGTTATGGATGTTGGATTATCGTACGAAATGATGAGCAACAGAACTGAAGATCATCAAGAAGCTGTGAATTCCTTCCGAGAGAAACGAAAACCTACGTTTGTTGGATATTGAACATGCTGGGGAAAAAAAAGAAATTTCATAGGGTTTTGGGAAAAATTATTTGCTTCGTAAGCGTGCTGACCCTGTGGCCGGTGAGTGCATTCGGCGATTCGGTATACATTGATATGGAGCGAGTGGACCCAGGTTATGTGGGGACGCCACTGGGCGCTATTTGGGCGGTTGATAGTTGGTTTCTAACACTGGTTACTTTAAATTTTAAGCTTTCGGATGTTCCCGACGGAAGTTACCAGGTTCGTTTGCACGAAACGCCGAACTGTGAAAATCCAGGTAGTGTGTACAATCCAGACGGAGATGAGATAGGAGAGAGAATCGGGGATCTTTTGCCCGAGATGCTTGCGGAAAACGGTACCCTAACAGGAATTCATGGGATTAAGCCCCCTGTGCATACAGCCGATGCACATAAGCTTACAGTCATCGAAATGCGTGGGCACAGTTTGTTGCTTCAGTCCAACAACGATGATGCCATTGTTGCTTGCGGCGTGGTCCGGGAGGGAGAATGGGAGGAACCTCGTTGATTGTCGGTCTTGAGGTTCAAAACTTCTCTTTAGTACTGGGTGACTCTGAAATGGCGAAGACGGCTGGAAGTTGAAAATTTCTGGCGAATAAATTGCGATTCAGAAGATTGTGGAAATGTTTCCAACTTCTCGGAGCGCGACATGGCAGAGGGGTTAAGAATTCCGGGTTAAATGTGGATGTTGAGCTGCATAGCCAATCGTTGAGTGTTCGTTACAGTGTTGTTGCTGCAGTTGAGTGTGTACTATTTTTTTATGTTCGGATACAAGATAGGGAGTGCAGTGTTGCGATTTCGGCACTTGATCCTTGCCACCTTGATTGTGTGCTTTTCCGTTGATAGTCGTGGGCACGCAGACGGTCTTTTAGACCTGTTCATGTCGCAGAAGGATGAAGCCCAGGTTGGTGCCGAGCAGCACCCAAAGATTCTTGAGGAGTTCGGGGGCAGGTACGATGATCTTGGGCTTTCAGACTATGTTGAGTCAATTGGGGAATTCCTCGTCCAAACCTCTGAAACGCCGGACGCGAGTTTTACCTTCACTATATTGAATTCGCCGTTGGTCAACGCGTTTGCCTTACCCGGAGGTTATGTCTACGTGACACGTGGGATATTATCCTTAGCCAGTAATGAGGCTGAGCTAGCAGGTGTTATTGCGCATGAAATTGGGCACGTTACCGCACGACACGGTGCTAGCC
>CAZSYW010000413.1:0-2181 GCA_964611315.1 uncultured Rhodospirillaceae bacterium
CGATGCGCACAGCAATCTCGGGAATGCACTTAATATACTGGGCCATTTTGATGAATCGAAGGCGGAGTTTGATCAAGGGTTCCGTTTACGCCACGGGGGCGCCTGGTGGAATGCCGCGACATACGTCGATGGGAATAGCGCAAACGCCATACCAGCAACCAAAGAGATTCCCACCTCGGCTTTTAAGATCCGCGATACGATTGATCAGTTGGAATATCTGATTTCCAAAGGCTGTATCGATCCTTCGTTCGGACGTTTGATCGACCGCTATCGCACGGTTCTCGCAGAGATACAGCTGATGGAAAAACCCGAGGCAGTCACTAAACTGACCCCCGGTCAGTTGGAACATCTCGGCCCCTCCCACAATCGAGTAATTCACTATGTCAATGCCCCACGTATTGACGCCAGCACAACAAACGAGGCACTTGATTTCGAACAAATTGAAGATCGTTATTTTTCTTCTCCAGTGTCAGTAACAACGCTAGATGATTTTCTCACACCCGAGGCACTCCGCGGAGTGCGTGATTTTTGCCTGGAATCGACAATCTTCTTCACCCATACCGGCAACCGTTTCATGAGTAGCAACCGAATTAATGGGTTTAATTGTGATCTTCTCTGCCAAATAGCCGAGGATGTTAAAGAGCACTTTCCAAGGATCCTTGGTAATCACCACCTGTCCAACATGTGGGTCTATCGCTACAACAACCAGACCGAAGGTGTAGCAGCCCATACCGATGAGGGAGCAGTAACTTTCAATTTCTGGATCACGCCCAACGACGCTAATTTATCTCCTGACCGCGGCGGACTTATCGTCTACGCTAAAGAGCAACCCCTTGACTGGGACTGGTTGCACTACAACAACAAGAAATATACCCCAGCGGTACGTCGGGAAGTCAGTGATTTTCTTGCTGACGCTGACACCGTCACCATACCTTACCGCGAAAACCGAGCAGCGTTGTTTCACTCTAATCTTTTCCACAAATCAGATGACATTCACTTTCGGGACAGCTTCAGCAGTCGCAGGATGAACATCACATTGCTCTTTGGAAAACGCCAAGGATGAAAGGATTAGGAAGCATCCAACCATGTCCCGTTACCAAGAACTATGCCTGAATCACAACAGACACTGAGTTTCCAGCAAGCGCTAAAACTTGCCGTAGAACATCATACCGCAGGCCGCCTGTCCGATGCGGAAAGCATCTATCGACAACTACTCCAGGCCGACCCCAACCAACCAACCGCCTTACATTTACTCGGCGTCATCGCACACCAGACAGGGAAAAATGATGAAGCTCTCGATTTAATAACCAAGGCCCTCACATTCCAACCAAACTACCCTGATGCACACAGTAATCTTGGTCTCATACTACAGGACCTTGGCAAGCTTGAAGAAGCTGAGGCCAGTTACCGGAAAGCCATCGAATTCAAGCCAGACTACGCCGAAGCACACTATAATCAGGGCAACATTCTCAGGGAGGTCGGCAAATTCCAGAAAGCAGAAAAGAGTTACCAAGAAGCACTTCGCATCAGACCGGACTTCGCCGAGGCTCACAACAACTTAGGTATTGTGCTCGAAAATCGAAACCGGATCGACGATGCCGCCTCCAGTTATCAAAAAGCCATCGATATCGACCCGAACTTTGCGGAAGCGCATAGCAATCTGGGCAACACACTCCGGGAACTTGGAAGGCTCGACGATTCCGTAGCAAGTCACCAAAGGGCTCTCAGCATTAAACCGAATTATGCAGAGGCCCACAGTAATTTTGGAACGACGCTCCAGGTGATTGGAAAACTCGATGATGCCGTAACCAGCTACCGCAAAGCCCTGAATATAAAATCTGACTTTGCAGATGCTTTATATGGCTTAGGGGACGCTCTACTAAAAAAAGGACATCACAAGGAGGGGCTCAAATGCAAGCGAGAGAGTAAGGGCGTGATTGAAATTAGAGCTAAACTTGACCGTCAACTCAAGATTCTTTCCTAAACTTTAAAGAACTCAAAGCAATGATGAATAGACTTGAACTTAACAATGTAAAACATCCAAATTTTTTTGGTTGCTGGATGCTAGAGAATAAATCCCTGTGTGATGATTTAGTCCAATTTTTTGAACTCAAAAAGGCTTCCCACCGACCAGGAATCTCAGGGTTGGGAAAAGTTGACAAAGAGATAAAACATTCGACC
>CAZSYW010000414.1:0-2173 GCA_964611315.1 uncultured Rhodospirillaceae bacterium
GTTCCATCTCTGATCTATCGGCGACCATCGATATACCCCCAAATCGGTGCCAGATAGGACTTCTCCCGGTTTGTCCGCATGCACCGACAACGACCAGCATCTTGATTCATTATATATACCACCGGTTGGGGTAACTGCCCGGTTCCAACTAACGCCAAGGTCATAGCTGAACCAAACGGAATGGCCGACAGTTGCAGCATATGCGGTCACGTCCATATTTCATACACCTCGATATATTTTTGGGCGGTAAATTTTAACCTCAATTGGCACTGAAGCAAATGTAGTCAGATATCTCGCGTTAGCTAAGAATTGACGGAGCAGGAGCGAGGGAGAAAAAATCTAGGCTCAACTGTTGAATGGAAAGGTTCGGTCGTGAGTTATCGATGAAATTTTAAAACAGGGGTCGCTTCGGTCGATTGCAAAATAATATTCGGATAGTTACTTGCAGCGCCACCTTATGGACGTGGTAATGACGGCTAACGTTGGAAAATATTGTGGCGAAAATTCTAGCCAAAGCAATTGCAGATAACAATTTTTACAATCTATTGAATGCACCCGGTAGTCCGAGCGGATCAGATTCGGCGTTTTATGACGCAAGCGGGCCTTAACACCATTGTGCGCATGGGACTTAATCAAGGTTGCGTAATTTTTTGTTGCTTCTTCTTGTGCCGCGCGAAAACGTTTGGAGCAGCCCGTCATTAGCGGTACGCAGAACATTGATGGTCTTAGCCGAATGACCCCCTTTCAACTCTCGGCTACTAACCCGCTGTCATGGCGCCAAAATTAGTTGCCTATATCAATTTTTCAAATTCGGACAGTCAGGTGGGCCGTTTTCGAGAAAATCGTTCAGGGCCTTCTAGGCCTTGTCGGAAACCAGACATTCAATAAAATAAACGAGTTCTCTTTGCGGCGGCCAACACAAGGCGATCATGGCAGAGAACCTGATCAAATGCGAGATACCTGATGCCGATCGCGATAGGGCTTGATCAACCGTACCCGGCAGCTTGGTTCTACATTCCGAATATTTTAACGCCTATCTTACTCGGCCGCCTGTACCGTTTCCATTTCCTCATTAATCATGCGTTCAATTGCTTTTTGCGCTGGCGCTAATGCAATATCGTGCCTCGTGTTGACTAAATTTCGCTCAGAGGTAGCAGCCATACAGCTCTGCTGAGACTCGAGATATTCCACGTCCTCATTGAACGTGAACGCAATCTGCTCATGCAGTATTTTTGTGGCTTCCGCGTCTTCCGGCTTGTAACCATTATGAGGCGTCCAAAAATAGTAGCAACTGCTCTCCGTCCGTGGTGTTACGCCATGATATAGACGAAGGTTGAAACCGCCTGGTTTGTGTTCCCTGCTTTTCCGAGCACCTCGGCCTACTTCCAAGGCACCGGTCCATTGGATAACAGTTGCCGGGGCCACATATTCAAATTCCTGCCAGCGATCGCATTTGACGGAATCATCCCATTCGGCTGCTAATTTGTAAGTAGGTGGTGGCTCGATATCTTCCATCCAGCGAATGTAATGGACACCAGTGTCGGTGGGCGTTACTTCCATCGAAGCATTGACTTGACCGGACTGGTCGCCACCGCCAATGGTTTTACGGTGAATATAGGGAATATGGGTAAGGTCCATTAGATTATCAACCAAGAGATTGTAGTTACACTCTATCTCGTACATGTCATGGATATGGGGCCAGTTTTCGTGATCATCGTTCCAGGGAAAATCGATGATTTGGTTCTCGTCCGCCCTAGCAGGATCACCCATCCACACCCAAATAATCTCTTGTTTTTCCACCACCGGATAGCTGCGAACTTTTGCCTTAGACGGTATCGTCTTGGAGCCTGGCACTTTTACACACTGACCATCGCCGCCAAATACGAGGCCGTGATAACCGCACTGCAGTCCTTCCTCGATGACTTCGCCTAGACGAAGCGGGGTCGCCCGATGACAGCACCGATCCTCCAAGACATTTGCCTTCCCGTCCTTGTCACGGTAAATCACTACGTCCTCGTTCAGAAGGGTGCGGGCTAAGGGTTTATTTCCAGTATCTAACTCTGTGCACCAGGCAGCGTGATACCATGCATTATGGGGCCACGGCTTGTCCGTGTTGAGAATCATATTGAATACTCCCTATCCATCTAGCCTGACGGTATTGTATGGGGAATAT
>CAZSYW010000415.1:0-2166 GCA_964611315.1 uncultured Rhodospirillaceae bacterium
ATTATGATCACCATCATCGATCGGTTTTGCCTGTACCTGAGGAAAAAGATCATCTGACCCCACGTAAGAAAGAGTGGGTTCTTAGAACCACATGTAGCATTTCATAAGATTTTGGATAAAAATAGTCAGTAAAGGGGGTGAGAAATGGCTAGGTACACGGGGAAAATTAAATTGGCAATTCTTGATATTGCCGGAACGGTCTGCGACGGACCGCAGGATCTGAGCCATCTTTATCCCAAGGATGACGGCCTGGCGGTTAAGGGGCCAGTGATTGTGTTTGAGATGATGTTTGAAAAGTTCGGAATGAAACTCGATTGGGAGACCATACGCAAGCCAATGGGTAAATTCAAAAAGGAGCATCTGGCAGATATCTTAGATTTCGATCATGTGCGCGAGCAATTTCGCAAGGCACATGGCCGGGACTGGTCGGATAAAGATTTAGACGAAATGTTCGATATGTTTCGCCCAACAATGGCCGAAGTGGCGGTGACCGAAGACCTAATAAAACCGTTCGACGGTGTTAAAGAAGCCATCGATGCGCTGCAGGCTGAGGGTATTCTAGTCGGCTGTGACACGGGTTATCCCGTCGAGGCCTACAGCGCCATCTACACTACCTTAGAGAAGGATTTAGGCATTCGTTTTGACGTCGTCGCCGACTCCGAAAACGTTCGAGGCCGGCCAACGCCGTTCCTCGTTTACGACTGCATGTACAAAGCCAACGTTTACCCACCGGCGGCTGTGGTGAAGGCTGATGACATTACCGCTGGGGTTCAAGAAGGGGTTAGCTCAGGGGCCTGGACGGTTGGAATTTTTGAGACCGGCGCCCACGATGAACAAACGCTAAAGAATGCCGGCGCTCATTTTTTAGTTCCTGGCGCACGTGACATACCAGAGTTGATCCAATCGGAAATTAATCCGCGGCTGGAGCGGGGTGAGTTGCCCGGTGAATTTACCTCCTGACAAGGATAGCCTCAGTATATCTTGACTTCCCCTTTCTTTCAGAGGGCGAGAGTTGCCGTTCATCGTTTCTACTGAACCTCAACTGTGGGGCAATTTCCTCTGATATTGGATAGCTTGGCTATCGATGCCATTGGGTCACTATCGCCATCTCTCTCGCTACTTGGAGAAGATAATGAGAATGACACCGGCGGCGAGTAGTAAAGACCAGCCAAGCCGCTTCGACATCCGTGCCTCCTTGAGAATTAAACCACCCAGAATTACAGACAACGGTATCGAAATCTGCCGTACAGAGGCGACTGCAGCAACGTTTGCGCCCATCTGAAAGGCCAAAAGAATGAGGTAGTAAGAGGCATAGGACGTGATACCTAAGATAAATGTTTTGAACGGCGCATGAACCCAATCAATGAAAAGATGGCGATAGACCGTCCTGCCAGTAGGCCGAGTAATGGTTAAGAGGATAGCCATGGCAGGGATCAAAAAAACGTATTGAAAAAATAGAAATGCCACAGGTTCGACGCTTTTCATAGCTTCTGCATCGGCTAGGGTGACTACGCCATGGGCGCACATGACAAAAATCGCTGCGGCTAGGGTCCGGGGCTGAGTGAAAAACCCGGCATCCGGCCTGTATTGCAGAAGAAAAGCACCGACGAGCACCAAGGCGAAACCCAATACTAGCGTGAGGGTATATTGGTGGCCCAGGAGAAAAAACCCTACAATAACGACGAAGAGTGGTGAGGAACGGGTTATGGGATAATAGATTGAAAAATCGCCGTGACGGAGAGTACGCAATATGCCGAGATGATAGGAGATTATTGCAAGTCCCGAGATCAGCGCCAGCGGCCAAACCGCAATTGCCGACAACGGATTAACACCAAGGACCACCAGGTGGACCGCCGAAAGTATTATATAGTAGATAGTTACTGAAAAGACGATCCCTTCCGGGGTCAAACTGCGCTTAGCGCCTTCCGTGACCGAACTGCCCCTTATGAAAAATTCCCGCAACGGATGAATCCCCGCCGAGACAAGAACCAAAATCAGGATGGTTAGGCTCATAGCACCTTCTCTCCTTCTTTACACCGCTGGCGCAAAGCACACGGGTGACACCGCTGGCGCAAAGCACACGGGTGCCATTTTAACCATCTATCCATTAAGGGCGTGGCGTGAAGCAGGATGTTGCCTCCCGCCGGCAGCAATAAATCCCTTGAA
>CAZSYW010000416.1:0-2165 GCA_964611315.1 uncultured Rhodospirillaceae bacterium
CAAACAAATCGATATCCGTGAACAGGAAGCCTTACAATCCATCGTTCTCGACACTCAACCAGACTTCGTCTTCCATCTCGCGGCCCAGTCACTTGTGCGTCTATCTTATGTGAACCCGTTGGAGACCTACCAAACTAATGTCTTCGGTACGCTTAATCTGCTGGAGGCGTTGCGCAGCTTAGAGAAGCCATGCGTCGCGGTTTTGATCACTAGTGACAAATGTTACGATAATGTAGAATGGATTTGGGGTTACCGGGAAACCGATCGTCTGGGCGGTCTAGATCCCTACAGCGCATCTAAGGGAGCGACTGAACTTATGATTAGCTCTCATGTAAGGTCATTTTTCCCTGTCGATAGTAGTGTACGCATCGGCATTGGTCGAGCTGGTAACGTAGTTGGAGGCGGAGACTGGGCAGATAATCGCATTGTACCAGACTGTATGCGCGCTTGGTCACGTGGAGAAAACGTGACTTTACGCAATCCACGGTCTACACGCCCCTGGCAGCACGTCCTGGAACCCCTCAGTGGCTATCTTACTTTGGCCTCGGCACTGTATGAAAACCCTCAACTTCACGGTGAACCATTCAATTTTGGACCACCCGCAGACCAGATCCACAGTGTCCGAGAATTGATGGAAGCAATTTCTAAACATTGGCCGGATGTTTGTTTGGAGGATGTCTCTGATTCCCCTAATGAAGCACCTTACGAATCAGGCCTGCTCAAGCTAAATTGCGACAAGGCTCTTCATTCTCTAGGTTGGCAAGCCACACTTTCCTTCACAGAAACTGTACGGATGACCGCTGAATGGTACCGTTATTACTACGACAATCCTTCACTAATAAGAGAAAAGACCACGGCCCAGATATGTGAGTATGAAACCTTCGCTAGTCAAAGAGGCCAGACATGGGCGCAATAAGCTTGGACGGCATACTGATTACAGAACTCAAAAGGATCCCAACGACTGGTGGAGATGTGTTACACGCGCTCAAGAATTCGGATTCTGGATTTTGCGGTTTTGGCGAAGCCTATTTTTCTTGGGTGGAACCAGGAGCGATCAAAGCTTGGAAAAGGCATCGACGGATAACGTTGAACCTGATTGTTCCAGTAGGGCAGGTGCGTTTTGTCTTCCACGATGCCGACACAGGCTACTTCCGTGAAGAATTGCTTGGTGAAAATCGCTATATGCGCCTAAACGTTCCACCTGGTATCTGGTTCGGTTTCCAGGGCAAGGCCTCTGTCCCTTGCCTGCTGCTAAATCTGGCCGACTTTCCACATGACCCAGAAGAATTGGATCGAAAACCTTTGGAAGAAATTCCATACTCATGGAATGCATAAAAATTTTTGAAGTTTTAACTTTCTATACTTGAATTTATAAAATGACTTTAAGAATTCGTATAAATCTGAGAAAAGCAATGGAACTATGTGTAACAAATGACCATGTTAAAGTATGTCATAAAGCACTGTTAACTCTCCGGATTTTTGGATCTCCATTTAAAAAAAGTTGTATATTGGAAAGTTAAAATTTTTAGATAGACTGGGTAGGATATCAAGCAATTGTTCAAGGAATTATCATTGAAAAAAATACTGTGTGATGAAAAATAAATGCCTTTAAACAAACTAGATACCCAAGATTCATGAGCATGCTGTCAACAGTCTTAAACTCCCTTCAACCTTGAATATATGAAAGTTATCATTTTAGCTGGAGGATTTGGCACACGCCTTGCCGAATTCACTGGAACAATTCCGAAACCCATGGTGCCCATTGGTGGTAGACCGATCCTCTGGCACGTTATGCAGCGCTATGCCTCCTTTGGGCATAAAGATTTCTATATCGCTGTCGGTTACAAGGCCGAAGTAATCAAGGACTATTTCATCCATTACAGAACGTTGAATGTTGATTTCACTGTGGACCTAGGGACGGGAAAAATCCAACCACATCAAGAGAATAATTTGGACTGGAGGGTAACGGTAGTAGACACCGGAACGGACTCCATGACTGGTGGCAGGATCAAACGCATGCAACCTTACATAGGTGATGAAACTTGTCTGCTGACCTATGGCGATGGAGTTGCCGACATTGACATTAATCAGTTGCTCAGTTTTCACAAAAGCCATGGAAGGTTGGGGACTATGACCGCTGTTAGGCCAGTTGCACGTTTCGGCGA
>CAZSYW010000417.1:0-2155 GCA_964611315.1 uncultured Rhodospirillaceae bacterium
TTTGAGGACGTGTTTGCAGGTAGATGTTTTACAAGCAAAACTGATCTGATTCCGCTGACTTGGGAAAACTGGGTATGAGAAACAGATTTGGATTAGAAGGGAAGTCGGTCCTCATTACAGGTGCGGCCCAGCATCTTGGGTTTGAAATTGCCAAAAACCTTTCCAAAGAAGGCTTGAGAATTGGCATCGCTGATATTCAAGTTGAAAAAGGAGAGCAAGCGGCGGAACAGATTAGACAGGAGGGAGGAGGCGAGGCGTATTTTTTTCATGTTGATCTGAAGTCTCCTGAATCCGTCTCGGTAATGATAGATGCCGTTTATAAAAAGTTTGGGGAATTACACCTGTTGGTGAATAATGCAAAAATTGACTCCAAACCACCTGGAGAGGATAATGAAATTAAACACTGGAACGATTCGCTACAGGTTATTTTATCCGGAGCGTATTACTGTTCTAGGGCAGTTGTTCCGCAAATGGAAGAGCAGGGTGGAGGAGTCATTCTGAATATTTCTTCAGTTGCCTCAGAGTTCGTCACTATGGAGTCGGTGGGTTATCATTCTGCGAAAGCCGGAATAGATCAGATGACCCGATATCACGCGAAATGGTTTGGTCCAAAAGGTATCCGCGTTAATGCAATTTCCCCCGGTTTCATCATTAAAAGAGACCACCTCTCTCGATTCGAATCGGATACAGAATGGAAAAATCGGTGGGAGTGGTGCCATCCCCTTCGTAAGGCAGGTAATTCTTGTGATTTAAGCAACGCTATTCTTTTTCTCGCGTCAGATTTGAGCCGGTTTATCACTGGGCAATACCTGACGGTCGATGGTGGTATGACTTTGTCTGAGCCGTGTGGGCTGGTCAATGACTATGCTAAAACTATATTAGACAAAAGTTAAGGATAATGAATTATCGATTTGCAGCCATCACCGGAGCGGGCCAAGGGATCGGTCGTGCGATTGCTCTAAAACTGGCTGCTGAGGGTGTGTCTGTGGCATTGCTGGGACGCCGAAAAGATAAGCTTGAAGAAGTTGCTGGAGAAATTAAAAAATTAGGCTACTCGGTTAAGGCCTTTCCTTTTCAGGGAGATGTGCGGGATAAGAAATCCACGCAAGAATTTTTAAGAGAAAGTGAAAAGGCTATTGGTCCTCTAGACATTATTGTGGATAACGCCGGGGTTGGTCATATTGGTTCTTTTGCCACGTTGGAGGAAAATGAGGTTCAAGAGTTGATTGAAACCAATTTTATGGGGGCGGTCTGGTCAACATACTTTGCCATGAGATTGTTTGAGGAAAGACAGCGTGGCGCACTCGTGCATATTTCTTCCACCACCACACTGAAACCCGCTCCTAAGGCGTCTCTTTATGCCGCAACAAAATGGGGAATGCTTGGGCTAATTCGTTCTCTGGAAGAGGAATATATTGGCAATAAAAATATCAGGATAGTCAACATTACGACAGGCACAACATTTACAGGGTTTTTTACGGACCAAAAAGATGAGATTCAGATGAAAAATATCATTCATCCGGAGGATATTGCGGATTGTGTCTGGTGGTCCCTGGGCACACCTTCCAATTACCAAGTGTCAAGTATGGTGGTACGTCCCCTTGGAGATTATTTGAAAAATCGAACCAAAAACAAATGAGGCTATGGTGCATACGGATTTCAGAGATTGTGGGAAGCGTATACGTTCCCATGAGTGTGGGACTGATGGCAGGCGTGAATGATAGGCTTAAATTATATGAACAGGTGGTTTGCGATAAATGAATATCACGGATGAAAAATAAAATAAATGTTTATTTAGCGGACCTTTCCCATACCGGGCAAGGTGTTTCGGCGAACTTCTTTCCTTTAGGGGTAGGCTATGTGGCTTCTTACCTGTTAAAGGAGCTTGCCGACCAGGTGAACATCGAACTTTTTAAATATCCCGAAGACCTGAGTCGGGCTTTATCCAAAAACAGGCCTAAAATAGTAGCGTTTTCCAATTATTCATGGAACCTCAACCTTTCTTATGAATACCTGAAACAAATCAAACTTCGCTCGCCTGAGACCATAACTGTAATGGGAGGACCTAACTACGGTCTAACACAGGAAGAAAAAGAGCTTTTTTGGAGGAGATATCCTCTGGTTGATTTCTATATTGTTTTTGCCTTCTTTTTTT
>CAZSYW010000418.1:0-2149 GCA_964611315.1 uncultured Rhodospirillaceae bacterium
GAAACGTCTCCCGCGGCTGCCGAACTCGAAGAACGGATGATGGAGTGGCTTCGTGCCATGATTGGCTTGCCAGCGGACTTCCATGGTGTCATTCAGGATTCAGCCTCAACTGCGACGCTTTGTGCCATCCTGTGTGCAAGGGAGCGTGCCACACAATGGCGGGTGAATGAGCACGGCCTTAGCCGTGAAAGTGAGGATATGCTTGTTTATGGATCGACTGAATGTCACTCGTCTATTGAGAAGGCTGTTAAAATTTCCGGTCTTGGGCGGCACAATTTTCGAAAAGTCTCGGTGGACAAGAATTTTGGAATGGATCCAGAAGCTTTAATGGAGACTGTAGAGGCAGATAAAGCAGCAGGACATCGCCCAATTTGTGTGGTTGCAGCTTTGGGTAGCACGAGTTCCTCGGCAATCGACCCGTTACAAAGTATCGTCGATGTGTGTAGTCGGCACAATTTGTGGCTTCATGCGGACGCAGCTTGGGCCGGGGCTGCACTGGTTGATCCGGATTTTCGCTGGATGATCGATGGAATAGAGGGGGTGGATAGTTTTGTTTTCAACCCTCATAAGTGGCTGTTCACCAACTTCGATTGTTCGGCCTACTTCGTGCGGTCGCCAGAAATTTTGCTTAAGACGCTAGCAATTCTTCCAGAGTATTTGAAAAGTCAAGGCGGAAAAGACGTGCGAAATTATCGAGATTGGGGCCTGCCTTTGGGCCGACGATTCAGGGCACTCAAGTTATGGTTTGTAATACGTACGTATGGGCTGGATCGCATTCGTCAAATGATACGTGCGCACATTGATCTTGCGCAGGATTTTGCCGCATTGATTGACGCGGAGGAAGATTTTGAGCGGCTTGCGCCGACCCCTCTTGCTCTGGTTTGTTTCCGTTATCGGCCCGTTGAGGTGAGCTCGGAAGCAGAATTGGACGGAATAAACGAGACTATAGTCAAAGCAATAAACGATGGGGGGGAGGCTTACCTAACTCATACTCGGTTGGCTGGTGCTTACACGATGCGCGTTTCTATCGGCCAAACAGCGACTAGACGTTACCATATTGAAAATTTGTGGGAATTAATCAAAGTCACGGCTAGAAACCTAAAATTAGGTGGTTAAAACAAGTTAAAATATCTGTGCCTTGGAATTAGTCGGCTTATATTCTGGGTACTTGATGCTTGTCAATTATTATGGTCTCAATGGCCAAGAGTCTTCAGAAAGGCACTCTACATAATTTAATTTGAACAAAAAGGGCGATCCAGCCGTACACTGCGGGCCAGGGAGTAATTCAGTAAGAATGGTAAAAGAAATTTCAAAAAGTGCCTCCAGCGTTGATTATGCTTACGGTAGATGGGTCATTCGCAATCGTTGGATTGTGCTCCTCGTGTCGATCGCGGTCTTTGCGATAGTCGCGTCGGGTGCGCGGTATCTCACGATGAACCCAGATGCTCGGGTGTTCTTCAGCAAGGACAACCCCCACCTCCTAGCTCTCGAGCAACTAGAGAACACTTACGCCAAATTAGAAAATTTATTATTCGTTTTGGCACCTCGCGATGGAGAGGTGTTTACTCGAGAGACGTTGGGGGCAGTAGAA
This sequence comes from uncultured Rhodospirillaceae bacterium, assembly GCA_964611315.1. Lineage (GTDB taxonomy): Bacteria > Pseudomonadota > Alphaproteobacteria > UBA7887 > UBA7887. The sequence goes on from CAZSYW010000418.1 coordinate 1,592, forward strand.
TGGCTGACTAAAAAAAGTTGGCAAACACCTTATTCCACGCGGGTTGACTCTATCAGCAACTTTCAGCACACGAGTGCCCAAGGCGATGATTTAGTAGTTCACGATCTGATCCAAAATGCCGCTCAGTTCACCGACGAAGACATTTCCATGGTGCGCGAAATTGCCCTGGATAGACCCGCATTGGCGGGTAATCTGTTGTCGCGTGAGTCGCATGTTACGGCGGTAGAAGTACTAGTTATCAAGCCAGAAAAATCGCTTCAAGAAGTGCCGGAGATAATGATTTTTGCTCGTGATCTGCAAGAACAATTCGAGGCTAAATATCCAGATATTGACATCTACCTAAATGGTAGTGTCGCGATCAACATGGCTTTTGCTGAGATCCCGTTGCAAGAACTCGGGAAATTGCTTCCGCTAATGTTTCTTTTGATACTCGTTATCATCGGCATCTCCACCCGCACGACCTGGGGAACAATTGCGACCTTCTTGGTGATTGTTATGTCCGTTTTTATTGCCCTAGGTGCTGCTGGGTGGGCAGGTGTTGAACTACTAGGGCGTCTC
>CAZSYW010000419.1:0-2149 GCA_964611315.1 uncultured Rhodospirillaceae bacterium
GGTTGCCTTCGATGTTGGTTCGGCTAGGCAAATCGTATATGGTGTCGCAGATTGGGCGGACGATGGTAGGGATATGGATAATTTACCGTTTGATCTGCTGTCCTACAGCGAAAACGAACCTCCGCCACTTCCGCCGCTGGGCGCTAATGATGCCCGCTTCCTATACGATGAAAGTGAATACAACGGAACCTACGTTGATGTTCGCTCCAGTGAAATCGGGCTTAGCGATACACTTGCGTGGAAACTTCAAATATTCTCGACCTCAAATGTCGTTCTCCGCTGGGATCCGCGGCGATTGAACGATCTCAATGGCACATTCTTAATACGCGAGATAGACGACAATGGAGAAATCCTGCGGAACATCGACATGAGGACAGCGGATTCTATTGTTTCCGAGTATTTCGAAAACTATCCGAAACGGTCTCTCCTGCTCTATTTTACGCGTACTTCATTAAATATCAGTTATCAATTGGATGGCGGTTGGAACATGGTATCGGCACCAGGTAACACGCCATTTAACGATTTTAAGACTATGTTCCCCGGGGCTATCTCTCTCTGGCAATGGCAGAACGAGGGTAATGATGGTCAGTATTTGCAGGCCGAGACTGTGGGACCAGGAATAGGTTACTGGATCAATCTGCAGGCGGACTTATCGACGATGATGCCTGCGGAACGAGCCAGTAACAGACGGGTCTCGATGTCACAGGGTTGGAATATTATCGGTGGCTTTGAAAACCGGGTCTCTGTTGCCGATCTCCGACGCGCTGTTCCGCAAGTACGGAACGTCTATGGTTTTGACGGAATGTATTTGCTAGCCAACGAACTGGAACCAGGTAAGGGTTACTGGGTACAAGTCAAAGACAAGGCCATCGTACTTGATTTCGAGGAGTTTGAGGAAGGAGATGCGTTTGGGGGAGCTGCAAGGCCAAGCGTGGTTACCTCGTCGAATCTTCCCACACTCGATGCTGTAGCAGACGCCGGCACTATTTCACTACAACTTGGCGCTACCGATGCGGAGGTAGGTGCCTTGCCTCCAGTTCCGCCACCGGGTATAATGGATGCACGTATAATTCTTGATGGTTACGACAGCCGGATGTCGCCCGCGGAAACAGATATCTATCCGGTTCGTTTTCAGGAAGTGCGTGAGTTGGCATGGAACATCGATTCTTTGCTCGACGGTTTATGGTCTTTGGAGTTGGCCGATGGGCGTGTAATTGCCTTACGGGGAGCTGGTTCTGTATCAATAGGATCTGGAGTAGTTCATGGTCTTCTTCATCAGCAAAAACGATCCCAACCGGTTGAGTTCAAGCTAACAGGCAATTTTCCGAATCCTTTCAATCCCACCACCAACGTAGGGTACCAAGTTGGTGCCGCCGGCAATGTGCACCTAGAGATTTTCAATGTACTTGGACAACGAGTGCGATTACTCGTTGACGCGGAACAATCGGCCGGAGCTTATCGTGTGGTATGGGATGGGCGCGACGACAACGGCCATGTGCTGGCCGCCGGCACTTATCTCCTGCGTATGCGAAGTGGTGCATTCATACAGACGAAGAAGATGGTCCTTGCCCCCTAAAGGTTATTAACAGTACCATAACACAAGGGGATTACACGAGGGAACGTGTAATCCCCTTGTGTTATGGTATTCAACGATTCGATTTAAGTTTGCCGTAATTGTGTCCGTGGAATTATGACTACTAAGTCGATGGCCAAGTCGATTGAATGTACAATGCGAGTACATTTAGGTAGAGCGTGATCATCGAATCGCAAGCTAATATTCGGCATAATCATCGACACAATAGGCAATCGCTCGCACCCAATCCCTACAGTTCAAACTGGCGGTCTATCTGTGAGTTGAACGATAGTTCGGTCCATGTCTGGGTTTGCTGCTTCGGTTATACGCTGCCATGTGCCGTCTGATTGTCGCTCTAAGTATGTTCCGTGTAGATAGCCCGTGCGCACAGGCATGAAACAGTCTATTTCTATCTCGGATCCGCGGATCGCTGCGATCCTTGCCCTGCTGAGCACGGAAGACAGGTCGAGTGTCAAGTGATTGCTTTCGTCGCCAAGGGCGGTGACGGAAATGACCTGGAGGTTTCGGCCAGTCAACTGAATACGCGTGCGATTAACTGAGGCGATATCGATAAAG
>CAZSYW010000420.1:0-2143 GCA_964611315.1 uncultured Rhodospirillaceae bacterium
TAGTCTTGCAAAATTTTAAGACCGGAGAATTATCCTTAACCAATGCTCCTCCACCCAATGTGAGGGAAGGCGGTGTTCTGGTCAAAAATGCCGCTTCGTTGATCAGTGCTGGTACTGAAAAAGCAATGATCGAACTTGCAAAAATGAATCCACTTCAAAAGGCCAAGACGCGTCCGGACCTTGTTCGCAAAGTATTAAAAGCTGCAGGCCAATATGGGCTTTTGGACACCGTAAATATAGTAAGAAATCTTGTCGGCTCTCCCATCCCTCTAGGATATTCATCTTCCGGCATGGTTCAAGTTTTAGGGAAAGGAGTTACAGACCTTCAGCCGGGGAGCCGGGTGGCCTGCGCTGGGCTAGGCTATGCCAACCACGCTGAGGTTATTTTTGTTCCACGAAACCTGGTTGTTCCCATTCCAAAAGAAGTTAGCTATGAGGAGGCAGCTTTTGTGACAGTTGGAGCTATTGCGACACATGGAATGCGCCAGGCTGATATTTCTTTAGGGGAAAGTGTGGTGGTGCTAGGTTTAGGTTTGGTAGGGCAAATAGTGGCTCAAATTTGCACAGCAGCAGGTTATCGGGTTTTCGGGATAGATTTGGATCCAGTAAAAGTGAAACTTGCATTAGAGCTAGGGGCTGAGGGAGGAATGACGCCTGAAGAAAATGTTTTGGTCGACACGGTAAAGCGTTTTACTCGCCAGCGCGGTGCCGATGCGATCATTATAGCTGCTTCCGGGTCGGACAGCAAAAGTGTGGAATTGGCAGTTCAACTGGCTCGTGACCGTGCTCGAATAGTAGTTCTAGGAGATGTGGAGCTTACAATTCCCCGACGCGCCTTTTACGAAAAAGAGCTTGAACTAAAGATTTCCCGGAGTTATGGCCCTGGCCGCCATGACGTTTCTTATGAAGAAAAAGGGAATGATTATCCACTGGGGTATGTTCGCTGGACTGAAAACCGTAACATGGAATCTTTTGTGGATTTACTTGCTGCAGGAAAAGTACAGATTCAACCTCTCATCACTCATCGGTACCCAATAGAGCAAGCTGAAGCAGCGTACAAGTTGCTTTCGGGAAAACAGCGCGATCCCTATATTGGGATACTGCTGGAATATAATTTAGATAAAAAACAAACCTCTTCAATTATTCTGCAAGATTCAGTAGAAAAACAAAAACGCAAGAACCCCAAGAACGGCGGGCCAGTTAATTTCGGAGTGATCGGTGCAGGCCAATTTGCCCAAGGAGTTCTTCTACCAAAGCTTCAAAAGATTAAGGACGCAAATATATTAGGTATCGCAACCGGAAGTGGTTTAACCGCTAGTAATGTTTGTGAAAAATACGATGCGCATATTTGCACCTCTGATTATCGAGAAATCCTTGGTCGGGAGGATATAGATGCTTTAATTATTGCTACTCGACATAACCTTCACGCTCCGATGATTGTAGAAGGCTTGTTAGCAGGAAAGCATGTATTTGTTGAAAAACCTTTGGCGAATACGGAAGAAGAATTGAAATCTGTGGAACAAGCTTATTTGGATTGTCAGAAACTAGACAAAGGGGGTCGGAGCCCCTTGTTAATGGTAGGTTTTAATCGGCGTTTTTCTTGCGTATCCCAGAAATTGAAAGATAAATTTCCAGATGGACCTTTTATGTTGAACTATAGAATAAATGCCGGTCCTATCCCTTCGGATCATTGGGTTCAGGATGCTGAAATAGGAGGTGGAAGGGTGGTCGGAGAAATTTGCCATTTCGTTGATTTCATGCAATTTTTCACTAACTCTTATCCCGTAGAAGTGCTCTCCTGGGCTCTTGATGATAGGAAAGTTTCTTCTTCTGATCCTGATACTATCTGCGTTCAACTGCGTTTCGCTGAAGGCTCGATAGGAACCATCACCTACATATCTAATGGAGACCCCATGTTTCCCAAAGAGCGGATTGAAATTTTTGCCGGAGGCAAGGTGGGTTTGATTGACAATTGGAAAAAAATTGAAATATGGAGTGGAGGGAAAAAGTCTGTCGAACGTTCCTTATTTTCCTCAGCAAAGGGACATACACAGGAACTGGAGATTTTTGTCGAAGAAATAATTTCTGGGCGTCTGCACCCCCCTATCGAATTTGAAAGCCTCTTAAGGACTACTCGGGCCAC
>CAZSYW010000421.1:0-2132 GCA_964611315.1 uncultured Rhodospirillaceae bacterium
ACTCGGGATTCGGCTAAGGCCCTGGTACAGCGCCTTAGCGCAAATAGATTGACGCCCAACGCCGCTAGCGGAAGAGGCCAGTCAATCCCTGAATTGCAACCTGATTGGTAACCGTATCCGGCGAACTGTTGGCCAACACGCGGGGCAAGGGCTACATGAACGGGCTGCCCGCGTAGCCGGGTTGCGGGTTTTGCAACTCAATTCCATTGCCATGGGTTGCGGACATAGGGGCAGACAGAGGTAGATAGCGGGATTCTTAATTCGGAAAAACCGCAGATTTATTACCCTATGCACCTCTATGTTACTCTATGTTACTCTATGGGACGGGCGCATAGCTCAGTTGGTTAGAGCGCTGTGTTCACATCGCAGAGGTCCGTGGTTCGAATCCACGTGCGCCCACCATATTTTCTGTTGATAGAAAAATTATTACTCTGCGGCTATCCGAACATTCCGATTTTGTGTCGCTGCCGAAGATGTCGACTGATAGGTACTAGATTTGTAGTTCAATTAGCAGTTGGAGCCGGATACAGAAATTCGTATCACGGGCTAGCATTCTCGTGAGCTGAAATAAAGAGGAGTGACAATGATTGACAAGGTACTTTTCAAAAAGGATGGCCGTATCGCCCGAATTACCCTCAACCGACCCGAGGTGCTGAACGCGATCGATGACGAAGTGCCAGCATTATTGAGTGCGGCGGTTGCTCGGGCGGAGAAGGATCCCGAAATCCATGTCATAGTACTTGCCGGTGCTGGTCGTGGATTTAGCGCCGGGTACGAACTTGATTTTGACCGCACGGAAAATCCGTTAAGCTACATGCCGCAAGAAATGCCCTGGGATCCTATGCAGGATTTTCGCAGCATGTGGGCAAACACCCAACATTTTATGTCACTTTGGCGGGCCATGAAGCCTGTAATCTGCAAGGTCCACGGCTTCGCGTTAGCAGGCGGTTCAGATATTGCTCTTTGCTGTGATATAACGATCATGGCAGAAAGCGCGCAGATTGGTTATATGCCAGCACGTGTTTGGGGCTGCCCGACCACGGCCATGTGGGTCTATCGAATTGGTGCGGAGAAAGCTAAACGCATCCTATTGACCGGCGACAAAATTGATGGGCGGGAGGCCGCTGCCATGGGACTTGTGTTGAAGGCAGTGCCGGATGAGGGGCTGGACGCTGAGATCGAAGCTTTGGCCGAACGCATGGCGACCGTCCCGATTAACCAGCTAGCTATGCAGAAAATGGTCATCAATCAAGCTATAGAAGGCGGCGGCATGATGGAGACTCAACGCCTGGCCACCATATTTGACGGAATGACCCGACATTCCCCGGAGGGTTTGAATTTTAGAGCCCGCGTTGAAGAAACTGGCTGGCGTCAAGCAGTTAGAGAGCGAGATCACGGAATTTTTGATTGGACAACATACCGCCCCATCCCTTCCAACGAGTGATGATTGTAGTGCAACAAGACAATGGCCAGGAAGTTGTTTGCTTCCAAGTCTGGCTCGAATTTACACCTTTATCTTCGCAGCGCTTTTATCATCCAAAATAGATGATCAAACCGAATTAGATCAGTTATTAGGTAAGAAAAATGGTGAAATCAGACTGGTCACTAACCGTGCTACAGCTTTCTCGACCCATAAGGGTGATATTCAGTAATACTAAGTCCTCGGCACAAACAACTTTTGGTACTAAGCCGACTGGACAACATCAGGGTAAGGGATAACGGAAAAATTGATAGTAAGTGAGTTTGAACGCCTGAAGCTTGATGTGGTGTGGGTCGTCCTTGGCACCTGTGATTTGTAGGATACCGATGGTGGCGAAGTGGAGGCCCTTCAGGCCTTGTCAATGTATACTTCCTGAGTTAATTTTCGCGTTATGGGCCGCTGATTCGGCGTAAAGTCATCACAGAATTTGGTATATGATTGAGAACCGATGAAAGCCTTAATCAGGACGAGTTGTATAACCCGAAAATAATCATGCCAATTAACTGTAAACAGAAATTTATGAGAGTAATAATAATTAGTTTATTATTAACGGTTGGTGTCGTGTTTCAAGGTAATTCTGAAACATTTATAGAAAAGGTAAACGTTTTAATAAAAACTCATAAACGTATACTGGCCGCAAAGGATACTATTA
>CAZSYW010000422.1:0-2129 GCA_964611315.1 uncultured Rhodospirillaceae bacterium
CCATTGTATTCGACTTGGCTCCACCTCCTGATATGAGTCTAACTCCCAGTCCCATACCTCCATAGATACGAAATATCCTTACGATGTTATCACCTTTGAAGAACAATCCCTTATGCACATCGGAACAAAGCACTGCTTTGCCATCAACGCTCTCCGCCATGACAGGAACGGAGAGAAATGTAATAACAAGTAGGCTGAGTAGAATTTTCATTCCGATTCCAAATCTCACCTTTTTTATTCGGATACGAAAAACTTATTATCCGCCGAATCTTTGGGGATATAACCAAGTATTTCTTTAGCATGAGATATATCACGATAGTTCCATTTGTTATCGGACACAGCAAAAAACACTTCATAGTTGATACTCTTCTTTGCTTCTATTGAAAGGCGAAGAATCTGGCATATGTCGCTGTGACCAAGGTAGATCGCATTCTCCCGCACGCTCAAGGGACGATTTTCTTTACGTACTGAGCCTATCCGCACACAAATTACAGACATGTCGTAGGCGTCAGAAAAATGTCTACCCAACGCCTCTCCCCAAACTTTCGTTGCCCCGTATATAGCCTCAGGCCGAATTTGGTCACGGGTGATCATGGGAACGTCTGTGGGCACCTCCCCGTAATTTCCATCCGCGATATCTTTGTACGGCTTGATTCTTTCAAAACCTCTTATCGTGCTGCCGCTAGATGCAAAGACGATCCTTTTCACGCCAGCCAAACGAGCTGCTTCAAATACGTTATAGGTCCCTAGTACGTTGTTTTCATGCTGCCACCGCCACCCTTGAGACCCCAAATAAGCGGCTAGGTGCACGACAACATCCTGGCCTTCGAAAGCAGGTTTGATTGCATCAAGATTGGAGATGTCAGCTTGATGATTCTCAACTCCCTCAACATAACTGCGGTTCAAAGCTTTTAGGTCGTATCCACCCTCGTTTAATAAATGCGTCTTTAGAAGGCCGCCAATTAACCCACTCATCCCCGTTATTAAAATTTTTTTCGCCATCAAGCCTATCTCCTCCGAGCTATTTTAAAGGCGTGTTTCGGAGCCTAATCCGCTCCAGCCACTAAGCCAAATCCGAAATTGTCAAAGTTTGGACCTTCAGCTTTATAAATTTATACGCTGCTCCCACTTAATTGACATTTAAAAATTATTTGCATCGGTCCAATACCAACTTTCTTTACCCGGTTAATACCCTGAAACCTGAGCTTTAACTCGTCACTAAAAATGTAACAAACGAAGAGTCTGTGGCCATATGGGTGTGGACAAGACCTTCGCCAAAGGGTGAGCCCCGCCTGTTTCAAGCGGGACTACCTATCCAATTTATTTTCACTAACTTAATTTGTTTCAAAATGAGTCCTAAACCAACTGACTGAACCCGATTTACCAACTGCCTGTCAGTCTCTCTGCCACTGGCAGGTGCTTCGGGAGACAATTTTGTTGTTCGGTAAATAGTCCACTACATATTCGCAAATTCCGTTTATACCCTCATATTTTCCTGTGCCCCCCGCGATCTCCTGGCGGCCAGCGCCCCCTCCTCCAACCGCTTGGTCACCGGCACTTCTTCTGGCCACGGCATACCATTTATCGCCCGAAGAATCAGTGATTACACCGGGCGATTCCAGGTCTATCCCAGAGGTTGATTTTTTTAGGTATAAGATACCCGCAAGCGTACCACTCGAGCTTGCTTCGAATGGGCCTCCACTACTCTTAATTATAGTTACCGTACCATCCAGCGTCCCTGCTCTCACCACATGATCCAACTGCTCCACTGCTGTGAAGTCAGTCACGGCACTTAGGACATACTCAAAATTGCCACTCTTTGCGTGGTGATCTGCAGAAGCCTGTTGAGTGACACAGAAAGCACCCGTCACAAAGATCAGCGCAACACCTATTTGATTCCAAATTGACATTTATTCCCTCCCGAAAAATTAAACATTGTTCCATCAGCACAAAATAGCCTTAATTGACGACACCCAAGCACAGGCAAAAACTTACATTATATGCATGTAAGTACAGAGGAGATAACTCAAATGATTGGTATAGAAAATCTTTTGAAGCCAGCCAGGTTTTAAACTTGAATTGGCCTCTTAGTTGACTAATAAAATTGGTCGGGGTGGACGGATTCGAAC
>CAZSYW010000423.1:0-493 GCA_964611315.1 uncultured Rhodospirillaceae bacterium
GATATAGATATAGAATAATTATTTAGCTCCCCAGTCCGGGAGCTTTTTTGCGTTGGGAGAAGGCAAAATTACCAAACCATTGCCAGGCTGAATCTGGTTTGACTTAGGCTTGAGCTCATAACCTGAAGGTCGGAGGTTCAAATCCTTCCCCGTGACCAACCTTTTTACAATGAATTAAGTGTTTTTGACCTTCCAGTTGGGAGTCCAGAAGGCGCGCCCAATTTTTGGAGTTAAAATGGGCCGCACAAAGTGTTGCCCAAGTGGTCGTGCTGTTCTGACAAAACAACTGCTAAAATAACTTTGTCGAGAACAAAATGTTGCCGGTATCAGTGCTACAAGTAGAGGATAGCTTAAACTAGGTTTTGTAGAGCCTATCAATTGGATCTGAAGCAGGACGAAATGGTGAGACAGTTAGAGGAAAAAGTTCAGTGCATGTATGAGTCGGCCCCGTACCCGGATCTTGGGAGCGATCTTAAAGACGATCTGAGCCGTT
>CAZSYW010000423.1:503-2127 GCA_964611315.1 uncultured Rhodospirillaceae bacterium
TACTGGCCACATATTGAGTCCTTTGTAAATCGCGAAGAGGTTAATTACCTAGATGCTGGCTGTGGCACAGGACATATTTTGGTAGCAAGTGCGAAGCACTTCCCTCATTGGAGATCGCACGGGTTAGATTTGTCCCGCGCGTCCCTGGACATTGCGGAAAGCCTCTCTCAAAAACACAGCGTTCCAATAACGTTGCGGCAGGGAAGTTTTCTTGACCCTAATCCGTTCGGAGTTCAATTCGACATAATTTCAGCCATAGGGACTGTACATCATGCGGAAAGCCCATCAGATGCTCTTAAGAACCTTGGTTCGTGGCTAAGACCAAACGGTATAATGCTGTTACACCTTTATGGCCGACGGTGCGACAGCAAAAAATTTGATATCAAGGAGGCGTTAAGCCTCTTGCAACCTGACCTTAGTTCGCACTCGGAACGATTCGATCTTTACCGGCATTTGGTATCTCACAAAAAACGAAGGCGCCCGATATGGAAGAGGCTCTTATTAATGTCTGCTCTGGATATGTATTTGGAATTGAAAATTTGGCTGAGAAATCGACATCGCCGGGCAAGGAAGATCAGTTGGTCTCCACCATGGACTTTGGAATACAAAGAGCTAAATTCACCATGGGTAGATCACTTCTGCCACCCATGTGAGCACGCTTACGAAGTGCCCGATGTAAAGGTGCTTGTGGAGGCTTCGGGTCTGAAGCCCGTTAAAATGCTCAAACAAGGGATTGAACACCCTCAGCTGGTGCCGCCAGAGTGGCGGCAAAAGTATGATCAGTTAGACTTCTGGGAAAAGGCTCGAATGAATGAACTTTTGGCGGATGGAGGCGCTAGCTTCAATATGATCCTCACTCGCTTAGCTCAATAGCGATGGCTCGTCAGGCTCATAACCTGAAGGTCGGAGGTTAAATCCTTCCCCCTCAACCATTTATTAAGGCGCTATACTAGATGGTTAGCGTCTTTTTGCTTTTTGGAGTCTGAGCGTCTTTCGAAGCGTCCCAAGTCTAGACCCAACCCGGTATCACACAGGGACATGATCAATCGACCGAGGGAGAAAGCCTGGCCACTCAACGGGGGCCGATCACTGGGGCGGAGACAGGGATCCCTTGTTACAAGGGCAGGCGTTTTTGCGCGAACCGGAAAGCCAAGTTTGCCAACACCGTGGCGAAGAATAATGCCATCGCGAACAGGACTGGCCAGAAGGCATCGGCGGTCAGATCATACAGCCATCCCGCAATGGCCGGCGCGGGTGCCTGGATCAGGAAATAGATGGAAAAGAAAAGGCCCATGCCCAGCGCCCGGTTCTCCGGCTTCATGGCGCTGGCCGACAGAGCCATAATCACGCCGGCTGGCGCGACCCCTATCAAGCCGAACAAAAGACTTGAAGGAACTGCAAGCGGACTCACGAACAAAATCATCAAGGCCACTATTGCCGCTGCCATACAAACGTAAAGCACAAGGTCATGTCGGCCGCTGCGGTCGGCAATGTGACCGCAAGCGATGCCGGAAAAAATCATGACCCAGCTGGCGATGCTAATAATGCCCAATGCGGAAACGGTTTCATAGCCGCCCGCAACCAGGGCAATCGGCGCGAAACTCACATAGACCACATAGCCGGC
>CAZSYW010000424.1:0-2120 GCA_964611315.1 uncultured Rhodospirillaceae bacterium
TGAGGTTTTGGGGTAATTAATTATGGCAAAAAAAGGAAAACGGCTTGCAAATAGCTACGCGGCGATTGACCGCGATAGTTCGTATACTGTTGCTGACGCTGTTAAGCTTGTTAAAGAATGTGCCACGGCAAAATTTGATGAAACTATAGAAGTGTCAATGAATCTTGCTGTTGATCCACGCCATGCAGACCAAAATGTGCGCGGTGTTATTGCATTACCTCATGGTTCCGGTAGATCCATGCGTGTGGCAGTTTTCGCCAAAGGGGATAAGGCAGATGCTGCTACCGCTGCTGGTGCAGACCTAGTCGGTGCTGATGATCTGGCGGAGAAAATTCAGGGCGGCGAGATGAATTTTGACCGTGTTATTGCCACGCCAGATATGATGGGTGTTGTTGGCAAGCTCGGCAAGGTCCTCGGCCCACGTGGCTTAATGCCTAACCCAAAACTTGGGACTGTAACGCCAGATGTTGAAACCGCGGTCAAGAATGCGAAAGCTGGCGAGGTGCAATTCCGTGTCGAGAAAGCGGGTATAGTTCATGCGGGAGTTGGCAAAGCTAGCTTCAGTGAGCAGCAGCTTGCGGAGAATGTGCGAGCCTTTCTAGGCGCTATTTTGAAGGCTAAACCTTCTGGTGCAAAAGGAACTTATGTGAAGAAAATTTCGCTCAGCTCCACTATGGGGCCGGGCCTAAAGATTGCTGTCAGCGACGCTTCAGCGAGCTGATGCATAAAAACTTTTGAAGCGACCCTCTGGGGTCTTTCAAAGGGCGGAACTCTAGGGTTTCGTACTCTGTCCGAGACTGATGGCGTCCGTTTGGGAAACCTTCGGGCTTAATGGTGATAACCGCCATCATAGACGGAAGTGTTTGGCTGTTTTGGTTCGCTTGCGAACTCGCAGTAGATGGGCGCTTCTGGGGCAGGACTTAAGCGGTGTCGGCCTTAGTTGTTTGGCTGATATCAAGTGTAACTGGTTCAGAGTGACTTTGGTCACAATGAACTATCGAAGTGGAGACGGATGTGAACCGAGACCAGAAACAAAGTCTTGTTTCCTCGCTGAACAGCTTGATCCAGGACCAGACATTTGTGGCTGTAACCCACTACAAGGGGTTAACGGTTGCCGAAATGGAGGACCTGAGAGATAGGGCTCGACAAGCAGGTGCAGGATTCCGTGTCACAAAAAATCGGCTTACGCGTCTTGCCCTTGCTGGAACAAAATTCGATGGCTTGAGTGATTTATTTTCCGGTCCAACTGCGATTGCGTATTCACAGGATCCGGTTGCAAAAAACACACTCGCTCGTCGTAGTGTCAGCGGTTCCCCTTTCGAATGTCTTTTAGATCATTTTGTGGGGCCATTGCTGGTGACCTCGTCTTTGGATCCGGTTGCAGCCGCAAAAGTTTGCGCGAATTTTGCTAAGGATAATGAGAATCTAGTAATCCTGGGCGGAGCTCTAGACGGAGAGGTGATGGACCAGACACAGGTCGCTGCACTTGCGAAACTTCCGTCTCTCGATGAACTCCGGGCTAAGATTGTTGGCATGATTTCGACGCCGGCAACCCGGATTGCAGGGGTGCTTCAAGCTCCCGCTGGGCAACTAGCCCGTGTTCTCAATGCGAAGGCAGAGCAAGGTGAGGCCGCCTGAAGCTAACTCGTTAAGAAACTCGTTCGAACCCAATTGGAGTGCCAAACAATGGCTGATCTTGAAAAAATTGTAGATGACCTTTCCAACCTGACCGTCCTTGAGGCGGCAGAACTTTCTAAGCTACTTGAGGAAAAATGGGGTGTTTCTGCCGCTGCACCAGTGGCAGTAGCGGCCGCCGGTGGCGGTGCTGCTGCAGGAGGGGAAGCTGCAGAAGAACAAACAGAATTTGATGTTGTCCTGACCGCCGTCGGGGACAAGAAAATCAATGTTATTAAGGAAGTTCGTGCCATCACTGGTCTCGGCCTGAAAGAAGCTAAGGACTTAGTCGAAGGCGCGCCGAAGCCTGTTAAAGAGGGTTCGTCTAAGGATGAAGCCGAGGAGATTAAGAAAAAGCTCGAAGACGTCGGTGCGACAGTGGAGTTGAAGTAATAAGGGCTCTACTGAAGATTTCGAACAACTGGAAGCGACGTTGTGTCGCTTCC
>CAZSYW010000425.1:0-2120 GCA_964611315.1 uncultured Rhodospirillaceae bacterium
AATAGTTACATCTGAGCGATATGAATTTGGCTAATACAACAAAATATGATCTGAAAATTTTTATGCAAATGATTGGCATTAACTAAACCACTGATAGGGCGTCGCTATAGAAATAGCCCGGCAGCGCCGATTGCTAAGCCTTAGGACTGAGTTGTCGGGCGGAAAAATGTGTAAAGAGATATTGTTCGTCGCGAAGATTTCTCAAGAAAGATTTTACCGCCGCAAATCGCTTTGAATAATGCCGCGCATATTATCCTCTAGGTAGTGCGCCGTAAGACAGTAGGGTTTTTCTTTAATCCGGATAGACTATGGCTAATGAATTAAGCCAATTGTGATAAAATTTTTAAATACGACGATTCATATCGTTGTTTCCGGCTTTTTGTTTGATCAATTGTTGTGGCGCCCACTTCGTTTTCCGCCCCAAGCAGGGCTCCCCTGACATGTCAAAACAATCGATAATTCTTGAGCCGGCGATGAAATGATAACTTATCGGACAACCCCATCTGACCGTGAGGAACAACGGTTCATGGCAGGACGATCTGTAGGGCAGCGGGGCCGATGATGGAATCGGCAGACGCAAATTTAGATGACCTTCTTCGTCGTTACGGCAATGCCTATATTTGGCTGGTTACGTTAACGGTGATGATTGGCGCCATCGCGATGGGACTAGCGTCTGGGATGGTAAATGTCGTAGTTCCTTCAGTCATTGGCGCCTTTGGGGTTGGTCTGGATCAGGCGCAATGGATGGCCACCGGCTTTCTGGCCACAATGGCGGCATCCATGTTGGTAAGCTCGTGGTTGATTGAGGTTTTGGGACAAAGAATTACTTACACCTTGGTCTTAACAGTATTCGGCACTGGTTGTTTTTTAAGCGGTACAGCGCTTAATTTCGATATTCTAATCCTTGGCCGGGTCATGCAGGGTGCTGCTAACGGAGTAGGCCAGCCCTTGGCCATGTATACCATGTTCAATGTTTTTCCACCTGAACGTCGGGGTACGGCTATTGGCATATACGGACTGTTCAGTGTGCTTGCGCCAACATTTGGTCCCATCGTTGGCGGTATCGCTATCGATGGCATTAGTTGGCGCTATTTGTTTTTTTTACCTCTGCCGTTTTGTATCCCGGCGTTGATGATGGCGCTGGTTTTCGTGCCTGGAAAAAAGCTTGCACCGCGCTTGCCATCCTTTGACTGGATTGGTTTGGGGTTGGTGTTATTGATCTTGTTCTCTTTGTTAAGCGGTTTCGCTAATGGTCCTAGGATGGGTTGGAATTCAGATTATGTGGTCTTTCGCCTTTGGATGGCGGCAGGCGCTCTGGTAGTTTTTGTTTTCTGGGAACTTCGTGCACCTTATCCCTTGTTGGATCTGGGTCTTTTCAGGAACCGGCAGTTTGCGTTGGTTATGGTGGCAGGCTTTGTCTTTGGTACAGGCCTGTTCGCATCCGGCTATTTCGTGCCGATTTTTGCTCAAACCATCCAAAATTATAGCGCTACTCGTGCGGGGCTATTACTGGCGCCGGGTGGCCTAGTTATGATGTTGTTCTTTCCTCTTGCCGGGCGGATCACCGATTCCATTCCGGCCCATATCCCCATCGCCGTAGGTTTGTTGATATTCTCCATCGGGTTCTTTCTAATTCAGGCAGTGGACGTAAATACTACCTTTTGGGTATTGGTAGCTTATACCGCCGTTTACAAGGTAGGACTGAGCCTCGCCATCCCGTCGCTGAGCGTTGCTGCGCTGCGTGCTGTACCGTCGGACAAAGTAGCTCGGGCGGCCTCTTCGTCGACATTCTTTCGTAACCTTGGCGGCGGCATTGGTATTACCATGCTGACCGCATATTTTCAGCATCGAAGTCAGTTTCATGCCGAGGCTCTGACCAATACCCAAACCTGGGCCAATCGAACCACGCAAGAATTGCTGGATGAGATCCGTCATCTTCTAGCAGACACTGGTTTGACAGACGCGACACAGATGGCGGGCGCCATCAACTACCTCTCTCACGTAGTGCAGTCTCAGGCTAGCACTTTCGGCTTCAAGGATACCCATTTTGCCATTGCGATTATGGCTTTCCTGGCTGTGGGCCCGGCCTGGATGATAGGATTCCGACGACAGTTGGCTCA
>CAZSYW010000426.1:0-317 GCA_964611315.1 uncultured Rhodospirillaceae bacterium
CGATCTGCGGGTCTTTGTCGAGTAACTCGGTCAGGAACCGGCCCTGGCCCCCGTGGTCGTGATAAATGCCTTCGGTGCCGACGAAGACGAGTAGTTTTACGGGTTGGTCTGGCATGGCGAATCCCTTTGCAGGTGTGGCGAACAGGTGAGCTGCGATATCCACGCCGCCGCTCTAAGCAAAAGGGCGTTGCGTGAAACCCATTGTACGTCTCAGCAAGAGCATTGCCGCCCTGGATGTCGGGCGTGCCGCGCAAGTCGCTGGCTGCCATATCTTAGCAATTTTCTGGCATAACCGCGACGCGTACTTTGTGAGCGCG
>CAZSYW010000426.1:327-2092 GCA_964611315.1 uncultured Rhodospirillaceae bacterium
AACGGCCCGCTATGCAGAGGCCGCGCGTCGGCCAGCGAATCGCGTCCGCTCAAGTTAGGGCTTTGTCCACATTTTGCGGTTCGGAGTTAATAGTTGTGGGAGGACCTGATCTTGCATATCTTGGCGCTGGTCGGGCACTAAGGCACGGTGTTTGACAGACCTCACCGATGCGACCTTGGGCAGAAGGCCCTCGCGCATGAAATTCCTCGTTGGCGATAGATTTATTTTATCAACGGCGCGCACCAATTGCGCGCACGTCCCTCTATAACCTTTGGCAGGAGGTGTCCCATGCTATTTGCGATTACCGCGTCATACGAATCGGGTAATATCGGAGCTCTGGTCAAGCGCTTCGTGGAAGAGACCGAGAAGGGAGAATTTGGCGACATGAAATTGGTTGCCCGCTACCATTCTCCCTTGACCAAATGGGCGTGTGTGGTAGTCGAGACGGAATCCGTAGAATCGCTGCAACTGTGGGGTGTGAAATTTTGCGATCTGGTGGATTTTGAGATCCACCCAGTGGTAAGAGATGACGAAGTAGGACCAGTTGTCGACGCACTGGTCGCCAGGCATTAAGTATGCTCCGCGTGCTTTTAACAATCTATGGCAGGAAATTTCTATCATGAAAAGGATATGTTTTTCAGTTGTAATATTGACGTTGACTTGCGGATCGGTCGGTGCTCAAGATACTGAAGCCAACAAGGAAGTAGTACAGCGCTGGATTGAGGCCGTATGGCAGGATCACGACAGGAGTCACATAAGAAAAAATGCCACGGCTGATTTTGCGGTGGAAAATTATGAGGCCTGGTTCGACAGTATTACCACGACATATCCCGATGCTCGCGTCGAAATATTGAATATGATCGCTGAAGGTGACGAGGTCGCGTTGCATTGGGAGTTTACAGGCACGAGTTCCCTGGCAGGTACAGCAGGACGGGGCGTCAAGATGCCCGGCCTGAGTATCGTGAAAATAGACGGTGGCAAAATTGCTTCCGATATATTCGCCTACAATGACCTGGAAGGTCACCGGCAGCTGGGCTTTACGCTACGGGCTCCCGAAGAACACAAGATTCATCAGGTCATTCTCGATTTTCACGAAGGTCTCAAAAACAATACGCATGACAATGCAAAGATATTCGACGAGACGATGATTCGAATATTAAAGAATCCGGAAACTGGCGAATGGGGCGGTTTCTGGTACAGAGATACTATCCACACCAATATAGGCCAGGACCGCAGCGGAATAGACTACGAAAGCAACGTAGAGTTTATTCAAACGAAAGTCGAAGGCAATAATGCCATTGTCCAGGTTCGCGAAACCGGCCATCACCGAAACCTCGAAACAGGTGAAGGGGGTTCGTGGACGGATGTGCCAAATATCTGGCTACTCCACAAGAATACAGCGGGCAACTGGAAGATCGTCGGTGCATTACTCGGGGCGGGGCCCACGGTACCGACGACTAAGCTTGGGGATGGCTCTTAAACATGTAGGCTGATCGCATGGGGGGGTTGTTGTGGCTGTGCAGAGCGTTCGCGCGGCACGCACAGAGCTTATCCGATAGAGAGTACCATCAACAGCGAAGGCTCCGCTAATAATGTTAGCGGAGCCTTCGCTGTTGATGGTAGCCCCAGTGGTTCAAATGTCGAACCGTCTGGTGGATGATCTCAAGGTGTTATATGAATTACAACCACTTATAAAGACAAATAAATTGAGGGCGGTGGTGTAGACGACGGGGTTGTGGTTCCGAAAGGGTTAAGTTTGTCTAAT
>CAZSYW010000427.1:0-2092 GCA_964611315.1 uncultured Rhodospirillaceae bacterium
ACAAATCTTCAAAAGACCCCATTGGTTGCTATACAGCAAATTACTCGATTATTTGAGGTTGCCCTCAAGTGCGAATATAGCAAGTAGTACATCGCTGCTTGGAACAATTTGCGATATCCATAAATTTTCTACACTAAAATTCGAATTCTCTGTACCAGTCAAATGCTTCAATTATCGGCCGATCACTGATCTCGAGCAAGGTTGCGTCCGTACTGGCCCCATGATGATATGCCTTCCAAGACGGGACAGCGACCACATCACCACGCTCCCAATCAAAATCAATACCCTCTACAGTTGTACGACCGGCCCCTTCAGCGCAAATGAAAAGGTGATTAGCAGTTGATTTCAGCGGTTTGGTGCGGGTGTTTTTATTAAATCGTTCCATATGCAATTCCATGGTCGGTAATGAAGGAGTATCGATTTTGACCCGCCTCCCGTATCGTTCGTCGGTTTTCGGCACGGCTGTAGCCAACAATTTATCAACGACACGCCATTTTACATGATTGGGTGAATTTTCATTGACCGGCATTGTTTTGTAATCCTCATCCCGGACTTCGAAAAATATAGTCTTCAACGTTGAGACCAGGGGATCATCGAGAAAATCCACCCAGTAAGCACCGTCCTCAGTACTTTCATTACCGAGTCCGTGCCACACCCAGTTAGGTGTTAAAATAATATCGTTCGGTTCCATCATCACCTTTGCGCCATCCAAGGTTGTAAAGGCGCTGGTGCTTTCCAGAATGAACCGTCCTGCATTGACCGTATGGCGATGGGCACGAGCAAATTCCCCGGGCGCCACCATCTGATAGGAAGCATGGATACTATTGAGGCTGGTGCGTTTTTCCTTTACTGGGTTTGCCATGCGAATATTGCGCCGTTCGGCGACCCTTGGGTCGATGCTCCTTGATGCAGCTTGTAACAATTGCCTTCCTTGAGCCCAACTCCAACGATTGGGCATAAATTCATTTGTTGGTTCAGGACGCAACCCGCCCTCTCCAATCCAACCTGGTAAAAACCCGGCCTCGATAATTGCCTGATCCCGCGCCGAATCACTTCCAACTTTCAACACTTCTGTAGTTTTTCCAACATCCATTTCGTTTCTCCAGATTTTCATGTGCCACCGCTACGGGTCACTTTATCTCGTCAAGATGGGGGCGCCTATGTCGAAAGAATAAAACGTCGACGATGATTACATCATTCACGCTAGCGGTTCGAACGATTATCGCGCAGCCTAAAGTACCCTCCTTGATAGTTAAGGTGAAAAACTATTGCCAGATTTATCCATAGCCAGTTTGTTAATAATTGCGAGGTGCACAATAACTCTTGGCTTATCACCAACTGTGATGATGATGTTGCGGAAGGCAATGATCACCAAGGAGATTACCAAGTTTGCTGAGAACCAGACTGTGATGGTTGTTTGCTACTGGTAATCAACGGCCTACCAAAGCGATGCCTCGAATCTAGCGACGACAATCGCCAACATCTTGGCGACCGCACCATGCTTAGCCTATGATCAAGCCATAGGATGCCTTACCGCCATAACCATGTTGGTCCTAGCGATGACGCTGGTGCACGCGTCTCCTGTACAGTAGGTTTTGCCAGGTAGGACTGCGCTCGGTTTGGATTTTCACTTGACCTCCACCACATCACCTTCTTCATTGGCAGATGCCGCTGCGCGCAAGCGCTTGTTCATTGGGTATCTATTTCTAGTACTTGCGCTGTTGGTTTGGGCGGGCAATTCGATCGTTGGCAGATCAAATGCCGGCGCAGATATTCCGCCATTAGCTTTCACATTCTGGCGGTGGGCGGCAGCGCTGGTAATCTTTGTTATCTTTTTTGGGGTCCGCACTTGGCGACAGCGGATTGAGATACTCGCGGCCTGGAAATTTGTCGTTCCCTTCGCCATAATATCGATCGCAGGCTTCAACGCAGTGTTCTACACAGCGCTTCAAAAATCCACCGCATTACAGGTCACCCTGATCCAATCCATACTTCCGGTTATGGTCCTGTTGCTGGGCCTTGTCATTTTGCGCGAACGGATTACTGGCCGCCAATGGTGGGGTGTAGTGTTTTCGATGGCGGGCGCGACGAT
>CAZSYW010000428.1:0-2080 GCA_964611315.1 uncultured Rhodospirillaceae bacterium
GCTATCTTGCCCAATACCTTAAGAGCGAGGCGGCAGATCTGAACAAAAACAATGTTCAGCTTGAGGCGATCGGTCAGATTCATCGCTTGCCGGAACGTGTTCAAAAACAGTTGAGGAAAACTCAAAATTTATTGTCCAAAAACAACGGGTTAACATTAGTGCTTGCGCTAAGCTACGGATCACGAACCGAGATCGTGAATGCGACCCGTTCGATTGCGGAGAAGGTGAAGGCAGGGGAACTCGATCCAGGGGTAATAGACGAGGATCTTTTTGAAACGCATCTATATACTCATCATATTCCAGATCCGGACTTATTAATCCGCACCAGCGGCGAAATGCGCCTGAGCAATTTTTTGCTATGGCAAGTTTCCTATGCCGAAATGGTGGTCTCACAGATTCTCTGGCCGGACTTCCGGAAGAAGCAGTTTTTCGAAGCACTGGAGGAATTTGCCAATCGACATCGCCGGTTCGGCACGGTGTAGACAACTTTTGCCCCTTGGGCTCGACGCGCGCAATCAAAACTACTAACGCTTTTTTTCATGCCTGAAGCCGAGGAGGTCAAGCCAACCAAATCACAGGTGCTAGTGCGCCGGATGTGCAGCAGTATATTCCTTTATGGAGTATTAATGGTGGGCCTCTTTGGGCCGGATCCAGGGCTTTCCTCCCTGGCTTTCGGAGGAATCATTATTTTGCTTGGGTTGTTCGCGTTGCTTGAGTTTTATGAGATGGCAGATAAACGGGGGCTGCGTCCGTTTCGTAATCTGGGTGTTTTGATCGGTTTATCATTAATTGGTTCAGCATCTTGTGTTTTGGGGGTTCATGAGATGTGGGATTTTGACATTACTGTCGAAGAGGTTGAAATAGCAATTCTCTTGTTCGCTATTCCGTTTTTGGGAATTGCTCAATTGCGTCTTTATGATGAGGGCCACAAAGACTGCATTGCGCCATTAGCGTCGACCCTGTTTGGGATTGGATATGTGGCGCTTCTCTTGAATGTGCTGCAGAAGATTCGCTACTTTCCGGACTTGGAGGGGCACTGGTTATTGTTGTTTTTTATCGTGGTCAGTAAGATGAGTGATACGGGGGCATATTGCACCGGCCAACTATTTGGTAAAAACAAAATGATACCTCGTGTTAGTCCTGGTAAAACCTGGGAAGGGTTCGTAGGTGGGATTGTTTTCTCGGTTATTACGGCATGGATGTTTTATCATTTTGCAGGTAAACATTTGCCAATGCCCGTAAATCATGCACTGATTTTGGGCGTGCCATTGGGAGTTGGTGCAGTTGTTGGGGATTTGGTTGAGTCTTTATTCAAGCGTGAGGCAGGCTTGAAGGATTCAGGCCATTTCCTTCCGGGAATAGGAGGTGTTTTGGATTTACTTGATAGCCTGTTGTTTAACGCACCAATCATGTACTTTTATTTGAAGTACGTTTTGCTGTGATGAAAAGAGTTGTATTACTTGGCAGCACTGGCTCCATCGGCACCAGTACGTGCAAGGTGGCCGATGATATTCCGGAGGCTGTGCAACTAATCGGCCTTGCCGCTGGCAGGAATGTCACCCTTCTGACCGAGCAGATATCCAAATATCATCCCATTGCAATTTCTATTGCCGACCCTAATGCCGCCAAGGAATTTGCCAATGATCATCCCGGAGCGCCAGAAGTGTATTGTGGCGAGGAGGGCCTGATCAAGCTCGCCACCTTACCGGAGGCGGATATTGTGCTTATCGCAATCGTAGGTACAGCTGGGTTGCAACCGGCATTGGCTGCCATCCGTGCGGGTAAAGATATTGCCGTGGCGTCAAAAGAAATTCTCGTTATGGCCGGTGAAATTATCATGAGAGAGGCGCACAAGCATGGTGTGAGGGTGTTGGCGGTGGATAGTGAACACTCGGCGGTTTTCCAGTGCCTCGACAATCGGCCTGCTGAGAGCATTCGGCAGATTTGGCTGACAGCCTCTGGTGGACCCTTTCGTGAAAAACCAGCTGAGGAATTTTCAGATATCACGGTTGAGCAAGCTCTCAAACATCCTTCTTGGGAAATGGGCCGAAAGATTACGATTGATTCTGCAACGCTATTT
>CAZSYW010000429.1:0-2065 GCA_964611315.1 uncultured Rhodospirillaceae bacterium
GAGTATATCGAAGAACTGGAGGCTGAGATCGTGCGCGTACGTGAGATGATTCAAGAAAAAGAACAGGCACGCAATGGTGCCGAATCGTTCTTCAAGGTCTAACAAAGTCTGCACCGGACAGAGGCACTTGGATTTTTGACGACATCGGTGATCAGGGCCCCAACCTAGCCAATCTTGTTAGCCCCCTGCGCGACGCCCTGGTTTTATTTGTCAGCATTTGAGGCCTGACCAAGGGCGTAACTGCTAATTTGGAATGATTGGCTTAATTGAGGCCAGATCACATGGATTGATATCAACAGTTCTTCGATCGCGTTTGCCGCGGTTAGCGCGTTCGCTGAATTCTGCTTTGCTGCGTAGGCGATGTTAGTAGTGCGATGGTCGGTCTGATCTGCAATGCCCGGCATCAAGCTTTCTGTAGCTTTATCTGCGTTCCCGCACTGCTAACACCACCAAGGAGCTCCGTTACGCCTTCGTCGACCTAATGAGTGAGTTCCTTGGCTTGTTGGCGCGCGCTTGGGGGGGGGGCCGCGTCGGCGCACTCCGAGTTACCTATGTTGCCGTGCTTATCTCAGAGGTCCAAGCCGCCGAACAACAAGAATCCGGAGATCGGGGCTACGAGTGCTGTCGCAATTTGGTTGCCAATACAGGCGTTGGTGAAGAACGACATTACAACTCCTATAGTCCGCACTAACTAATAAACAGTCAAAATGCCTTGTGGTAATTAACATATTTTTACAAGGGATAATGTTCCCGGGGCCGAAAATATTTACCGATAGAGTGTCAGTCGCGGCTATCTTAAGTTTCTAAGGGGTTTTTCCTGTATCGTTTTGTCGCGTATTTTTGAGCCACTTGACCCTCATGAATAGTAGCCATCCGAAAATACCGAGAAAAAGCACTATTACCAGCCAGCCAACGCGCGGGCTGAATGGGCATGTGCCGGTCTTTGGCCCGACCCATGGTCCGCCATCTTTTGACAATACCACGTGGGCGAGCGGCAGCAGGTATCCAATGGCGATGACGGTCCAGGCTATTAATGGTGGTAGCGGTTCCATCATGTGAAAGCCTACTCGGTAATTAACTGGGCGTTAAGGAGTTTTGGTGTAGGCCCACGGGGTGGATGACACAAAAAATCCACGCACACAACTTCGACACCTCCCTGTTGAAAACTCGCCGCCCCGAATGCGGGGTGGCTTTTTTCCTTTGTTGACGTGCTATTGTAAACGGCTGAAAACCTAACTGAATAGCTTATTGACAGGTGCATTGAGCGACGTGACGGTTCCCGGTCAAAATACGTGATTAGTTTAGTTTGATAGATTTAAGGTATTAAGAATTTAAAGGGCCGCCCCTCGGGGGGGGATCTTAACAATTTGAACCGATGCACCGAAAAAAGTTCGTTATCAATGTTGGACTAGGGCAGTGGAATTTGCCATTGCCACGGCATTTTATTTGGCATTCTTCCCGTTCGGATAAAGATCACGTCCATGTCGGAAAGCCGTTACAAGCATTTGCATTTTTGCCCGATTCAAACGCGATGGAACGACAACGGCTTATATGGTCATGATGACAAAGTCATTTACTATTTTGATACCGCCGTGAAACCTATATCTAATTGACGAGGGTGGTCTTGATCCACACGCTGATGACGTTATCAGAATTTGCCCAAAAGCGTATTGCAACTTTTACAGCGCCGTCACCTAGCCGGAGCGCCTGGAATGGGATTGTGGTTGGCGCGTCCTAGAAACTCAAACTTGTGCTATGAGATCGGCATCCGTTAAATGTAGTACGCGGTCAAAGCCGACGGAGTGATGAAAAAGGGAGAGAATCGATAGTACGCATAGCCATATTCTCTTCTGAGCCATATGGGTTGACTGAAGCTTGCCACCATGACCAAGCTCTTAATACTAGTGCCACGAAAGTGTCGGTCTGGACCCGGTCCCTTGCATAGGCAACTGGTTCCAAAAAATAGAAAAGCAGGTAATCTTAGAGACACAAGGGGCGTGCTTAATTTACTCCGCTGCGGCCGCACCTTCGTTGCCCCAAAGCACTTCGTATAGCGTCGTGTCGC
>CAZSYW010000430.1:0-362 GCA_964611315.1 uncultured Rhodospirillaceae bacterium
TGAGGCTTTCAACCGTGGTGAAAGCTACATCAAACATATCCCGGGGAGTGATTTGAAGGCGAACCTCGAAACTGGCCGCATTGGCGCTACCACTGATTTCTCTCGAGTAAAGGAACTTGAGGCTATCCTTATTTGTGTACCTACGCCTTTGGATGATAAGCGTGAGCCTGATCTGACGTATGTGATGAACACGGGGCATTCCATCGCTCCACATCTGTCAAAAGGCATCGTGGTGGTGCTCGAATCGACCACTTATCCAGGTACCACTGAAGATGAGTTGCGGGCCGTCCTTGAGGAAGGAAGCGGATTCAAGGCGGGGACTGACTTTCATCTCGCCTATTCGCCGGAGCGTGAAGATCCTG
>CAZSYW010000430.1:372-2062 GCA_964611315.1 uncultured Rhodospirillaceae bacterium
GGCAATCCAGATAGCAAAGTTGCCACGATTCCCAAGGTCATCGGTGGTTACACTCCCGCCTGCCTGGAGAAAGCCATAGCTGTATATAAGTCTGCCATTGAGACGCTCGTGCCAGTTTCCTCCTGCCGCACGGCAGAAGCCACCAAGTTGCTCGAGAATATATTTCGGAGTGTCAATATCGCACTCGTCAATGAGCTAAAACTTATCTATCACGAAATGGGAATCGATATTTGGGAGGTTATCGAGGCCGCCAAGACGAAACCGTTTGGCTTCACCCCGTTTTATCCCGGCCCTGGCCTGGGCGGGCACTGTATTCCCATAGATCCGTTTTATCTCTCCTGGAAAGCTCGTGAATTCGGTTTGTCTGCTCGTTTCATAGAGCTAGCCGGTGAGATCAACCGGGACATGCCGAGATACGCCGTCGAGCGATGCGTCGAGGCATTGAACGAGTTGGGCAAGACGGTTGAGGGCAGCCGTATATTACTAATTGGCTTGGCCTATAAGCAGAATGTGGATGACTGCAGGGAGTCTCCCACTTTTGCCGTGATGGAAAAATTAAAGGAATTGGGTGCGGAAATAGATTATTTTGACCCGCATGTTCTGAAGATTCCGCTAACTCGTGAACATCCAAATTGGGCGGGCTTAAAATCGGTGCGCTGGGATGAGGGATACATTCGGGCATGTGATGCGGTCGTGATCCTGACTGATCACCATGGGGTGGATTACGAGCAACTTGCAGAATGGTCTCCATTAATTGTGGACACTCGTAATGCTATAGAAAGCAGAAACATCAGTTCTGGAATAATTCGGAAGGCATGAGCAATACACCGCGTATCGCTCTTTTGGGCTGTGGTCATTGGGGCCAAAATTTGGCGCGTAATTTGAGTGAGTTGGGTTCGCTGGCATTGGTTTGCGACCTTTCCGAAGCGGGTCGGGCGACTGCCGCAGAAAAAGTACCTGGAGTTGCGGTGTCTGGTGATTTCAATGATGCGGTGCAGTTTAAAGATATTGATGCGGTGGCTATTGCCACGCCGGCTGAGACGCATTTTGAATTGACGATGATCGCGTTAAATGCCGGCAAGGATGTTTTCGTGGAAAAGCCACTGGCACTCAGGGCCGATGACGGATTGAAACTCGAACGTGTAGCGGATGAGCATAAACGTATTCTTATGGTGGGGCATCTTCTGGAATATCACCCGGCCGTGTTGCGGTTGCGCGAGTTGGTTGATACAGGGAAATTGGGCGATGTGAACTATATATATTCCAACCGTCTCAACCTCGGTAAGGTGCGCATAGAGGAGAATGCACTGTGGAGTTTCGCACCGCATGATGTTGCTGTCATATTGCGTTTGTTTGGCGAGATGCCGATTGAGGCTTCCTGCGTGGGTGGCAGTTACCTCACTCAGGGCTTGGCGGACGTAACGATCTCAACCTTGTTGTTTAAATCAGGCCGTCGCGCCCACATCTTTGTGAGTTGGCTTAATCCATTTAAGGAACAAAAACTAGTGGTGATGGGTGAAAAGCGCATGGCAGTATTCAACGATGTTGAGCAACAGAACAAACTGACGCTCTTCAATCACCGGGTTAATCTGGAAGACAAACAACCCGTGCTACAGCGTGACGGGCAGGTCTCCATCGACTTACCCAAAGAAGAGCCACTTCGGCGCGAGTGCGAACATTTTGTTGAGTG
>CAZSYW010000431.1:0-2061 GCA_964611315.1 uncultured Rhodospirillaceae bacterium
GGCTAAAGGGCCAGGTTCCGTCGAATGTTTCATCTGCTGGTATCATGGTATTGGACCTTTGTGTGAGATTTGAAAAATATTGGTGAACTGTATCAGAAATCAGGGGATGGATCTCGAGTAATGACTTCTCCCTCAATTACATCAGGTTCCAAGGTAATCAAATTTTTCGGACACATAAAATTCCTTCGTTGTCAGTCTCCGATGGCATCATTGAGGCGCGGCATGACTTCAGTCGCCATGAGTTCCATCGAGCGCCGGCCAAGATCTCGATCGACCCAGTCAGCGCCATTATAGACAAGCGTGCCAAAATCACCGATTTCGTCTCTGAAGGCCAGTAACTGATTGACGACGCTGTTGACGGTGCCCGTGATGACCAGGGTGTTAACCATGTGGTCGGTCGTTATTTCGTCATCTGGCTGGTCGGGCTCCGTCTTAAAGAGGTTGAGCTTATTCGCCATTCTCAGCTTGCCGCCCAATTGCTGGAAGTAAAAGCGATAGGGAGAATTGGAGCCCTTACCATACTCCTCCGCTATGCGTTCGTCATCGGCAACAAATATACTTTTGGCTACCCGCCAATCTTTGCGGTTTGCTACGCGGCCGACTTTCGCGCAACCTTCGGCAAAAAGCGGCCAGTGGGTGGCCACCCATTTTGGTAGCAAGAAGTTGGCTGAGATAGCATACCAGCCCCTCTCGCCGAGCCCTACTATGCCCTTTGAGTAGGGGGCGACTACGGTACCTAGAATGGGGGGATAAGGTTTTTGATATGGTTTGCCTATGATGCCTTGACCCAATTCGGGTAGATGGGTTCTTTCAGTAGTGATGTTCCAGTATTTGCCGGTAAGCCGATAAGGTGCGTCGGAGGTCCAAATGGCGATGATATGTTCCAATGCCTCGACGAACATTTCGTTACGGTTAGCGTCCAGAGTGCCGAATACCTCGGCATCGGCAGGTAGGTTTCCGGGACTGACACCAAACAAAAAACGACCCTCGAGCATATGATCGAGCATGGCCGCTTCAGCGGCCGTTGCAGCAGGATGGTGGTGCCCTAAATTTACCGTACCGGTGCCGAGTTTTATGTTCTTGGTGTCATAGGCGATGGAAGCGAGGAATAACATGGAGTTGGGCACCGGTTCATAAATGTCGGTCACATGTTCTCCCATATAGGCTTCGGTAAAGCCCAATTCATCTGCGTAGAGAAATGCCTCTCTGTCTTCCTGAAGGGTTTCGCCAAACGGTCGGCTTGCCGGATGCAAAGGCATTGTAAAATAAGCTAAGTCCATCAGTTTTACCTCTTTGAGATTTTTGCAATTTTTTCAGCGAGATCGATTTTCGGGTCACTAGAAAACTGTTAGGTCATCTGGATGAATTGTTGGATTAGGGAGACTATCGTTTCCGGTGCATCTTCCCGGCAGTAATGGCCGGCATCCTGAAGCCCGTCTTATCGAAAAAATCCGGTTTAAAGGGCCACGCCCCATCGAATGTTTCGTTCGGGGTTATAATTCTGTTCAGCCTTTTGATATTGTCCTCTGACAAAACCCTTTGAGGGGGTTAAAGATATTTCTTATACCATTCGAGGGTTTCTACTTTCTGGATTTCATGAATTTCAGCATTACAGAATTGATATGATTCGTAATGCTGAGCATCGGGGAGCTTAACTAGTTTTTTGGGTTCTCCAAGAGCTTCGTAGCAACTGATTTGCTCTTCAATCGGAACAAGATTATCATATTCGGCATAGATCATCAGAACAGGGCGAGGTGAGATGCGGTGCGCCACCCATTCGGGCTTATACCGTATATTTGCCGCCGCACTTTCGAGATCGTATTCCGGATTGAAGCGACCACTTTTCGCGTGGAACTGTTCAACTACCTTCTGAGTGTGAGGGTCCGTCAACATTATTTCCACAAGCGGTACCATTGTTTTCTCACCTGTTAGCACTCTTTTGCGCTCTGCTTCATCAACCTTTTCTTTAAAGTTCTGCCATTCATGGGGGCGGCGTACGGATTTCATCCAACGTTCGCCATTCGATACCATGACGGCGGATACGATTACCTTCACACGTTC
>CAZSYW010000432.1:0-2061 GCA_964611315.1 uncultured Rhodospirillaceae bacterium
GAATTTCCTTGCACCCAGAATGTCGGCAACAGGATCGTCACCCACGAGCCAAGTCTTCTCGGCTGGAGTTCCTAATTTCTCGAGCGCTATTTCAAACGGCACCGATGCCGGCTTGTCGATGCCCGCTTCTTCGCTCGTCACAACGTAGTCGAAGCAGTCGTCGAGGCCGAAATATACGATCTTGCGGAATTGAATTTGTGAGGTGAGGTCGGTGATGATTGCGGTGTGGATACCCCGCGCACGTACCGCCATGATGAAATTCCGAACACCGGGATAAAGCTCGCAGTGGGCGAGAAAGGTCCGCCAGTAGGTTTGTTCAAGGTCCAAGGTAATCAATAGTTGAGTCTTGAGGCCAAGAAGTTCGACCGTACGCTGAAAATAGAGCAGCCGGCTATGGGAGCTGGCTGTATTCCCCAATCGAGCCTTTACCATTTGGCGGGCCTTATCGAAGGCATCCTTGAATTCGCTGTTGCCCACCCCCAAGAGCTTGGCAGCCTTGGCCTCGGTCGCCAACATTGCCTTCCTATGCGGCGGACCATAATGATACAGTGTATTGTCTGTGTCGAAGATCACCGCCTCCGGGGGTTGCAGGAACTGCTCAGCATTGCGGATTTCCATCCAGGTCACTTTAGCCTCTTCAGCTTAGATTCGAGTTGTACCAATGTTACGAGCTGCATGACTCCGGTCATCCCACCGGACCATTTGGGGTAGATATCGAGTATGTCGATAAAATGGGGCGCAAGCTCCCTCGCCGCAAGGGCGGTGTCCTCGGGCTCCAGATCGCCTTCGATCGTCATTTTGATCTCGCCCGGCACCTCGGAATAAACGGTGTTGAGGTGCATGCCGCACAGTCCGACGAGAATGCGGGCCAGTTGTTCGTGATGGATGCTGTTGCGGATCACCACGTTCAATTTGAGCCGTAATGACTGCCCGCGTTCCTGTTCCAGCAGCTGCGGATTCACCGGCGCTAAGCCAAAAATAAGGTCGGCATTCTCCTTCTGGGGACGTATGAATTGTTCCAGATCATCCGACCGGCGCATTAGCGACTCTTCTATGATCTCGCGGGAATGCCCCCGGGCACCGATATCGCGCTTAATTTTCCAGTGTCTCCGTAAGTCCTCCGCCATATCGAGAAAGATGCAGGTATTGATGCGGTCAACCAGCGCCTGGTGGTACAGGGCATGAAGACCGGACACAATGATGACGTCGTTGCTTTTCAACCGCCTCGGAGAGAGAAATTGGCCATTACCATGATCGTAAGGTTGGTGCTCGATCGATTGACCGTCGAGGATGGTGTTGACGTCTTCCACAAAACGGCCTAGGTCGTTGCCGCGTGGATTCAAGTGCGTCAGCGCCTTCCACATCGGTGCGTGACGGTCCCATAGGTGGTAGTCATCGCCCGACACGAGGACGACCGTGTTCTGGCAGAAGAGGCCGGCGAGGCTGGACGCCAAGGTGTCTTTCCCGCTCCCGGAATCACCGGCTACGGCAATCGAGAGCGGACGCTGGCTGATGCGAAAGTAGTCATTGTTACGAACCCCCTCACGGAGCATCTGGACGATGATGATGAAACCGGTCAGTGTGACCGTCGTGATCCATAGGGATTTCTGATGATCCGTGAATTGGAGCGCGAGCGAATCTGTGAGTCCATCACTGAAGTCAATCCCCAATAACGGCAAGGCTGCACCCCACGACATGAACAAATGGTAACCGACAACAAGCAGCGAGAATGTCATCACGAGAATCGCGTGAAAGGGTTGTGACTGAATCTGGTGTGCCACAAAGAATGGCAACAGCCACAAATACCAGCCAACCGGCGCGGGCGTCATCAGGACCAGTACGAAAAACGACATGCCGGTGAGCGCGAACATAAGTTCGAAGTTCATCCGCTGAAGCCGCCACACGGCGTAAAGTGCGACGCCAAATAGGAAAGGAGTCAGATAGAGAGTGATGCCCCCGAACGGCAGGGCCAGGTGGAAAAGGCGGGCGATCTCTCGGTTCCCCAAGATCATGGCGTGAAATCCCGGGGAGGCGAGCCATACGGCGAAAAAGATTGCGAAC
>CAZSYW010000433.1:0-2038 GCA_964611315.1 uncultured Rhodospirillaceae bacterium
ATCATCCGACCTTTCTCTGGATCATCGGTCTACATGCCTTTGTTGCACAGAGGCGAGATCACACTGGGCATGAACACGAATATCGACTCGTATCTCGTCTACAACGGCCGCGAACCCTACAACGTGGCCATGTCCAATGTGCGCCTTCTAACCCGAGCGTTCCCGCTTTATATGATGTACATGGTGCGCGGCGATTCGGACCTTCACCGCATCGAGGATCTACGAGGCCGAAGAGTAGTTGTCAGCATTCGTGCCAACCGCGCACTGGAGTTTTTGTTTAGGGCCATTCTCGCTACGGGCGGATTGAGCGGGACTGACTTCGATGAGATTACCGTGGGCGGCTTGGCAGACGGCGCAAGACTGTTGACTGAAGGCCGGGTGGACGCGGTCGCCATCGGCGTGGACACCGCTCTCACCCTGCAGGCACATGCCACCATCGACGGCGGCGTTCGCTACCTCACCATGGGCCAGGATGAATCCCGGCTCTCCGAGCTGATGCCGGGCTCCAAGGTGTCCCCTGCGCCGCTGGGACCCGTCACCGAAAGTATCGGCGGAGTCCCTCGGGTCTCGGAGATAAGCCACTACGTCAATACGGGCGTTCATCTAGCGGAGCAAGACGCCTACTTGCTTACCAAGACTATCCACGAGAATTGGCAGATGCTTCGTGACAATTTCGCTATGCTGGCCAACATGCCACCCGAAGGGTTAGCCCCCGCAGATAACCCAATCCCCTACCACGAAGGTGCGATCAGATATTTCAGAGAGGTGGGCGTGTGGACCGAAGAGCATCAAAATAATCAGGCAGGACTCCTGGAGTAATATTAGTGAACACAATTTCAAAAAATGTAGTCAATATTGACCGACGGCGTGTACTGACAGCTGTAGCAGGCGCCGCAGTAGCACCTTTTATTTCCCGACTTGCCTCCGCACAAGAGACAATGTCACTTGAGGCGATTACCTCAGCCCCAACAAGCCGTGACTGGTCAGGACAAAACCCTATTCGTTACCCTGATCCAGATGTAATTGCTCTAGATGAGCGTTTCAATCAATACATAGTCGGAAATACCACAATACAAAAACTGTATAGCGGGTCACTCTGGTCTGAAGGCCCAGCCTGGAACGGAGTGGGCCGTTATCTTGTATGGAGTGACATTCCGAACAATCTTCAGCGCCGTTGGATAGAGGACGATGGGCGTGTTGCAGTGTTTCGTCATCCCTCTGGCAACAGCAATGGCAATACGTTTGACTTCAGCGGGAGACAGCTATCATGTGAGCATGGAGGACGACGGGTGGCTCGCTATGAAACCGATGGCACAGTCACGACGATAGCTGATCAATATAACGGTAACCGACTCAATTCTCCCAATGATGTGGTTGTCCATCCAGATGGCAGCATCTGGTTTACTGACCCTCCCTACGGAATCAGACGCAGCCAATATGAAGGCTTCTATGCTGAGTCAGAAACAAAGCCTGCTGTTTACAGAGTTGATGGTGAGACCGGGCAAATCGCGATGGTAACGGATGAAGTAGTAGGCCCTAACGGACTGTGTTTTTCCCCAGATTATTCTCTGTTATATGTTGCAGACACAGGATCTCGTCCCCGGGAAATAAAGGTCTGGGATGTTGACGGGACAACGCTTCTTAACGGCAGAGAATTTGCCCAAATTAACGTCCCTAATGCTGGAGCTGATGGTATTCGTTGCGATACTGATGGAAATATATGGGCAGGAGTCCCCTTTGGGGTCCAGATTATTGCTCCAGACGGTGATGCGATTGGAGTAATCCGACTACCCGAGCGTTGCGCCAACATATGCTTTGGAGGCGCAAAAAGAAACCGCCTCTTCATGGTGGCC
Source organism: uncultured Rhodospirillaceae bacterium (assembly GCA_964611315.1). Lineage (GTDB taxonomy): Bacteria > Pseudomonadota > Alphaproteobacteria > UBA7887 > UBA7887. Next base: position 1,854 of record CAZSYW010000433.1, read on the forward strand.
AGTCAATCACTCTATTCCGTCTATGTCGGTGCTGCAGGTGCACATATCTGCTAGCCAGCTCGCGCGCGATGTTGGCCAGAAGGCGGCTCTCAGTGCCATAATGCCAGAGTCCGATTCGCGCTCGGTCAACGACGTTATAGAGGCCATTTGAGAACCCAACCGCGCATGCCCCCAGGAATTGCCAC
>CAZSYW010000434.1:0-2031 GCA_964611315.1 uncultured Rhodospirillaceae bacterium
GCCAATTTTTCCGGGCTTTCTTATTTTAGGTGTCAACCGCCTTGTTTGGTTCTCAAAGCTTAACCTATACATTGCTCGATTGATTAAAGATGAGTTCTTACATATACTGTAACCAGTTTATGGGAACAATACGGGCTCTATCTGTGCTGCTGTTTTTTGTGGTCTCTTTAGACATGCAAGCGGCCGAGGCAGAGCGTATGGCTAAGCACTTTCTTGAGTCCCACTGTATTCGTTGTCATGGGGTGAAAAAGCAAAAGGGTAAACTGACTCTCCACGAGGTGTCGTTCAATTTTTCCAAGGCGGGCAATTCTGATTTATGGCTCAAGGTTCTTGCTCAACTGACAGCCGGTGATATGCCGCCGCCCGATGAGGAGGGGCGCCCGAGCGATTCGGAACGGAATGCGATGATCGGGTGGATCGATCGGCAGTTACTCACGACGGGTTCAGGCGAGGCATATCGCAAAAAACTGCTCGCGCCCGAATACGGCAACTGGGTGAACCATGAGAAACTTTTTTCCGGAGAGATTAAGACACCCCCTTTCTCGCCTGCACGGCTCTGGCGGTTTAACTCGGAGATTTTTTCACATAAAGGGTTTGGTAATGCGAAAAGTCCTTTCAGTTATGTGACGCCGGAGCGGGGGATTCGGGATTACGCGGCGTTGTCGGTAGCGGATCAAAGCACGGTGCAAATGATGATGATCGTGGCGGATTCGTTTCTGGTGGCTAGGGAAAAACGCGGTGAGTTCAAAGAACTGGCCGATGTGTACAAGGAGTTGAAGGAGTCGGACCTGACGGAACTTGTTCGGCGGGAACACATGCGGGTGATTGGGCGATATCCGGCCGAGGAAGAGCAAGATAAGTACCTGACCTTTCTTAATCAGAATATCGAAACCGGCGGCCACTTGGATGGTTTTAAGACGACTATCAAAGCAATGTTCCTGAGCCCGGAATCGATCTACCGGATGGAGTTTGGCTTTGGTGAGGTGGACGAGCACGGGCGTCGGCATTTATCGCCGGATGAGCTGGCGCATGCGGTTGCCTACGCATTAACTGATCAGGGACCTGACCGTAATCGATACATCCAAGAGGCAACCCAAAAAGGGCAGCTAAAAACCCGGGAAGACGTGGCAAGGCTCGTGGGGCAGTTGCTGGATGAACAACTGACGACGGGATCTTGGACTCGCAAAGACCTGCCCCGCGTGCAGCGGTTCTTTGATGAGTACTTTGGCTTCCATCGCGCGGGCACGGTGTTCAAAGACAATGATCGACGGAACGCTGAGAAGATTCAGCAATGGAACACGGACATGCTGATTCACGACGCACGCATGTTGATCGAGCATGTGTTAAAGAAAGATAAGGACGTCATTGCCGAGTTGTTGACGACGAACCAGTATTTTATCGCACACCCGGGCGACAACGACTACGCCCGTGAGCATTACGAGAAGCGAATCGCGGAAGTGCTGGACCCAGGTTATGCTGACGCTCAGGTCGAAAAAAAGCGAGGGCAGATCAAGCGCGACTTCAATTATGAGGGTATGCCGGAGAAGGCCAAGAAGGCCTTGGAAAGCGCGCGGCGTGAAGCGCAGCTGATCGTTTCTCTTTACAAAGGCGCTCTGGACAATGGGATGAATCGGCATCCTAATTTCCCATGGTCGCCTAGAGGGCGTGGGATCGCTGATTTGCTGTACATCGGGGCCTACAACTTGCCGACCAACGGCCGTCACTCGGAGCAGAAGTGGGCATGGCCCATTGAACAGCCGTTGGAAATGCCTAAGGAGCAACGCGCAGGATTACTGACGCATCCGGCGTGGTTGGCGGCTTATTCGTTGAATGAAGACAATGATCCGATTCACCGTGGCATCTGGGTTTACAAGCGACTGCTGGCCGGTGTTCTTGGAGACGTGCCTCCGGATGTCGATGCAGCCGTGCCGATTGATCCTCACAAAACACTCAGGGAAAGAATGGAACCCTTGCGCGCTGAGCAATGCTGGAAATGTCATCGCAAGATGAACTCGCTCGGTGAACCCTTTG
>CAZSYW010000435.1:0-2026 GCA_964611315.1 uncultured Rhodospirillaceae bacterium
CAGATGAACCACTTGAGAAAGCCGTCAAAGCATCTTCCTGATCTAGACGACGCTTGATGGCGTGAACCTGGCGAGCGCGCCCTGGTTGTCGAAAACTAGGGCCGTATCTTGTCTCTGGGGGGCTGTTGGGCACTGGCGCGCGTGTTTATCGACCAACTGGGCTATCCGCTTCATGTTATTGATGGGTTCACGGTGCCTGCCGGTGAGGCGCGGTGTTTGAGCAGCGGCGGGGCCAACTCGAGGATAGTCTTGACAACATCAGTCGCCCTGGATGGCCAGGTTAACGGTCCTTAATAACCATCCGGTTGCCGTCGATGGCTAGTGACATATCACCAGCGCGCAGCCGAAGTGCGTAGAGCCCAAAAATTTCACGCCGCCAGCCTTTTAAGGCCCGAACCTCAGCCTTTTCACCAAGCCCGGCAATCAACTCGATATCTGCGCTGTTGGCGATCAGCCGTCCCGCCACATGGGTGTCTTCTGCCACCTTTTTGAGTAGCACTTTCAACAGATCTGATATGGGACCAATACCGTTCGGGAGGTCGGGCTTGGCGGGCGGACGGGGCCATTGTGGTTCGGGTAGATTTCGCCCACGTTCCACCGCTTTGAGGATATGTTTGCCCATCGGGCCATTCGCCGCTTTGGTGCCCAGACCCCGTGATTTTGCCAACGCATCGGGATTGCCCGGCAGGTGATGGGCAATCTCGATTAAAGATTCATCACGCAGCACTCGGTTTCGTGGCACGTCGCGGCGGCGCGCTTCTAATTCGCGCCACGCCGCTAATTCGCGCAGTACGGCTAAGAAACGCCCTTTGCCGCCACGACTCTTGAGCCGTTCATAGGCCTTCATCGGATCCGGGAGAAAGGTTTCGGGTGTGGCGAGGAGCAACATTTCTTCCTCGATCCAGGCACGTCGTTGTTCTTTTTTCAGACGTGTCGAAAGTTTCTCATAGGCGGCGCGGAGATGGGTGACATCGGCCAGGGCGTAATTGATTTGCCGCTCGCTCAATGGGCGAAGGCTCCAATCGGTAAAACGTGAACCCTTGTCGAGCCGCACCTTTGTTAATTTCGAGATCAGTTGGTCATAGCCGACCGACTCACCGAAGCCGCAAACCATTGCTGCGACCTGCGTATCGAAGACGGGTGTTGGCAAAGCGTTCATGAGTTGCAGAAAAATCTCCAAATCTTGACGCGCCGCGTGGAACACCTTGATCACGTGTTCATCGCGCAAAAGATCGAAAAGCGGCGTCAGGTCAATTTCTTCAGAGAGAGGATCGATCGCAGCAAAAACATCTGGGCCTGCGACCTGTACCAGGCAGAGCTGCGGCCAATAGGTCTTCTCGCGCATGAACTCCGTATCGATGGTGATGAAATCGGTGTCATGGAGCGGTTTGCAAAAGGCCGTAAGGGATTCAGTATCAGTAATTAAACTCATGATGATCAAAGATATAGCTGGTGTGCACTGCTGTGTCCCGTCAGAAGATTTTGGTAAGCAGTCCTAAGTTCATTTCCGTTCATATGCAAACGTCTGGATTTTCTCAGGTTTGTTTGCTTCTGTCAGAGATAGGTTAGAACCTAGCGCTAACCATAAGTGCGGGTGTTGGTGCGACAACCGATGCCACTACGGCGCAAGTCTTGAGTATGGAGGGTTTGTTGAAACGGTGCTCAATTTCCGTGCTTGTCATTGGATGAGGTAATGGCCCATTGGGGCTGGTCCATTTAATCAAACGAAAAGGATGGACATAGATTTTAAGACGTTAATCGCAGTCTTCGTTTCTATAATGAACGATCCAGCGAGTCTGCCAGTGATAAGTCTTGGTATCGCGGTTGGCTTGCAGTGCTTACTTCGGTGTATTCGTCTGGACGACTTTTTCAAAATCCAGGGTGGTGAGTTCAGGTGCCAGAGGTGGCGCCATTGCAGGTCACGGTTATCAATAACGACGTGTAGGTGTACAATTTTGTTTTGGTCGACGTCCATATTGCAATCTTCAGCGATCAGAGACGAAGGGGTTGGTCATGCGCTCCTGGC
>CAZSYW010000436.1:0-2026 GCA_964611315.1 uncultured Rhodospirillaceae bacterium
CTGTATCTATAACACCCTTAAAATATAGGCCGACTGGATCATCCACGTTGAAACGAGCTATTGTTTTAACCAGCTTGCTAGCTTGATGGAAATGGCCGTTGGTGACAAGCCAACTAAGATAGACAACGAGTACATCGGTACGTTTTGGGGCGAGCAACAGATGCCTATTGGCGAGGCGATACCAAAGTTGATCTCTATCGACCAGAATTGGTCTGAGCCAAGATCGATTTTGGTCGAAGTACGCATCGTTGAATATTACTAGACCCACCAATATCATTTCGGGATCAGTTGTGCTGGCTAAACGAATTTCGACGTCATTGAGAATGGCTGATACAACGTTCAATGGCGTTATGTAACCGGTATTCGTCTGTTGATCTGCATTAATCGAACGGATGATTTCCCGGTATACCGCTGCCCGAATGAAGTCGTCCCCCCTCGGGTCTATCGGAAAATGTTCAGTCGGGTAGTCTGTGCGTGCAAGGATATAGTCCTTGCCTGTTAGATTGCCTCCCTCCATCTTAAATGACTTTACTTGGCTGTCGAACTGGTAAAGTGCAATCGATGCGACGACACAGCTAATGGCGACAGACGTCACCATCAATAAGCCGAACGCACGTTTTACTTTTCTCATTTGTACGTTAGCGTATCTGCTCGACATAATGGCGAAAACAGTCAAGGCTAGCATAGGTACCGTGTGTGCGAACTCGAACCAAACGCTATTTATCAGTAAATAGCCTGTAACAAAGATCGCTGCGATGGTGCGTTTTGTTGGGGCCGAATAAGCGATTAGAGCCGCCAATAAAGCACAGAATGCGGCGAACCCTGATATTCCGATCTCAAAAATCAACTCTTGCGCGATGTTATGGCTGTGAAAAATATCGCGCCATAGAAAATCCCATCGATTGTCTAGGAGGCTGGCGCCGCTTTCCGTCAGGTTTTGATAAAATGCACCTTGCGTATGGCCCCAACCGTGCCCAATTGCCCACTCCAATAAAGAGGCCTCCATCTGAGCGGCAATTCCAATTTTGGCAATTAGTAGTCGTGAATCAACAGAGCCAAAATCGCCTCTGAAATCGATTGAGATCACAAAATACCAAACCGCCAAAACTCCGACGATTATCAGGAGGTAGGTGAACCAAAAATTTATCTTTCGGAACCATGGAAGCAGTGCAAATTTAAGGTGCGTTAGGCTAAAGGCGATCGAGAAGATGATTTGTTTCAATAAAGGGTCGCACCGCCAGGTTTTGCGCAATAATTTACCTGGCATTTGTATAAAGGAGATGCCCAATTTCTCCCGAAGCTTGGGCGCACCAGACCGCCAGGTAATTAGAACAATCGCCCCAATTACAATAAAATTCGCGATAATAATTAATCGTGAAATTAACTCAGAAAATTTCGCTTGAATAAACACAACGTACGATTTTCCGTTCGTACGGGGGTCGGAATTGTCCGACGCTGAAAACATAAAAAATCCGCCAGGGACATAGGCGGAGCTTCCAGAGCCAATGTTTCGGATGACATCGTTCCCAACTTGACTAGGCGCAAGAACAACACCATTTTCCAATAGTCGTAATGTGTAATTTCGGGATTGATCGTTATATTTAACTATATATCTGTATGGGAATTTATCTTTCAAATCCAATTTAACATAGTAGGCAAAACCCGATTTATGGGCAATCTCGGACGCCTTAATGACGATACGTTCAACGGGCGCGAAGCGCTCTGGTAGAGCCAACAAAATTAAGACCGCGATCAGCGTGACGATCATAGTGATCGGAAGACTGCGAAAGAACGTCCAAACAACCAGAAACAATCGATTTACGCTAGAATGCGAGCTATTCATTAATAGATTTTCCGAACTTATTATCAGCGGAACATATGTAATGAGGCAATTTGATCCAACATTTCCCAGATAGTATCTACATTTATGGAAATCGTACTACCGTCCGCCCGCCGGGGGAACGGCATCCCTTTCGCAATTCTGAATTTCATGACGGCTAAACCTTCTTTGCCGCAATCGGTTTTT
>CAZSYW010000437.1:0-1998 GCA_964611315.1 uncultured Rhodospirillaceae bacterium
CGAAGTGCATTGATTAGCCTAAATACCATGGGTAAGCCAACGATTCTTGTTTTTGGTTCGATCAACGTTGATTTGATGATGCCTGTTTCGTCTTTGCCGCGACCGGGAGAGACGGTACTGACCGAAGAAATACGACAAATTCCAGGCGGGAAAGGTGCAAATCAGGCGATGGCAGCACAGCGGGCAGGCGTGAAGACGAGGTTTGCGGGCAGCGTTGGGCAAGACAGTCATGCCGATACCGCCTTATCGTTGCTGAAAGAACAAGAGATAGACCTCTCTTTGGTTACAGTTTCTGATCGCTCGACCGGTTGTGCAGTCATTCTGATAGATAAGCATGGTGAGAATGTGATCAGCGTTGCAAGTGGTGCTAACCTTGACACACGGGCCGATCAAATTGGAAACGATACGCTTGAAAATTCTGACGTATTGCTTCTCCAGCAGGAGGTGTGTATAGAAGAAAACGTTTTTTTGGCGTCCCGGGCGCGTCAACGAGGTGTTAAAGTGATCTATAACTTCGCGCCGGCGAGTACGGTGTCTGCAGAGCTATTCACGCACATTGATTATCTTATTGTGAACGAAATCGAAGCTTCCGCTGTCTCGGGTCAAGATCCATACGATGACCCAGTCGAAATGGCGGAGCTGATTTCTCGGCAACATGGCGTTTCGGTTGTGATAACTCTGGGCGCGCAGGGTGCTGTGGTTGCTTCGAAAGAAGGCCTGTTTTGCTTGCCTGCCCCATCAGTGGGGGCGATTGATACAACTGGTGCTGGGGATACTTTTTGCGGTTACTTCGCGGCAGAAGTGGCAAAAGGGCAGAACGCTATTGAAGCTTCCTTGGAAATAGCAATTCGAGCTGCATCAATTGCCTGCACTCGCTCTGGGGCTCAACCCGGAATTCCGCACAGGCATGAGGTTTTCTAGGGAAAAAGGATAGTGTCTTGGCGCATACGGGATCAGAGAAGTGTTTGTTATTGACCGTGCTCTTACAGAGCGTTACTCTCACTGTTGATCCTTGCAATGAGGCAACTCATGCCGTGTTGCAGAGGACGAGTGGATTCCAAAAACTATAGCAGGAGGAGGATGTTCGTGATGAGAATTTTTCGTATCAAAGTGGCGGCTTTCTTGATTGCGCTTTTCGCGCTGGCTGTTGGACCTTTCTTGGGAACTGCGGCAGCGGCTGGCAAGATTGCGCTGGTCACAGATCTTGGAGGCCGCGGCGATCTTTCGTTCAACGATATGGGGTTCAAGGGGGCTGACGAAGCTTCGGCGGCGTTTGGCATGGAGTTGGTTGGTATCCAAAGTAACTCGGCAACCGATTATTTACCTAATCTTCAAAACGCAGCCCGAGCTGGTGATTTCGATATCATTATTGGTGTCGGATTTCTGTTGGCCGATGCCATGGCCGAGGTGGCTGGCCAGTTTCCAGATCAGAAATTTGCGATTATCGACGTAACTTGGCTGGATCACCCGAACCTGATGCAAATTGGCTATGAAGAAAACAAGGGATCAGCGTTGGTAGGAGCCCTGGGTGCCATGGTTGCAGCCCATCATGGGTACGACAAAATTGGCGCGGTTCTAGGGATTGAGATTCCAGTGTTGTATAAGTTTGAAGCAGGTTATCGTTACGGCATGCATTGGGGTAACGCCAAATATGCGGAAATGACGGGCGAGAAAGCGGATGTCGGCTTGCTTTGGTCGTATACCGGCACATTTTCCGATATCGCAAAGGGTAAAGCGGCAACAGAGGCCATGTTGGCTCAGGGCGCAGGCCTGGTTTACAACGTCGCCGGCCCGTTAGGAATTGGTGATCTCGAGGCTATTACGGAGCACCTAGAAGCCAAAGGCAAGTCAGCTGGACCGCCATTTATGATCGGTGTGGATGCAAACCAGGACTGGATGGGCGATGGCCATCGTGTGCTTGCCAGCATGATGAAGCGTGTGGACTATGGCGTTTACTACGCTATTGAATCAGTTGTCGACGGGACGTTCGCGGGAGGC
>CAZSYW010000438.1:0-1989 GCA_964611315.1 uncultured Rhodospirillaceae bacterium
AAATATTTAAATAATCAACAGGTTTAAGTTTCGTCGATTATTTGGAGCCAACTCTATCGGTTGAAGTCCTTCCACACTAATCGCACCAATTTGCCGGGCGCTCCACTCTCAAGTCAGAGCGGATGTCAGCAGACAATTCGGAAAGTGTCTCGCCAAGTTCTACCCCCGTAGCATCCGCAATCCGCACCATACGTTCAAAGTTCGAGTAGACACCGACTGCATCAACCAATGCCTCTGAACCCATCAACTTTATAACGTTTGTACTAGCCCTGGTTATTACACCCGGGTCACCTTCCACCAATGCCTCACACAATTCAAGCAACTCTGCTCCACATTCTACGCCACTATCAAGATTGCCATCCAGCAAAGCATGTAGATCGACCTTATTTCCTTCATGCTGACTGCTCGCACGGAGCCAAGTTAAATGAGAACTGCTTCAGAAAAAGCAATCATTCATGAGAGATACTTTAGCCGCCACGAGTTCCATCTGTGGGCGAGTGAGGGCACCGGTGCCGGCATTGGGCTCACGTACCTTCTCGAAGGGAACATAATGCACCTCAAGAAGGTCACGGAGGGTTCGGACCTCTTCAGGTACCAAGCTCATTGTTCGAATAATGTTTCCCAAGGCCCCAGACGGCCATAAGTCTTCCTCTGGTGTGCCCGCATTTTCCCTCGGTACTAATGGCACCCAAGCCTCATCAGCACCTGCAGAGCTAGGGCGATAGCGGTCCGGATCTCCTTCACCTGGGACCGGAAGCGAGTGTAATGGCAAACCCAAGCCAAGGCAAAACCGGTCGATGCTGATCAACGCCGTAACTGTGCCGACAATTTCCACATACTGGCCATCGCTCAAACCTCGAGTTAATAACGATTCATACCAACTTCGGGTGAGCCGTGATGAGTAGGACATAATTGAATGAATTGCTTCAAGCGCCAGTTCAGGAAGCTCAGTCACCCTATCATGTTCTCCGACTACCGCGTGCGGTGATAGCGCCGTTTTACGAGTTGCACACAAAGCGCACTGCAACGCATTACGTGCTTCTTTTGCAATTGCAATACGCTCAGCACTTGTCCACCAAGTTCCGGGACGAGCCAACCTGTCCCAGAACCGTTGATGAGATTCCGCAAAATTACTCCGAACGGGAACAGCAGCTTGCTCGTAAGTAATCATCATTTACCAGCCCCAATTTCAATTTTGAAATATTTACCCTGACAAATTATGCGGCTGAACCACACAATGCCTTCCAATTATCCAAATATAACGTCACATTATCGAGTTCCCTTACACTACCTGAATAGCCCTAATATCTTTTAGCTAGTAGGAGCGAGCGGTCCTTTTAAAACCTCACCAGAATTAGCACCGGTAGACTCGCCATCCCGCAGCGATACCTCCCCATTTACCACCGTCATCACAATCCCTTCGGCTTTCTGTACCAACCGGCGAGATCCACTAGGCAGATCATTCCTAACGACCGGCAACTGCGGTTTGATGGTCGCTTCTTCGAAAAGAAGCAAATCTGCCTTATAGCCAGTCCTCACAAGTCCACGGTCCGGCAACTCCCACGCCGAAGCATTATCAAAAGTCAACATGCGAACCGCTTCCTCAAGGGAGAATTCTCGGCGTTCGTTCACCCAGTAATTCAACAAATGTGTCGGCAAGGACGAACCCATCTCTTGAGCGACATGCGCTCCTGAATCGGAAAAAGTGGCTAAGGTTCTTGGATGTTTCAGGAATTCGAGCACATCGTCGCGAGATTCGTTTATGATGGGCTGCACGTAGATTTGGTCCTCATTATCTATACTGAGATCCATTATTACTTCGACAGGGTGTTGTCCGCGCTCTGCAGCAAGGTCCGATATAGAGGGATCGTTCCAGCTCACATCCATCATTGCAAAAAGATTAGCGTAATCCGGCTTTCGGGGATCGGTCGTGGCGGCCCCTCCGCCCTGGGCGACGTCGTCTCTAGGTTTCATATTTTCTTCTTCGGC
>CAZSYW010000439.1:0-1971 GCA_964611315.1 uncultured Rhodospirillaceae bacterium
ATAAAAAAGTGGTAGGCGCCCGCCCAAACTTTCTTCCTACTTTATTCTGAACCTTTAGCTAACAGACCCCTCACTTTGGCTCGGAAAAACCCTTGGAAACACGAGAGAATGCGGGTGCCAGATGGAACCTTTCCCTCTATTAATCGGATATTAAAATACCGTGCAGTGTTCTATTGTTTGGAAGTCTCACACGTTCGTCAAGCATTCGGCTCAATCCCACAAAGTGCCGGAGAGCGCGCAATCAGGGCCCATTGCCATCTAGGCGGCTTTTCGCTCTCGCGTTTGCTTTGTTCGCTTAGAACCTGAAGAGCTCTTGCGCCAATATTTCGGCTTGCGCTCGCTCTTTTCCGTGGAATTCTTCGTGGCACTGCGTCTAGGGCTGGGCTTCGATCTGGATTTGACTTGTTTCTTACTTTTGGGTTCCGAGCTTGCTGGTTCCAACCCTTCGATTATTTCACGGTTAATCTTTCGCCCAGTCAACTTTTCAATCCGTGACAACTTTTGCCAATCCGAGGAACCAACAAGCGAGATAGCGCAGCCAGCAGCACCAGCGCGCCCGGTACGGCCGATTCTATGAATGTAGTCCTCTGCAACCGTTGGTAAATCGAAATTGATCACGTGGCTGATACCCTTGATATCGAGGCCTCGAGCTGCAACATCCGTTGCTACTAATATTTCCACACGGCCCTTGCGCAGATTTTCAACTGTCTGTCGCCGCTTATTTTGACTCATGTCTCCATGCAAAGATGCGGTCTTGTGGTCCTTTAAGCGAAGTGACTTTGCGAGTTGATCAGCTCCTCGTTTAGTCGAGGTGAAAATTAACGCTTTGGTCAACTGCTTATTTTCTAGGTGATATGCCAACAATTTGTGTTTATGTGCTTTACTATCTGCCTGATGCATGTGCTGGCGGATTGATACATGCGGATCATGATTAGTTGTCAGGCTGATTCGTTTTGGTTTTTTCAGTAAATGATTTGCAATTTTCAAAACACTACCTTCAAGTGTCGCAGAGAAAAGCAAGGTTTGACGATCTCGGGGCATCTCTGAAGCAATCTTTTTTACATCATCAATAAATCCCATGTCCAGCATTCGGTCTGCCTCATCCAGAACCAACACTTCTAGCCTAGAAAAATCTACCTTACCCCGTTCCATGTGATCCATCAGGCGCCCGGGAGTCGCAACTAAAAAATCGACCCGGTTTCGTAGCATTTTGAGTTGAGGCGAATATGACATACCTCCAACAATCAAGCCGGTTGTGATTTTGGAGAATCGGCTGAACTGTCGGGTATGCTTATCGATTTGAATTGCAAGCTCACGAGTTGGCGTCAATACCAAGGCACGTGGACCTAGGCCAGCTTTCTTAGGGCGTCGAAAAAGATTTTGAAGGATTGGCAACACAAAGGCTGCGGTTTTGCCCGTGCCTGTCTGTGCCGATGCCATCAGGTCTGCGCCAGACAAAACTACCGGGATCGCCTTACGTTGAATTTCAGTAGGCTCGGTAAGGCCAAGTTTACTTATTGCCTCGAGTGTTCGAGGATCGAGATTAAGTTCTCTAAATTGCAAAATATCTCCAATCCGACTATTTTGCCGGACAATAATACGTGCACGGAAAGGAAGAGAGTTTATGTGGTCTTGTCGACCGCAGAACGCTGCAAACTTACCAAAAAAGATCGCCAAGGAAGGAGTCTTTCTGGACTCAATTAAATGGATGCCTGATGTGGCTCTTTATCCCGATATATTAACAAAAAAATCCTTTAAATACAAGGCTTTTCGTATCCTTACCGAGACAATGGCGCACGATTTGACAAACGGTCAATTGGCGCCGCGGGTACGAGCTGGAGCCACGGCCTCCGTGTTATGACGTTGATAAGTTACCGAGCTGCTGTTGCTTGTCTTTAATTGGCGCGCGTCACTTAGACCACAACCTACCGTAATACGACTCTTCCGCCGTCCATCATCAGCTTCCGGGTT
>CAZSYW010000440.1:0-1969 GCA_964611315.1 uncultured Rhodospirillaceae bacterium
GATTGCAGGTCCAAGTCAAAGCGGCCTCTGGGCGGCAAATTAAACAAGTTATAGTCGAACGGTTACTCGAGGATAGCGGGTAGTGCGGGGTGTGAAAGCTGGCGACCGTATGTTAACTATCGGATTAGTCGGGGAAAAAGCGTTGTGCGGAGATCGAAGTGGGTCAGGCGTTTCCCTGAAACTCTTTGTGACTTCAATCATAATCAGACCTCAGGCACTTTAGCGTAAATTTCATTGCTGCGGGCAACTTGCAGTAAATCAGAGGAGCTCGTGGTATGAATATTTTGCTGAGTAACGATGACGGATATCGGGCGCCAGGATTATCCGCGATGGTCGACGCAGTATCTGATTTTGGGGAGGTGACTGTGATTGCCCCAGATCAGGATCGAAGCGGTACCAGTAACTCGCTGACGCTGACGGTTCCTGTTCGAGTAGAACAGATTGCCAATGGCTATTTCGTTTGTAGTGGAACGCCAACCGATTGTGTCCATCTCGGGATAACCGGCCTCATGCCTCAGAAGCCCGATATGATTATCTCCGGAATTAATAATGCCGGGAATCTCGGTGATGATGTTCTCTACTCAGGAACCGTAGGTGCTGCAATGGAAGGTCGATTTCTTGACTTGCCTGCCATTGCGGTATCACTAGCCGGGGACGACCCTGTCTATTTCGATACGGCAGGTAACGTTGTACGAGAGCTGTTGGAAAAACTTCTCAAGACTCCACTTTCGGCAAGAGCCATTCTTAACATCAATGTTCCCGATGTGCCACGAGATCAAATTCAGGGATGGGATGCGACCCGTCTTGGGGGGAGGGGTCAGGCGTTGCCCACCACCAAGGAGGTGGATCCTGTCGGCAAGGATATTTACTGGATAGGAGACGCGGGCGCTCAGCTGGACGCAGGCCCGGGAACTGATTTCTACGCGATTGCGCACGGGTGCGTGTCCATTACTCCGCTGACGGCGGACGTGACGGACCGAACTCGTTTGAGTGAGGTCGACAAATGGCTTGGTGGTGTACCTAAGTAATGTCTTGCGAGACCCAACTGGGAATTGGTTTTACCTCTGATAGAACAAGGCAAAGATTTCTCGATCGTCTTATCAGCCAAGGCATTGGCGAACCCGCTGTTCTTGATGCGTTTCAACGAATACCTCGACACTATTTTGTCCCTGATCCTGCATTGCATAGCCGGGCCTACGATGATATTCCACTACCCATCGGCCACCATCAGACCGTATCGCAACCCTACATCGTTGGGTTAATGACGGAAATGGCCCTCCGCGGCGCCTCTAGACTCGGCCGAGTACTAGAAATTGGTACCGGATCTGGTTATCAGACCGCGGTATTGTCCTGCCTTGCAGATAAGGTATATACGATTGAACGAATCGGAGCGCTATTGGACTCTGCCAGAGAACGTTTACTGACTATGGGCATCTCCAACGTCGAATATCGCCATGGCGACGGTTACCTCGGCTGGCCTGGTCGGGGACCCTATGACGTTATTCTTTTGACTTCAGCCCCTCCCCAGATACCTTTTCGCCTGTTGCAACAGTTAGCTGTGAAAGGGCGACTCGTTGGGCCCGTAGGCACAAAACAGCAACAACGACTGGTTATTGCAGACCGCACAAGTGACGGATTCAAAGAAAGCCGTGGTGAGGCAGTGCGTTTCGTGCCAATGCTTAAAGAGATAGTGTAATGAAAATATTCCAGACACTTTACCTCAAAGTATTTGGCTGGGCACAACATCGACATGCGGCGCGTTACCTTGCGATCCTAAGTTTCGCCGAATCATCAGTTTTTCCCATCCCCCCGGATGTATTGCTTGCACCCATGGTGCTGGCTCGGCCCAATAAAGCCTGGCGGTATGCCTTGTTAACGACTGTTGCATCGGTTCTTGGTGGTTGCCTTGGCTACGTCCTTGGCGTATTCCAATTTAGCACTTTGGGCGAGGCCATTATTGAGATCTACC
>CAZSYW010000441.1:0-1962 GCA_964611315.1 uncultured Rhodospirillaceae bacterium
GGCCAGCGGCCTCTACAGCTTCATCGGGATCCGTGGCAAAAGTGCACGTCACCAATGGCACGCCAGCAGAAGTCAGCAAATCGTATACCTGTTTTGATGGAAGCGCACTAGTTTCGACCGAAATAACCCGCTGTGAACTAAATTTGGGCGTCCTCTGAACAAGAAAGCGCTCACGGGCACGACAAAACTCTATCAACCCACCAACGGCGTCTATTACTTGCTCCGTTCCAGTAATTAAACATATGCCAAAGGTATTAAAAGCGCTGCGCACTTTTTCCGGCGGTTCAATCCAGCAGACCACGAAAGGCTTTGAGACGCGTTCCTTTATCTCGCAAAATACATCGATCAACAGATCTGCGTAGCCGTGCATCAATTGAAGCCAAACCACGGCAATATCAATGGCTGGGTCATCAAGAACGATTTCGACACTGCTTTTCAAAATTTCCGGATTAGCTAGGAACTGTCCGGTGACATCTATAGGGTTGCCACATGCCCCGAAGGTGGGAATTACTTTCCTAAGGCGTGCTTGTATCTTGGCTGAAGGCTCCGGCACTTCATAACCAAGTTCCTCTACACGGTCAGCCATCATCGCTCCCGCACCCCCTGATTGTGTCACTATAGCAACGCCAGAGCCTACCGGAACTTCTGTGGCGCCAAAAGCCGCCATAAGATCTACCATGTGTTGTTCGTTCCGGGCTCGAATGATCCCATACTGGCGAGCAATGTCGCTAAACACCGTATCTTCACCGGCGAGGGACCCTGTATGGGAGAGGGTAGCACGAGCACCCGCAGCCTTTCGCCCCACCTTAGTAACAATCAATGGCTTACCAAGACCCATAGCTTTATTTGCCAAGCGAATTAGGGAGTCCCCTTCGCGTAGCCCCTCAAGGTAGGCCGCTACTACCTTTATACGCTTGTCATCAATCGCAACCTCCAAAACGTCCATCAGACTAATATCGATCTGGTTGCCGGTATTAACGAAATAACCGATGCCTATACCACGACTCCGAGCTAGCGCAGCTATACCGGTACCAAAAGCCCCTGATTGCGTCGCAAATGCCACAGGACCACTGATAGGTGTCTGATCAGCATACTGACTAAAGGTAGCACTCAATTTATTGAAACTGTTAACAAGCCCCAGGTTGTTAGGGCCACAGATACGAATGCCGCTTTCTCGCGCTGTATGGAGCAATTCTTGTTCCATCTTACGACCAACTTCACCTATCTCGCCAAAACCGGATGAAAAAATTACAGCAACCGGACAACCTTTTTGGCCGAGTTTGGCGACAACGTCTTTACAGTGTACAGCCGGAATAGCAATAATTGCCATATCAGGTGCTTCTGGAAGCGCTGCGATATCTGGGTAACAATTGACACCGTCAATTTCTTCATAACGGGGGTTTACCGGATAAATTTTACCCTCAAATTTATCGCGGCGCATGAAATGAAAAGGTCGACCGTTAAGTTTGTTCGCATCTGGTGATGCACCGATGATGGCGACTGATTTCGGAAACAGCATGCAATTGATGGCATCCACCGTGTTTCGCACCATCATTTCTTTCCTTATTTTCTGTAATGCAAAACAATATTTCGCAAATTGATCTTTATGTATCCTCATGCCAAGATTATTTGTCAAGCTGACTGCTTCGAGCCGGCAAGGCGCAATAAGCGAAGGAGCAAAAATGACACTCGTTGAGCTCGCTCGAAGTAATTTCGACGACTATCTTAAGGTCATCGAAAGACTAGTGGAAGATTTGCTGCGCCCGAATGAATACCGGTTAACCCATCAAGATGGAGTGCCTGAAGACCTGACCCAGGAACTTCGCCAACATGGACTATTCGCTATGACTTTGCCCGCTGAATATGGCGGCCTTGCTCTAACTACCGAACAGCAAACACGCCTACAGATGGTAATAACACGCGCTTCTTGCGTCTACCGAGCCCGGTTTTCAACTACAGTAG
>CAZSYW010000442.1:0-1957 GCA_964611315.1 uncultured Rhodospirillaceae bacterium
CGGATATTTGAAGTCGTGGTCGACATCAGGAAGGGAAGCCCCCGTTTTGGACAATTTGTAGTGATCGAACTTTCCGCAGAGGATGGGTCTGCGATCTTGGTGCCGGAGGGGTTTGCGCATGGATTCATGTCCCTAGAAGCGCAAACAGAGGTACTTTATAAGGTATCCAATTTCTACGCGCCGCGGGCAGAAGGAGGAATTAACGCGTTCGATCCAGACCTAAATATACCATGGCCTTTGGATCGAGTTGGTGGGCAGAGCGCGGTACTTTTATCGGAACGCGACGCAGCATTTCCTACGCTGAGGGAATTGAAATCAGGATTCAATTACTCTGATAGGATAATGGAGACATGAAAGTCCTTGTAACAGGTGGTTCGGGCTTTATCGGGTCCGCCTTAATTCGTTATCTAATTAGGGATACGGATGCTGCTATTGTCAACGTGGACAGCCTGACCTACGCCGCGAACCCGGAAGCTCTTGAGGAAATCTGCGGAGATTCTCGTTACGCGTTTGAGCACTGTGATATTACAAATGGTGCGCGTCTTGCAGAGGCGTTTTTACGCCATCGGCCGGACACCGTCATCCATCTGGCAGCGGAAAGCCATGTGGATCGCTCGATTGATGGACCCCGCCCATTTATCGACACAAATATTGTTGGTACTTATATTCTTTTGGAAACTGCATACCGCTATTACAGCGAGCTTAATGTAACACAACAAAGGTATTTCAAGTTCCTCCACGTTTCAACCGATGAAGTCTACGGCTCATTAGGTAAGGTTGGCGTATTTGACGAAGATTCACCCTACTGTCCTAGCTCACCCTATGCCGCGACCAAGGCGTCCGCGGATCACCTTGTTTTAGCCTGGGGTGCGACTTACGGGCTGCCAGCCGTTATCAGTAACTCCACCAACAATTATGGGCCTTGGCAGTTTCCCGAAAAATTGATCCCGACGGTCATCGTTAAGGCCTTTGATGGCGTGCCTATTCCCCTTTACGGTGATGGCGGTAACATCAGGGATTGGATCCATGTCGATGACCATGCTTCAGCGCTTTGGCAAATCCTGAATGGGGGACGTATTGGGGAGCGTTATAACGTGGGAGGTGGAAGTGAACTTAGCAACCTGGACACAGTGAAAACCGTCTGCGCACATCTCGACAAGTTGAAGCCGCGTTCCGACGGCCTGCCCCATCAGCAAAACATAGCATTTGTTGAGGACCGGCCAGGTCACGATTTTCGCTACGCCCTCAAAACGGAAAAGTTATCAAATGAACTTGGTTGGAAGCCGCACCGAAATTTTGACACAGGGGTTGGCGAGACAGTTTCGTGGTACATCAATCAAGAAGACTGGTGGCGCCGCATCATAACTAGGTCCTACGATGGCCATCGGCAAGGGCTGGGTCGTTGAAGGTTTTGGTTTTTGGTGCCGCGGGACAACTCGGCCAAGCACTTCTAGAAAAAGCCCCCATAGCTGGACATCTAGCTATAGGATTGTCACGCGCGCAGGTTGATATTACTGATGCCCAAGCTGTTTCCGCTGCAATCCGAGCATGTGCGCCTGATGCGGTAATTAATACGGCGGCTTTTACCGCTGTTGATGCAGCAGAAGACGATCGTGAAGCGGCATTTCGCGTGAATGCTGATGGAGCCCAACATATTGCTAGCATTTGTGGCGCGATGGGTGTGCCCATGTGCTACATATCAAGCGATTACGTGTTTGATGGTAGTGCGCAGATACATTACCGAGAGGACGATCCAATTAATCATCTGTCGGTATACGGAGCTAGCAAGGCTGAGGGCGAAACAAGGGTGAGGAATGCAACGTCGCGTCACCTTATTATACGTACATCGTGGGTTTTCGGCCATTTCGGGAAAAATTTTGTCAAAGCTATCCTGGGCCGACTTGGTACAACGGAGCTTCTTCGTGTCATAGACGACCAGATCGGATGCCCAACAGCC
>CAZSYW010000443.1:0-1955 GCA_964611315.1 uncultured Rhodospirillaceae bacterium
GTCGCGTGCGTGTTCGAGATAGACAGCAATCTCGGTCTCGCTATTCATGCTTTCTCCACGCACACCATTTTTCCAATCTATCTTCAGCGCACCCCGAGCATTGAATACTGCCTCGACGGTCTCCCCGACGACGGCCACACCATCATCGATTGCCATAACATTGGTGATGCCCTTCATATTTTTGACTTCATCACCATTGAAGGTTTCGGGTATGCTGCCTCGAACCGGAGATCGCGCAAACGTCGCGTAAATCATACCGGGCACTTGAACATCGATACCGTAATTCGCCGATCCATCAACCTTTGGGGGAACGTCGACGCGTGGCACGCTTTTCCCCAATAGCTTATATTGGTTGGGTTTCTTAACGTCCTTCTTGGGATTGATTTTTGGTAGCTTGGCCGGAACCTTGGCGTCCGCCGCCAAATTGCCATAGCTGACTTTACGGCCCGTCGCCTGATGATGAGCCATACCCGTTTGGGTCGTGACTTCTGCCACGGGTATACCCCACCTCTCCGCAGCGGCATTGGCCAAGAACTTGCGCACCTGCGCCCCGGCGATCCTGAGGGGCTTCCAATAGCCGAGGCTCGACACGCTGGCCACGGCATACTGCGCCTTGAAGATTGAGTTGTTATAGGCCTTACCAAGTGGCGCCTGTTCGATAACCACCTTATCCCAATCCGCATCCATCTCTTCGGCAACAATCAGTGGCAAAGACGTCATAATGCCTTGGCCCATCTCTGGGCCCGGAGCCATTATCGTAACGCTTCCATCGACGGCGATCTTGACATAGGCATTAACCGTTCTCCCCATCGGTGCGCCTATTGCAGTGGCCATCCCCGAAATGCCTGTTGAGCCAAAAGTAAAGGCGAACGTCAATCCCGCAGAGCCGCCAAGAAAGCTGCGACGACTGATTTCGCTAGTGCTTGCTGATTCACTAAAGATTTCTTGTGCCATGGTTTATGCCTCCCGCGCCGCGCGCTGAATTGCGCGGATGATTCTGTTGTACGTACCACACCGGCAGATGTTTCCGTCCATGTGCGCGACAATTTCCTCGCGTGAAGGGTTTTTGTTTTTACTGAGCAAAGCCGCAGCTTGCATGATCTGGCCCGACTGGCAGTAACCGCATTGCGGTACCTGCTCCGCAATCCATGCTTTCTGCAAATGGTGAGAGGCCTTATTAGACAATCCCTCGATCGTGGTAATGGATTGACCCTCAGCTTCGGCAACGTTGGTGGTGCATGATCGCCACAAAGTCCTGCACCACAACCAAACTTAGTCCCGGTCATCTTCAAGTGCTCGCGGACAACCCACAGTAGGGGTGTATCCGGATCAACATCGACGGATTTCCGCCGACCATTGATCGTGAATCTAGCCATCATAGCCTCCCTAACAACACATTGTTTATTTCATTTGATCCACTAAAACTGAAAAAAGAACAATTGGTAGTGGATACACACTAACGCAAAATGGACAGCGTCACAAAATAGTAAAGGAGCAGACGTAGTAAAATATTTTACTTACATATGTCATACGGTTTGCAAACGACAGAAAAGCTGGCTCTCTACAAGTACACAGCAAGTAAAGATATGGCACATTTTTTCTGGTACAACAGCGTGATATAAAGCTGAATTATTTGGTATCAATCGCAACACCGCGATTCCTTATTTATAAAATAAACAAGGAGCAAATGTCGGAAAACTGGTAGCGGATGCCCTTGATCTGATGGCACTAGAACCTGTTGAAGGTGTGATTGAAATGAGCAACACTGTGAACACTTTTAGTTCATCTATATCAGAACCAAAAATTTCCGCTGGTTCATTCCTGATCCAGATTTGTCCGTCATTCGCACAGGAGACATCGACATATTGTACGCCCCGCGATATTAGCCTAACATTCTGGTTGGTGAATCCGCAGCAATTGGGAGGCAGTGAGCTATGAAGGACCCCGTTTGGAAC
>CAZSYW010000444.1:0-1954 GCA_964611315.1 uncultured Rhodospirillaceae bacterium
GTCATTATGGTGTTCCTAATCCTCGTCGCGCAAATGGGACGCTCGTCGGCGCAGTGGAAAGATCCACCAGCCGATCTCGCCGAACATTTGTGGCGGCAAGGCTACATGCTCCATGTCCTTGGAGCATACCCGCAGGCAATAGAGCTATTCCGTCGTTCGATCGATGCCCGGCCGACAGCGGAAGGGCACACATTTCTTGGCTGGTCACTAAGTCACATCGCACGGCTCGACGAAGCAATCACCGAGTGTGAGAAAGCAATCAAAATCGATCCCGACTTTGGAAACCCATACAACGACATCGGCGTCTACTTGACTTGGTTAGGTCGTGTGGACGAGGCTATTCCATGGCTAAGGAAGGCCATCAGTGCCAAGCGTTATTGCTGCTACCAGTTCCCGAATTTTACACTGGGTCAAATTCTGTTGAACAAGGGCAAGATTTTAGAGGCCCGACACCTTTTCGAGCGAGCGCTGAAATATGATCCCGATTATGCGCCGGCGAAGAAAGCACTCCAGCAAATAAGCAAAAGCTGGCTATAACTGATTTACCTGATGCCAATAACATTGAAAGGCATGGATCCTCTTCTCATCTGCCTTTGGCAAGGGAAACCAACAGATGCATCCACGAATACACGATATTTTTTACCGAAAGGGAGGAGCACTAACATTACAGCACTTATGGAGCGGGTCCAAGGTTCGAGCAATTGTGCGCCCACCAATTATTTTAGAAGGTTTTGTACTCCTGTTGTTGACTTCAACGGAGGGGTGGAATGCTGATTTTCAAAAAGAATAGGATGTTGTATTCAAAATTATTAGGGATTTGCCCAATGAGTTTTATCAGGTACTTTAGAAACCTTGAAGGATCACATTTTATCAAGTGATCCAGATTTGATTTTTTACAAGTATCGTCCGAGTATAGCCGTTTAGTATGGTATTTCGACAGACGTGCCGATGAAGCCGCGGTGGACAAGATGTCAATAAAAATAGAGAGAGACGGAGACACGGTTCGCGTGAACCGTCGTCAGATGATAGTGGGATAGTATTACCCCAGGGAAAACCGTATTTAGATGGTATTTTTGGTCTTACTGGCCCGGCACTTCGTCACGTTCACATGGCAGCAATAATTTGGCGTTTAGCTAAAGATTTTGGCTCTACGGATCTGCAGGCGGTGGAAGTGGGATCGTGGTGCGGAGCCTCAACATTAACATTGGCCCATGCTATGGCTAGGTACAACAAGAACGTTGGGCAAGTCATTTGCATAGATGCTTGGAAGCCATACATCGACACCAAGATAAATTTGGATGAGAAGTACAAACGCATGCAACAAGCGTTGTGCAACGGACAACCAATTCGTGTGTTCAATCACAATCGTCAATTTGTACCAAAAGGAATTAGTGTAAATGCCATTTGTGGATGGAGCACTGAAATATTGCCTATGCTACCTAGAGAACGGTATCACTGTATATTTATTGACGGTGACCACCGCTACGAAGCGGTTCGTGCCGATATTGAAAACTCATTGCCATTGGTGATAGACGGTGGCGTCATTTGCGGTGACGACTTAGAACTTCAAGCGGATGAATGTAATACTTCTATCGTTAATGAATCGCCGGGAATTGACTATTACTACGACGTCAACGCTGAAAAATATTTTCATCCAGGCGTGACCCGGGCCGTGGGGGAGAGGTTTGGTCGTGTCTCAGCTTGGCATGGTCTCTGGGCGATGCGTAGGCAACGTGGAGCTTGGGAATCATTGTCTTTGCAGGGCATGCCTTTTTATTGTCCGCCGCACTTAACTGGTATAGATCTTATCAAGTTAAAATTGGATGTTTTGGAATTGAATGATTGGTGAGTCGACCGGAATTTAGACATTGATGGTGATGTGTCTTCAATAGGAGAATAGAACTATCTTCTTCAAATTTTTATGCGCATCTATCTTTAAACCTTCATCTTCCTT
>CAZSYW010000445.1:0-1940 GCA_964611315.1 uncultured Rhodospirillaceae bacterium
TCCACTCAGAACTGTGGATTTTGCCTGTTCACAAAGTGTATCCAAGGTTGTTGCCATGCCATCCGCACCTTCGGTGACAGAGTAGCACGTACTTAGGGTTACAGCATGAAAGGCGCCATCAAATAGGTGCTGAATGCGGCGAATGCGCTCGAGCTCAGTATTTGATAGAATGGGTCGACGTACTTCCAGACGTTTATGTGTGCCGCCAGCTCTTAGGTCCAAGAGGTTTGGGCGAGGACCAATTAGCGACACCATCGACATAACAGATTCCTCACGGATGGGGTCGACGGGTGGGTTGGTTACTTGAGCAAAATTCTGGTGAAAATAGTCGTAAAGCAATTTTGGTCTTTCGGACAATACCGCAGGTGGAATGTCCCGGCCCATTGAGCCGATAGGGTCCTGGCTTTCTTCTACCAAGGGCCGTAGAAAAAATTTAATGTCTTCCTGGCTATAGCCAAATGCCTGCTGGCGGTCGAGTAAGGTACGATGGTCAGGGGGGATCACATCAAAATCTGACGGCAGGTCTTCTAGTTTAATCTGGGTGGCGTCGAGCCAGGCCTTGTAAGGTTTAGCTTCGGAGAGATTTTTTTTGAGCTCTTCATCATCGACGATACGACCATCTTCAAGATCGATGAGGAGCATTTTACCAGGCTGCAACCTCCACTTTGAAACAATTTTTTCCTCCGCATAGGGCAATACACCGGCCTCCGAACTTAGGATTACATGACCGTCCTTCGTAACAATATAACGAGCCGGCCGTAAGCCGTTGCGATCCAATGTTGCTCCTATTTGTTTGCCATCGGTGAATGCAATAGCGGCAGGGCCATCCCATGGTTCCATCAGTGCTGCATGATATTCGTAGAAGGCTCGACGTTTGTCGCCCATAAGAGTATGACCATCCCAGGCTTCTGGGATCATCATCATCATGGCGTGTGCCATCGAATACCCACCAGCGATCAACAACTCAAGTGCATTATCAAACGTCGCTGAATCCGAGGCTCCATCGCCAATCAGTGGCCAAAGCTTGTCAAGATCGTCGCCCAGTTGCTTGGAGGCCATGGAATGGCGTCTAGCCAGCATCCAATTAATATTGCCACGCACTGTGTTAATCTCGCCATTGTGGCACAGATAGCGGAATGGCTGGGCTAGTGGCCAGGACGGGAAAGTATTTGTTGAGAAACGTTGATGGACAAGTGCGAGAGCTGACACGAAACGTTCATCATTAAGGTCAGGATAATATTTGTTCAAGTTAGGGGCTAAAAACATACCCTTGTAGACGATTGTTCGAGCTGACATGGAAGGTATATAAAAATGTCCGATATGTTCTAAACCAGCATCCCAGACTACATGGTGCGCCTGCTTACGGATAACGTAGAGCTTACGTTCGAAGGCGTCGGTATCGGTGCAGTTAGCGCCGCGTTTAATGAATATCTGACGTATAACCGGCTCAATGGGTTTGACGCTGTCGCCAAGCCATTCGTTATTCACGGGAACATCGCGCCAACCCAATACTTCTTGTCCCTCCGCGCGTGCCGTACGTTCGATAGCTTCTTGACAAACCATCGTGTGGTCCTTGTCGCGTGGCATGAACACTAGACCAACGCCATAGTCGCCGAATGGCGGCAGATTTAAGCCTAAATTTTCTTGCTCGGCGCGGAAAAAACCATCGGGAATTTGAATTAGAATGCCTGCTCCATCGCCGGCCAAAGGGTCAGCTCCGACCGCCCCTCGATGATCGAGATTAACCAAAATTTGAATACCTTGACGGACGAGTTCATGGCTTTTTATATTTTTTATGTTAGCGATGAAGCCTATCCCGCAACTATCATGTTCGCGTTCAGGGGCGTATAAACCCTGCGCTTGCGGGAGTCCTGCGGGCATAACACCTATCGCTGGCCAATCTGGTCGGCGCATTATTTATTCCCACCTTTTGGAAAAAC
>CAZSYW010000446.1:0-1937 GCA_964611315.1 uncultured Rhodospirillaceae bacterium
GATTTGGTCGATACGAGGCCGGAGACCTGCATCCGGTTTCAAATAGCCCATTTCCATGGAGTTGAGACAAAAATTTACATAGGCATTGAAATCTTAAGGGAAGGTTTCGGCTAAAAAATAAAAAGAGTTAGGGAGGATACTAATGAGCAAGATGGATATAGAAGAATTTGTTGAGGCCAAAAGTCGTGCCGAAAAGGTGAAAGAGATACGCGAAAAAATTGATGCACTTGGTGTAGAGTACCTCTATCTCCAGTTCGTTTCTGTTACTGGTAAGGTTATGGGCAAAGGTATCCCAGCTGATCACTGGGAAACAGTAGCAGAGCGTGGTTTCCAGTTAGTGTACGGCGCCACTATGAACCTGTTTACGAACAGATCTGGTGACTATCTTGGGTATGGCCCAGAAGCTGCTGAGCTAGTCGGTATTCCGGAACCCGATACGTTTATGCAACTTCCATGGGACAAGCGGATAGGACGATTTTTCTGCACTTTGTTTCGTAATCGCGAGGAACGGGAAGATCCCGGGGCGTTTTTGACCTCTGATTGTCGCGGCAATTTACGCCGTTTGCACCAAGAGTTCTCCAAGAAACACGGGGGCTTGCATTTGCGCATGGGCACAGAGCCAGAAATGATGTGGTTAAAATTTGATGAGGACGGTAAGCCACGCGACGGATTTTCGAAGCCCTATTGTTATCATATAGACCAATTTGAAAGCCTTCGGCCTGTTTATATGAAGGTTATTGAATATGCTCGCGCTATGGGTTTGGACATGATCCAAGGCGACCATGAGGATGCGCCAGGCCAACTTGAGCTAAACTGGATGTTTGATGATGTGCTCCGTAACGCTGACCGGCTTACTACTTATCGGCAAATTTGTGCGCAGGTGGCTCGTGAGCATGGAATTTTTGCTTGTTTCATGACTAAGCCATTCATGGGGGTGTCAGCGTCTGGATGTCACCATAATATGTCCCTTTGGCATGGCGGCAACGATGAACTTTGCCCGACCGGAAATGCACCAGATAATCTTCCGGGAATGGCTGGGAATTACATGTATCTAAAAGGCGGCGAGAATACCTTTATGCCTGACTCCGATGATCCTCAACTACCAGGGAAGACGGGTCTTCAGGCTATCGGTGGGATTGTCGCACATCTACAAGCGCTTACGGCGGTCGGGTGTTCAACTGTCAATTCTTACCGTCGGCTCTGGGATACAGGTTTCTGGGCACCCGTCTTTGCCGACTGGGGATTTCAAAACAGAACGACTGGTTTGAGGGTGTCTGCACCAGGGCGGTTTGAGTACCGGTCCGTCGATTCGATGGTTAACCCCTACATCATGGGGTCAGTTATTCTCGCAGCCGCTGACGATGGTATTGAGAATGATCTTGACCCAGGTGAGCCTGAGGAACGGAACATTTACGAAGCCATGGAGGCAGGAAAGGAGGTCAAAAAATTACCCATGTCGCTTGGTGAAGCTCTTGAAGCCCTTGAAAAGGATGAAGTCATTAAACGCGGTATGCCGGGAGAGATGTATCGGCTCTACCACGAGTACAAGCACGACGAGTGGGCGCGGTTCATGTCAACAGTTACTGATTGGGATCATGACACATACATGGAGTGCTTACCGTAAGGGCACCGGACCAAGAATGGTCGGGGCAACTTAATTTGTTGGGCAATATGCAACATTTGTGAACAAAGGGGAGAAATAATTTTATGTGCGGAATAGCTGGTATCATTCACCGCGGCAAAAGTTCAAACGTTGGCACTGAGATGACCTCAATGCTAATGGCGCTAAAACATCGTGGTCCTGATTCAACCGGGTTTGCGGTATACGGTGAACCCAGCCATGACCAGTATATCGTACGGATCAAGGTTGCCGAACAGGAGGACATGAGTGCGGGCCACGGAATTATGGACCGCATAACGGAACGCATTGCCGAGGT
>CAZSYW010000447.1:0-1935 GCA_964611315.1 uncultured Rhodospirillaceae bacterium
GCTACGGCACCGGAGCCCAGTCTAATTGAACCCGGAGGGTTTAGGGGATGACCAGAGGATATTTCAATTCATTGATGAAGAATTGCGTTAAATTCCTGTTGGCTGCCTTTGAACTAGCAATAACAAAGTTGTTTAATGCATGAGATAAATTCTTTGCAGGTGGTAAGTTTTCCGCCGCACGAAAGAATCTCTGGTGGAATGCCGGGCCGTGTGTCTTCCCTAAATGCAGCCATAATCCACCGAGTATTTTTGCGCTTGGCTGGCCACCCTCCAATATTTTAGCGAAGTTAGGGGTTTTCCGGTATTCGGTGAATGCGTCACGGAAAGACTGAACCCAATCAACATTTTCATTGCCCGGTAAAGTAGTAGAACCACCCTCAACTCCAGCAAGATGCCCATGGATAGTGGCAAATGCCGTGGCCAAATGGTATTTGGGAGCCTGCTTACTCTCTAGTATGGATCCATAAAACCAGAAATTCCTCCCCATTTCGTATTCAAAAACTCCACGAGTTTCTTTTCCTTGCGCATGGTTGTTATATGTTTCATCCCAAATGGCATTCCCGATTTCAATCCCAGCACCGCCAATCTGGCCACATCCGGCCCCGCATGTTTCGATAACAGATGCTAAGGTTGGCATGGTGGTTATCCTGCTTCTTCCACCAAACTTGATTCTGTCTCCACCGAAAGCCGGTCTTCGGCCCGTTAGCTTCTCGTAGTAGTCCCAGCTTTTATCCAAACGATCTAGAATTTGAAGCACGGAGCCGGTCTTTTCTTTGGAACGATATTTTTGAGGAACGAGGAGTACGACTTTCTTGCCCTCGTATGCAACTAACCGTTCAATTTTTTTGTCAAATCGACGGTATTCGACAATACGTCCGCTAAATTGCACTGGCTTGGCTTGGCTGACTATAGCTCTGGAAATTTTGAGTTGCCCCCCGTCTGTTTCCCAGTGTTTTAAACCCTCTGCGAAGGTTGGGTTTCGTACCAGGTTATTACCTTTTGGATATTCCCCGATATAAACATTTGAAACCTCAAATAAATTGTAGCTCCAGAGTGACATGTATAGGTTAAAACTAGCAGTCTTGCTTGGTTTAGGCGTGCAATAGAGGCGAGTCCAGCCGCCTAGTTTAGTAATTTGAATTTTAGACGTGACCACCTTATCGCCTGTCGTGCTTCGGAATTCGGGAATATGATCATGGGGCCCGAGCTGGAAAGCTCCCGGAACAACGCACGAGAACAGATATGTTTTGCGTTGATCCAACATGATACCTCTTTGGACAATCCGTCCATAGTCCTTGGCTTTCGTCAACTGCAGGACAGGAACTCCTTGTGCAGCCAAGCAAAGATTTTGGAGTCCAGCCGTTGTAAGCCCAAATATAATCGGAATCAGTGCTTTCATGTCTAAAGGAGGAACATACTCCATTTCCCTGATTCAGGGAAGGTGAGATAATCTCCCGCTCTTCAGTTGTGACTGCTTGGCTCATCAATGCGAGTGCGTTTTGCCCTCTTTGCCGGATTCAAGCGATCCCTGGCATCAGCCCTTGAGCAGGCGTGGCGTGCGGCGTAGAGTGGTGGACGTGAAGCAGTTCCTTTTGATATCAGCGGTGGTGGCGGCAGTGGTTGCCATAGCTGCGGTTTGGAAATGGAGTCCGAGGTGGTCCGAGATCGTTGGGCTGGGAACAACTCATGATGGATCCAAGCTCGAGGCCGGCAAAATATCTGCCTCACACAAATCCCCCCGCAACCGAATCATTCCTCCACCACTCAAGGACTTAAAAAAGGATTACAAGGTACGGTTGGTGTACTTCGTTCCCTCCGACCGGGAAGCGAAGCCCATGTATCAGGAGAAAGCTGAGGTTCTGATGCGGGTGGTGGCCGACGTGTATCGCCGTGAAATGAAAGTGCACAAGCAGTTCACTCGAGGCCTTGATTTTG
>CAZSYW010000448.1:0-1926 GCA_964611315.1 uncultured Rhodospirillaceae bacterium
CGTGCTGATTTATGATCCGACTAAATGGAAGTCGGATACTAAACCACATGATCGTTACCAGCCGCTTTGGCACGGAGCTCAGTATAATCTGAGGCACCGCAAAATCATTAAGAGCGGCACACCGCCCTTGCCAAAATCAACCCATCGGCCGGAAGGATTTTACAAAGACATCTTCATGGACGGTGGGGTAAACCTTTCCAGTCGTAGAAGTCTGCCAGCAGCTGAATCGATGGGGTTATCCTATGAACTCTATGCCGGTCGAGATCCAGACAAGCAACGCGAACTCTTTATTGGCAATGCTCTCGATGAGAACGGAGTGCTGCTTTACCCCGATGGCCAACCGCGTTTTCGGTTGATCTACGTTAATGGCGGAGGCGCAACGGCGCACGGTAAGTCCCTTGAATTAGCTGGGCGCAAGATTTTCCGTCAGTTCTTTGAAAACGGCGGAAGTTATTCTGGCAGTTGCGCTGGGTCTTTCCTGAGCGGACGGAATACGAACGAAAAATCTGAACTCCGGCTTGGTTATCTAAACATCTTCCCGTACAACACACTGACAACCGGCATCAAGAAAACCCGAGTTGGCCATGCGATTCCACACAATTCACCGCTGCTGAAATACCGTGATTTTGGAGGCGACTACCATGTTGGAGAGGTCTACCACAACAATGGTAACTGGCTCTCACTTGATGCTCTGAAAAGCATGGAAAATGTCGAGGTGCTCGCCACTTATGATCACCCCAAGCACAAGGTTCATGAAGGTGCCGCCATCTGGGCCTACAAGAAAGATAAAGCGGCGGGCCGGATAATCAATATTGGCTCGCACCCGGAGGGAATCACCTCTGGTGAACGTCTGGAGATGACCGAGGCCTGCTTCCGATATGCTATTGATGGGGTCGGCGCGCCCGTCCTCAAGGGCCAATTGAAGAACGGTGTGGTGCGTCACATGAACAAGCGGTCCTCAGACAAGAACCCGGAACACACGCGAATCGGGGATTTGCAATACCACCACTTCAGTTTTAATATCAGCAACCAACCAACCAATGTCGAAATCGAATTATCCGGCGAAAAAGGATTTGATTTATGTCTCTACCTGAAAAAAGGCGCACCCGCATTCCGCAGTAATGCTGATCACGCCAAAAAAACACTGGGAAGCGCCAAGATCCTTAAAGCGAAACTACCCCCCGGCAAATGGTTCCTTAGTGTCGAATGCGTCACCACGGTAAAAGCTGAACTAGATGGCAGTCGGGGATTTTTCAATTACTCGGGCAACACCGCTGTCCTGAACGGAGCCGCCTATCAGATCAAGCTTTCTAGCGGCAACTAGCACGTGACCGTAATTTTGCGAACATTATTCCTTGATCGTGTTACTGACTCAGTTAGGGAGATTGCCGGATAAAAAACTGTTCCCGCCCCCATGATTCGGTACCCTTGAGCCCATGCGGATTTCCCACATCATCGCCACAGTGCTCATTCTGAACTGTCAGGCTTATGCACAGGATATCACGACCAAGGCGTCCTATGAGACGGCCACGAACATCCTTTACCTCGAGGGTGCTCAGCTGACCGATTACATGAAGGAGCGATGCCGACTGGATGTATATCACCCAAAACACATTAAGCATTTTCCCACGGTGGTTTGGTTTCATGGCGGCGGACTGAAGGCAGGTAACCGCAAAGTTCCGGAGGGGTTACGAGAGAAGGGCATCGCAGTAGTGGCGGTGAATTATCGACTGCATCCGAAAGTGAAATCACCCGCGTACATCGAAGACGCTGCTGCCGCAGTGGCATGGACCTTCCGCAATATTGAAAAATATGGCGGCTCTTCGAAGCGCATTTATGTAAGCGGCCATTCGGCGGGCGGGTATCTCACTAGCATGGTGGGCCTGGATAAACGCTGGCTGGCAGCCCACAAGATTGATGCCAACG
>CAZSYW010000449.1:0-1923 GCA_964611315.1 uncultured Rhodospirillaceae bacterium
CACAGTGCGCTTACGCCACACCTTTAGTGCTTTACCCACCTTTCCACTCAAAATTTTTGGCAACTTACTCTTAATTGTCACTGTTTGTACCGAGTAACGCATTGAACGTGATTACGTTCTATTTTACCGTTACCGTTGGGACTCGGAAGTTCGGCACTTTTTTTGAGCGGGTCAATTTATAAGGGCACAACTAATCGCAAAATTTGAACCTCGCAACCCAATCGACAGAATACCGGCTGCTAACCTATCTATTCAAGCACAGACCGGCATCGCATAACTGGCGTTATATTGTCATGAATAATTGGACCCAGAATAGTCGCAAACGAAAAATCTTTAACCGTAGACGCATCCAGATTGCGTATTCCATTCTCCGTTGGCACGGCCGTTTAGGCGTTGCCGCCGCCATATTGTTTTTGGTGCTTTTGTTCACCGGGATAGCGTTAAACCATACCGAAGGGTTAAACCTGGACCAGAAATATGTGGGGTCTGACTGGTTGCTCAGTTGGTATGGAATAGCGCCAACCAACGCCCCGGTAAGCTACCGTGTTGGTAAACATTGGATGACAGAATTGGATGGGCACCTCTTCCTGGACGACAAGCTTATATATGAGCGTGCCGGGAGCACGCGAGGTGCACTTGAGACGCAGAATATTTTCGCTGCCGCAACCGAGAACACTCTCTACCTTTTTGACATAGAAGGAGCTTTGATAGAGCGGGTTATGGACCTTCCAGGGGAAATTTTGCGTATGGGTTGGCGGAAGAGCGATATTTATATCGACACCCCTATGGGTGTTTTTTCGACTGATCCAGATTTCTTAGTCTGGAAGCAAGCAGACTATGCGCCCATTTGGACAGAAACCAGGACAATACCAAGTGTAATAGAAGCTGGTATCCTTCAAGTATACCGGGGCCAGGGGTTACCGTGGGAAAGGGTCGTTCTCGATATTCACAGTGGGCGTATCCTTGGAAGCTGGGGACCTTATCTGATGGATGGAGCCGCACTTGTATTGCTGATACTGGTGGCCTCGGGCGTTTACAACTGGGTTATCAGACGCTGATAAACGTACCCTTTGGGCGCCAGCATTAGCTCCTTAAACGGGCTGCACGATACGCAAATAGAGAGCCATTAAATGGGCTTAGGGTAGAAAAAGAAAATCCCTAGAGGAAAGCGCAGTCCCGCTATCAGCGTGTATGAAGTATTTACACGACCCTAGATTGCTTCATTCTGTCCTCGATGGCGGAGAACGTGGTCCGCAAGAACACAGGCCATCATAGCCTCTCCAACTGGCACGGCCCGGATGCCTACACAAGGATCGTGTCGCCCTTTGGTTAAAATTTCTGTGTTGCGAGCACGTACATCTATTGTGCGTACAGGTCGCGGAATCGAACTCGTCGGCTTGACCGCAAAACGCACCACTATATCTTGACCCGTACTAATACCACCGAGTATGCCACCCGCGTTATTACTGAGAAAACGGATTTTACGGCCTCTCCCGGAGCGCATTTCATCAGCATTTTGTTCGCCGGTCATAGAAGCGACAGAAAAACCAGCCCCTATTTCAACACCTTTGACCGCGTTAATCGTCATCATGGCCTTCGCAAGATCTCCGTCCAACTTATCGTAAACTGGATCACCCAGCCCTGCCGGCACACCACTGGCTACAATTTCAATCACAGCGCCAAGGGAAAGCCCATCCTTTCGAACTGCTTCCAGACTTTTCCCCCACTGCCTGGCAGTCTTTTCATCAGGGCACCAGAAGGGATTATGCGCGATCTCATTCCAATCCCACACAGATCTATCAACCCGTTCGTCTCCGATTTGGATCAACGCACCGCGGATAGATATGCTATCACCGATAACTTTACGTGCGACTGCACCAGCAGCAACCCGCATCGCGGTTTCACGCGCACTCGCCCTTCCAC
>CAZSYW010000450.1:0-1920 GCA_964611315.1 uncultured Rhodospirillaceae bacterium
TACCATCGGCACGAACCCGGCTGAAGGCCCGACCCAGCCGAATCACCACACCGTTGACGCCTCCATCACGGATCAATAGATTGGACGAATTGCCAATGACGATAATCGGCACGTCCAAAGGCGTGCTTGCCAGGAATTGAGATAAATCTCCTTCGTCAGCAGGATGGAATAAGACCTCGGCCAAGCCCCCAACCTTGAACCACGTAAAACGCGCCAATGGCGAAGATGCCAATAATTTTCCGCGTACAGCAGGCAACCGATCTATCAACGAAGTCCGAGACTCAGCCGGTGTCATTTGCGGCATCCTTATGTCCAAAGCGCAGTCGTCGCAATCCTTCAGGCAATGCGTTGGCCCACTGGGTGATTGTGCCTGCCCCTACGCACAAGACCAGATCGCCCTTTTCTGCAAGTTTATTGATCATGTCTGGTAGTTCTTCAGGTGTCTGGAGGACCTGAACTGAGCGATGGCCATGATGGCGCAACCCCTCAACTAATGCATCTCGGTCAATACCCTCGATCGGCTTTTCACCAGCTGCGTGGACCGGAGCGACGATCACAGTGTCGGCGTCATTAAAGCAGGTGCAAAATTCTTCAAATAGGTCTCGCAGCCTTGTGTATCTATGTGGCTGAACGACAATGATGACGCGTTCCTGTGTCGCAGCCCGAGCCGCCTTCAAAACTGCCGAAATCTCAACTGGATGATGCCCATAATCATCAATTATAGTGATACCATCAACCTCTCCCGTTCGGGTGAAGCGCCGGTTTACACCTTTAAAATTGGCGAGCGCCGCCTGCATTTTGTCTTCCGGGATATTCATTTCCAAGCCAATAGCGATGGCTGCAAGTGCATTTTGCACATTGTGATCTCCGTTCATCGGTAGCCGAAAACCTTCAAGAATGAGCCCGTCTCCTCTCTTTCGATCAGTTAGTAAAACATCAAAAAAGACCCAGCCTGGCATGGTTTTTAGATTGATGCCGCGCACATCTGCCTGAGGTGAAAATCCATAGGTTATGACACGACGATCGGATACCCGAGGGATCATAGCCTGTACTTCTGGGTGGTCTACGCAAAGTGTCGCAAAACCATAAAACGGTATATTCGTAACAAATGCATCAAATGCAAAGCGCAAGCCATCGAAGGAGCCGTAGTGCTCCATGTGCTCTGGGTCCATGTTAGTTACAACGGCAACAGTGGCCGGCAGCTTTAGGAACGTTCCATCAGATTCGTCGGCTTCAGCTACCAACCAATCACCAGACCCAAGACGTGCGTTCGAGCCCAAAGCATTTATTACACCACCGTTAATTACTGTCGGGTCGAAACCAGCGCCGTCAAGTAAAGTGGCTATCAATGATGTGGTTGTCGTCTTGCCATGCGTGCCGCCAACCGCAATGGACCATTTAAGCCGCATTAACTCCCCAAGCATCTCTGCGCGGCGAACGACTGGTATAAGCCGCTCCCTAGCAGCCAAGACTTCGGGGTTGTCGGAGTAGACAGCAGAAGAGACTACCACCACCTGAACATCACCCAAATTTTTTGCCTCGTGGCCAATCGCAACCGTAATTCCAAGGTCGCGAATGCGCTGCACATTGGCACCATCGCTCATGTCCGACCCTTGCACTGAATACCCCAGGTTATGCAGGACTTCGGCTATACCGCTCATGCCGATACCACCTATCCCCACGAAATGCAGGCTCCCGAAATCAAGAGGTAAGGTTCTCATGCTGCCCACCTACCACCATCGGCAGTGCTGCGAGTTAAACCCAATACCATGTCAGCTAGGTTCTTTACTGCTTCTGGTCGCCCAAGCGCCTTAGCATTAGCGGCAGTTAGCTCAAGGACCGACGGCAAGGCAATTAAAGATTCTAGGCGCTCACGAAGCTTTCCTGCAGAAAAGCCTGATTCAGGCAGCACCCAACCCG
>CAZSYW010000451.1:0-1106 GCA_964611315.1 uncultured Rhodospirillaceae bacterium
CCGGCCCACCAAATGGGAATGTGCTATCAGCCGGTTCAAGGCGCCTTCCAGTTCTCGCACATTAGAGGTGATGCGATGCGCCAGAAACTCTAATACTTTTGGAGGAAATTCACGGACATTGGCACGAGATAGTTTGGCCTCCAATATACCCAGACGTAACTCAAAATCTGTTTGATGAATATCCACAACCAACCCCCACCCTACGCGAGACCTGATACGTTCCACCACATCCTCTAGGTCCGAAGGCGACCGGTCAGCAGAAATAACAATTTGCTTGTTTTGGTCCACTAGTTCGTTGAATGTGTGGAAAAACTCTTCTTGGGTGGAATCTTTTCGAGAAAAAAATTGTACGTCGTCAATCATAAGAACGTCGACCGAACGAAAAACCTGCTTGAAAGCCATAGTTTCCCGGTCACGAAGAGCCCGGACGAATTGATACATAAAGCGTTCCGCCGAAAGATAGATGACCTCACGGCTGGGATCCTGTTCCCGAATTTGCCATGCAATGGCATGCATCAAATGGGTTTTGCCAAGTCCGACACCACCGTAAAGAAATAACGGATTAAAATTAACTTGATCAGTGTCGGCCACCCTTCGAGCAGCAGCGTACGCGAGTTCGTTTGATTTTCCCACCACGAAACTGTCGAATTGATATCTAGCATCCAAGGACGATCCCATACGCATCGGCCGTTGACTTGTGGAAGGAACCGGTATGATGCGTTGGTCTTCAATCTGCCCCTTAGCTTTAGAGCTAACATGGCCCTCGTCGTTAACTGTACCGCGTGCATCGGCCACTGCCGGTCCCGCCGCACCATCTACAGAAATAGCAATATCCTTGATCGTTGGTTCCTCAGCCTGCCAGAAGACGCGAATACGTTCGCCATAGTGGGACAGCACCCAGTCTCGCATGAACCTTGTCGGGGCTTCTAGATAGGCAAGACCACCATCGATCCGTTTGAAACTCAACGGTCGCAACCATGAGTTATAAGCCGCATCCCCAAATTCGGACTGCAAACGGGTACAAACCCGTTGCCACTGACCGAGATAACCTTGGTCCATCAGCTCATCCTTTTGCAACTTGCCACCTAATTCTCAGCCGACAAGAA
>CAZSYW010000451.1:1116-1919 GCA_964611315.1 uncultured Rhodospirillaceae bacterium
CATGCTTAGGTGATATACCTGTACAGCCCTCACTTTGAGCAACAGGCCTGCAGTCGATGTCTTTGCGTCAACATCCTCCTTTTATAAACATGAAGTTCCGCCAATTATGTCTTATAGGCGGGTTCTCCTTGGATTGATCCCGACAAAATAACCTTTACCTACATAGAAAGGGTTATACGCCGTTACATAAAATCCACACTAAAAACCAAATATCAAACACCAAATTCACAGATGAAAAAAATTCTATATAAGTATAGTAAAGTATTTATTTAATATATTTAAAAATAAGCGTTTTTTGTTCTAATTTTTTACTCCTCTCTTTAAATTCAAAGTATACATACGGTACTTGCACAAGCGCCTCAGCGCAACGGAGAAATATAAGGAGCAGTGATTTTTTTGCGCTTGAGATGTAGTTTAGCGAACCTAACCTACCAGATATTGACAGATAAATAGGACAAAGTTTTCCTAGCTAAGTCGCCAGGCCAAAAGCAGCACAACGGCAAAGATAAAACCTCAAGAGAATGTCAGTTTTAATGCTCGATTCTGATTTCTATGAGAAAAAATCACACAAAAATTCCGGATAAGTGAACCTGGTCTATTCGGCTCCATCCATAGAATTAACTAGCCGAGTTAAGCGTGATATTCGCCGGGCAGTAGTTTTCGGCTTGAGAATGCCTTGCTGGCCGCTACGAGCAAGCACTGGTTCAGACAACCTCAACGCTTCTATAGCTGCATTCTAATCACCAGATGTCAAAGCGTCTTCCACTAAGCGCACAAATGTACGTACATGACTACTTCGACTT
>CAZSYW010000452.1:0-1914 GCA_964611315.1 uncultured Rhodospirillaceae bacterium
AATTAGTGTCCTGGGCTCGTGAAATTTCCTCGATACACAATGCGCGCGAGTACGACGTGGTAGTGGCGGCCGGGGAACAAGTAACATCTGGCTTGATGGCTATGGCAATCCAGGCTCTCGGCATTCCTGCCCGTTCATGGCTTGCCTGGCAGGTCCCTATTATTACAGATGATTTGAATGGGGGAGCTCATATCAAATCAATCGATACTAAGGAGATCTTGGAACACCTGTCTGCCGGGGAGGTAGCAGTGGTCCCTGGGTTTCAGGGCGTAGGGAGCCATGGGCGTCTCACTACTCTCGGTAGAGGGGGCTCAGATGCGTCGGCAGTGGCTTTGGCCGCGGCGCTTGATGCTGATTTATGCAATATCTACACTGATGTTGACGGCGTTTATACTAGCGATCCGCGTATTGTTACCAAGGCTCGTAAGCTTGACAAAATTACTTATGAGGAGATGCTTGAAATGGCATCCCTTGGTGCAAAAGTTTTTCAGAGTCGAGCGGCCGAACTCGCAATGCGGCACCGGGTTGTGGTCCAGGTACTGTCGTCCTTTGATAATTCGTCCGGGACTATGTTGGTTGATGAGGACTCGATTGTGGAGCAAAAAGTCGTTAGCGGGATCGCTTATAGTAGGGACGCAGCAAAAATCACTGTAACGGGGATACCGGATCGTCCTGGTGTCGCCGCCAGTATTTTTGGGCCGCTGTCTGATGCCAGCGTGAATGTCGACATGATTGTACAAAATGCGTCTGGTGATGGGGCCTCGGCGGATCTAACTTTTACTGTTGGCAAGGGCGACTTATATCGTGCAACGGATGTAATCGAACAGGTGCGTGAGTTGTTGCAATATCAGGAGCTTTTATCCGACCCCAATGTGGTAAAAGTTTCGGTGATTGGGGTTGGGATGCGTACCCATGCGGGTGTCGCGAAGAAGATGTTTGAAACTCTTGCAGAGAAAGGGATTAATATCCAGGTAATTTCGACATCTGAGATCAAGGTTAGTGTGCTAATTGCTGAAGAGTACACTGAGCTCGCGTTAAGATCGCTTCATACGGCATACGGTCTTGACAGCGAATGACGAAAACAGGTGGGGTTATGGGAGCGCAGAGAAGAAAGATTAGTGGATCAAAACCGGTGCGTTTGGCTGTTGGGATATAAAGGTCCGAGTGTGGCCTACAAATGGTATCAACTAATCCTTGGTCCTGCGAGGCGGTGTCATGTAGGGCAAAAACACGATAATTCAAAAGTGTGTCGTTTGATGGGAGGTTGGAGGTGTCTTGCTTTGGTTACGATTAATCAAATTATGTGACTGACTTTCACTCTTGTTGGGTTACTCTTAGTTTGAAGTCCTATGCGAGATGTAGTCAGTGTGTGGAGTTCACCCGGCAGCTGACGGTCTTGGTTGGCTCGGGCGGGGAAAAGATTGTGGATCTGGGCAGCAAATGACGTTCTCAGACGATCTTAATTTGGGTTCCAAAGGAGAGGCCAGAGCTGAACCTTATGAGGGTATCGGTGATGAACTTCGGTTGTTGCGGGAACAACAAGGCCACACACTTGGAGATGTTGCCGAAACGTTGCGAATAAGTGCTCGGTATCTTCGAGCGATCGAAGAAGGGGACTTGGAACAGCTCCCCGGGCCCGCATATGTGTTGGGGTTTTTAAGGAGTTATTCGAATTTTTTGGGTGCTGAGCCGAAGAGTGTCGTAGATCGGTTCACAACAGAATCGGCTGGATTTAATGCCAAACCAGAACTCGAATTTCCGACTCCTCCTCCGGAAACAACTGTGCCTCGTGCAGCAGTCGTAGCTGGTTCTCTGGTGGCGGCGATAGCAATGTTTGGGGTTTGGTATTTTTGGCAAAATGAGGATCAGGTAACATTCGACGCAGTTCCCCCGGTGCCAGAGGGTTTTGGTGAG
>CAZSYW010000453.1:0-1899 GCA_964611315.1 uncultured Rhodospirillaceae bacterium
GATTATCCAGGCACAACACACTATTGCGCAGATGAATAGTAGTTGGCCGGTCTCCACACCCAAGTTAAATGCTAGCAAGGCGACAGGTATTTCTGTTTGCGGCAGGCCAATTTCGCCGAGCGCCGAGGCAAATCCAAATCCATGTAACAAGCCAAATGACGCAGAGACTGTAATGGGGTAGCGCCACGTTAGTGTGTCGCGGCGTTCAAGAGCGATTTCCCTGGCCAGAAAAACAATGGACAGCGCAATTGCAGCTTCGATTGGTGGAATTGGCAAGCGTACAAGGTCCAGCGCCGCCAAGGTCAAAGTTATGGAGTGAGCTAAAGTGAAGCCTGAAATGGTGATGAGAATGCGTCGCCCGGTGCCGGCAATAAAAATTAAGCAGGCCACGAACAGCAGATGATCAACGCCTTCCAGGATGTGTTCGATGCCAAACAGGGTGTAGGTGCTGGCCACTTCAATTCGGGTCAATGAACCCTGAACCACAAAGGTTGGTTTAGCTGCAGTAAGCCGCGCAATCTCGGTACTGCCATCGAGCCGCTCAATGCGTACCAGCACATCGGTGGACAATCCGGTGAGTCCTTGCACGACAATTTCCGTACCCGCTAACCCACCGTCGCGCCTGATATTGAAACGTTCGATAAAGGCACCACCGACCATAGAGCCACGGACGGGAGTGGCTATTTCAACATCTGCTGCAAAGCGTAAGTAGAGATTTGGTCGAAGGCCTCCTATGGCAGGCACCTTCCACAACACCCCGAATTCATCGTTCGCTGTTTGTATAAGTTCCAAAAAGGCCGGACGATATTCATCAGCTCGAGCATTGGAGAACGAGAGAATAATCAGCAATATGGCGGTAATTGATCGCAAAGCCATGCTCAGTTTTCTTCCTTGACCGATTCGGCATTGCGGAATTCTGGATCAAGCCCAATCACATTTACCTCGTAGCTGTTAATGATCTCGTCGAGTTGCTGCCGCTGCGTTTGTTCTTTTCGCATTCTCCGATAATCCTCACGCACCCGGTCTTCGATCTCCTCCAGATTGGGCAGCCAAGCTGACTCCCGCGAGGTAAGGAGCACGAGATGCCAACCGTAAGGGGATTGTATCGGGCCGCACCACGTTGACGTCGACGGTTCGACGTGGTCCAGCATGGAGATCAGATCCTGCCCTAGATTGGCTGCGATGAAATCCCGGGTGCGCTCAATATAATTCTGGAAGTATAAAGGGCGATCGCCAAGCCCGAGCGACCCACTAAACGGAATACTCTGTTCGTTGAGCTCTGCAAGTGTTTGAGTCGCCGCCTCATGCGCTCCCGCTTCGCCTCTTAGTTGCGCATTGAAGAAGACATGAGTAAATGTATAAATAGCAGGCTCTATATAGTCGTCGCTGTATTCTGTGTAGAACTCCATCAATTCGTCCCGCCCGACATCCCATGGTTCATTGTTGTCCTCGAACAGAAATTCGAGTCTCTGGATAAGTCGTTGCCGAATGACATCGTCCCCATGGTCCAGACCCATGGCGATTGCCTCCCGGTATAAGGCCTCTTCACGAACGTACTCGTCGACGAGAGCCTGTTGTTCAGCCGCAGTCAGTTCGTCTAAGGCCTGGTCTAACACATCAAACTGGAAGGTATTTGCGCGATACTGGGCGAAGCTGATCAGCGCGTCCCGACTGATCGTGATGCGCCTGGGATCGTTCCCGTCAGGGACAAGTAATCCGTAGGCAGCGAACAGGACTCCCCCGACAACCAGAAAATGGATCAGGGGATCTCGCAGCCACGATAGTACCCAAGTGGGCATGCGGCCTAGATCGCTCACGGCGTGTACCAGATCGGCGAAGAAAACGCCCGCTCCTGAATCGCCGCGGGCTGCCCTGTAAACTGAGCGGGGTCCAGCCCGA
>CAZSYW010000454.1:0-1893 GCA_964611315.1 uncultured Rhodospirillaceae bacterium
AGGCAACGGTATTCCTGAAATGCTCGCAGACTGGCGGGCGTCGCTTACGATATTACTAATTGAACCAAAATTAGCAGGAATTCCTGTCGGCTACTTTGGGCTCTCCATGGGCACAGCATTTGGGCTTCCACTCCTAGTGACCGATACGCGGATAGGTGCAGCAGTTGTTGGAATGTGGGGTGCAAATTATCCAAACAGTAACGTCTTGGTTGAAGCAGCAGGTCAAGTCACTTGTCCAATCCTATTTATGCACAAAACAGAAGACCATTTATTTACCCTTGAGGGGGCACTTCAAATTTACGATGCCATTCCCGGAGACGATAAACGTCTTCTAATGACGCCCGGTCCCCACGGTGAGGCAACACCTGAACAGATCGAAACAGCACTCATATTTTTCACCCGCCGCCTAGTAACCATAAGGAACCATTCGTCTGTAATATCTTAAAAGCCAAATGCAGGAGAAGCCGCGATCTCCGGCATCAATTTGTCAATTTTGTTAAGCTTGACTATCTCGAATCATATCGGATGCTTTTTCCGCAATCATTACGACGGGGGAATTTGTGTTACCACTTGTGATCGTTGGCATTACGGACGCGTCAACAATTCGGATACCCTCAATTCCCCGAACTCTGAGGCTTTCGTCGACCACGGACATATTGTCGACACCCATTCTGCATGTACCGACTGGGTGAAAGATTGTTGTGGCAATATCACCCGTTGCGGTCACCAGTTCCTCGTTACTCTGGAACTGAATGCCTGGCTTAAACTCCTCCGGCGTGTATCGTTGCAAAGCAGGTTGCGCGATTATTCGGCGAGTAAGTCGGATGGAGTCCACGGCGATCCTCCGGTCAGTCGGTGTCGAAAGGTAGTTCGGTTGAATGGCTGGTTTTGCAAGCGGATCCTGACTTTTAATACGGACATAACCACGGCTCTCGGGTCTGAGGTTACTGACGCTGGCAGTGAATGCCGGAAATGGGTGAAGCGGCTCACCGAACTTATCGAGGGTTAGCGGCTGAACGTGATATTGTAGATTAGGCGTCTCCATTGCCGGGTCTGATTTAACAAAGGCCCAAAGTTGAGATGGAGCCATAGTCATAGGGCCGCTTCGGAAGGCCGCGTATTCCAGTGCCATCGAAACCTTTCCAATGATACTGTTCGCTCGTTCGTTTAGGGTCTGCACACCGTGTACCTTGTAGGCACATCGCACCTGAAGATGATCTTGCAAATTTTCGCCGACACCGGGAAGATCTCGTAATACCTCAATGCCATGTTCTCTAAGTAGTGGGGCCGGGCCAATACCCGATAATTGCAACAATTGAGGCGAACCAATAGCACCAGCTGCTAAAATGACTTCCTTAGAAGCATGTATCACCGCATCTTCGTCATTGAGCCGCAAGATGAAACCCTTCGCCCGACCGTTTTCAAATGTAACCTATTTCACCTGAGCCTGGGTTAAGACGTGAAGGTTCTTCCGCCGTTTGATCGGATCGAGAAAACCCTTGGAAGTACTCCAGCGCCAGCCTCGTCGCTGGTTGACGTGAAAATACCCACACCCCTCATTGTCTCCGCGGTTGAAGTCATTGGTTATAGAGATCCCGGCCTGTCCAGCCGCGTCACGGAAGGCATCTAAAATTTTCCAACTGAGGCGCTGTTTTTCAACCCGCCATTCCCCTCCTTCTCCATGCAAATCATCAACTGGAACGGCAGCCTGGTCCTCAGACTTAAGGAAATAAGGCAAAACGTCATCCCAACCCCATCCTAAATTACCAAGCTGACGCCAGTGGTCATAATCCCTTGCTTGGCCGCGCATGTATATCATTCCATTTATTGCCGAACATCCGCCAAGTACTCGACCTCGGGGATATGCGAGTGACCGGGCATTTAACCCTTGAA
>CAZSYW010000455.1:0-1881 GCA_964611315.1 uncultured Rhodospirillaceae bacterium
TGATTTTACCGCGTTCCAGATGTAATTGCCTATGTTTGAAACGCGATACTAACGTTTCGTTGTGCGTGGCGATCACGACCGACGTTCCGCGCTTGTTCAATTCCTGGAAC
This sequence comes from uncultured Rhodospirillaceae bacterium, assembly GCA_964611315.1. Lineage (GTDB taxonomy): Bacteria > Pseudomonadota > Alphaproteobacteria > UBA7887 > UBA7887. Next base: position 111 of record CAZSYW010000455.1, read on the forward strand.
AGGAATAACAGTTTAATGGCAAGTTTATCATCGACGTTGCCGGTCGGTTCATCAGCTAGCAGGAGCTTCGGGTTCCCGATTACCGCGCGAGCAATCGCGACACGCTGTTGTTCACCGCCGGACAAGATGGAGGGCAGGCTGTCCAATGCCTTCCCTAGACCCACCCATTGCAGAAGTTGCGCAACATGGTCACGGATATCTCGTTCTTTGCCGCCGGCGACCCGCAAGGGGAGCGCTACATTGTCAAATACCGATAGATGCTCTAATAGGCGAAAATCCTGGAAGACGACGCCGATTTTGCGCCTTAGTTCTGGTAAAGCGTGGCGTGAGATATTTGAGACATCGCTGCCAAAAAGAGAAACAATACCGCGACTTGGCCTGTTGGCGAGATACATCAACCGTAATAAAGATGATTTGCCAGCACCGCTGGGCCCGGTCAGGAAATGAAACGATGCGGGGGGTAGGGTAAAAGTGACGTCGCGCAAGACTTCAGGACCGGCGCCGTAGCGCATGCCCACATTCTCGAATCGAACCACGCTTTCCGCCGAATTCGTCACGAGTTTCGTCGACCATATAATTCGCCGAAGAGTGCTACAAAAGATTGCAGCCAGCATCGACAATGCCACCAAAGTCTTTGTGCCGTAAAGAGTTGTGGTAGTTTTATTATTGTTGGTTCATAATTTTTCATGGTTGTTGTTTATGAAAATTACGCTGACTTGTCATGTTTGCATGTGCTCCTTATAACGAGTTAACCTGCATCAGTGTTTCGCCCGTATGATAATCACCTGTCCGAATTGCTCTACACAATTTAGTTTGAATGCGGACCAACTCGGTGACGCAGGACGGTATGTGAGATGCGCAAAATGTGCTCATCGCTGGTTCGCAGAGCCGGATTCGTTGATTGAAGAGCCGGTACGGAGCGCTGTACTGCAGCAGACTGTGCCACAACAATCTGCTCTGCCATCTGATGAGCCCACGGTCGAGGCAGAGGCGTTCGTCCCGCCGCTAGCACAAGAAGTATCTGACGAGGACGGTGAGGCCATGGCATCGCTACCGCCTATACCCTCCGAAGAAGAGATCGCCCGCTTCCAGACCACGCCGCCTGCGATGAAAAAATCCAACGTGGTGTGGTGGATTTTTTTGCTTGTGGTTATCGTTTTGGTAGTCGGAAGCTTATTCGTGTTTCGCCGCGATATTGTCGCATTTTATCCGCCGACCCAGAAGTTATATACGGTTCTTGGTTATGGCGCCGACGTGCTGGGTAGTGGTTTGGAAATTCCAGAATATGCCATCGTTTCGCGCCAGGAAGGCAACAAGCTAATTTTAACGATCAACGGCGAGATCAAAAATACGACATCGCACATTCTTGATGTACCGTTGCTGTTCGGTACCATCAGGGATTCAAAAGGCAAAAATTTGCACATATGGTCCTTCCGTGCAGAGGAACCGCGGGTCCTCGCTGGTGAGTCGGTTGCCTTTGAGACCGAGGCGCCCGATCTACCGCGTATTGGCGTCAATGTCAGCATCACCTTCACGACGGAGGCGGAAATGGAAGCTAAGCGAACGATGGCCGAGTCAACGTCAAGGACGAACTAACTGACTTTAAAGCGAGTTCACAAATTTAGATAGAACGGGCTACAAATATTCTGGATCTTGTTATTTCTAGAACCGATTGAGCAGGCGATTGATATAGTCCCGCTCGCGACGCTTACGTGATGGATCGGCTGCACGACGACGCAGCTCGTCGCTGATCTCCCGCGTTCGCTGCAGG
>CAZSYW010000456.1:0-1875 GCA_964611315.1 uncultured Rhodospirillaceae bacterium
TACCCTTTTTCCATCAAGACGTGCATCAGGACTAGCTTAATTTATCCGATAAAACTGACGAGTCGCTAGCGTTGAGCCTTTTTGACGTCATCGCTCCTCGTTTGGAGGATGATCCACTGAATATTGTCGTATCCGCCGCCCAACCGAGTGCCAGGTCAAAATGGAACCGATCGCGGTTTTTGCTCTGGGTTTTTGCATCTAGTGGCACGGAAATAGTCCTAGCCGTCGCAGCACTAGGATACCGACTGATTACGAAGATTTTAATGAAGACGAAAAATACCGAGCTAACAGTTTAGGATTGAGGGTTATCAGAAATTTGCTTGATGAGTTGGTTGCATATTTTGATGGTTAGATGTCAGATAATGAATGGCTTAGTCTGAAATGGAATATGAGTTCGCGGCAAGGCGCTCGAATGTTCAAGCTGCATGCGAGTTTGTAAAAGGCAGGCTACCCGAAAAGGGTAACGGATTATTGGGAGGCGTTATCGGTAGAGGGCAAGGGCCACGTAAACCCCCACTTGTAGATCAAATACTAAGTCGTATTTACCGCCAATGGTTCCGATCAGGTTCCAGATCATGCTAACCTCAGATTGTTGGGATTGTGATGGGATGCTTGGGGGCTATGCAATGCGTTACGCGATAATCGTATTGGCCGTGTTGGGCGCACAGGCGTCACCTCGGCCTGCCGCCGCCGTTGAGGTTGACATTGATTTACTGGACGCGTGCAAATCTGGCTTGGCTTGCGTTACATATTACGATGGGGTGGGCGGATGGCAGTCGTAGCGCGCACTCCTGACAAACACCATCCGGTTGCCGGCATCGCCTGGATGCTGTCGGCTGCCTGTTGCTTTGCCGCATCACTTTCGCTGGTGAAGGCTCTTCAGGATAACGGCATGACCGTGTTTCAGGCAGTTCTATTCCGTCAAATTTTTGGCACACTAGTCTTTGCGCCAATAATTTTCAAAGCAGGCCTGACAACACTAACTTCGACCGTGCTCCCACGACATTTCTCACGCGCGACATTTGGTTTCCTGGGCATGTGCTCGAGTTATTACTCTATTACCCTTATTAACGTCCCAGATTCGATCGCACTCCAGTTTACGTTGCCGTTTTTTACGATGTTCTGCGCAATCTGGCTTTTGCAGGAAAAACTGCAATCGCACCGAGTGATAGCCACCATTGTCGGCTTTGTTGGCGTCTTGATCATTGTGCGTCCTGGCTTTGCAATTTTGAACCAGGGCGTTCCGCTAGCATTGGCGGCCTCGGCTTTTTACGCTGCTTCGGATACGATGGTCCGATGGGTGGCTCGGAACGATCCAATTCCATCTATCATGATGTGGAATTTTATTTTCACTATCCCATTGGCGCTTATACCTTCGCTATTATGGTGGGTAACTCCGCCAATCGATCTATCGTGGCAATTACTTGGGTTTTGCATCACTGGAATCGGCGCTCAATTTTGCCTTACCCGTTCATTTGGTCTTGCCGAGGCTAGTCTCGTTTCGCCAATTCTATTTTTTCGCCTTCCACTTATCGCAGCAATCGCATTTTTTGCATTTGGTCAGACTACATCAATCTGGACATGGGCAGGCGCTGCGGTGATATTTATTGCTGCTACCTGGATGATGCGTGTGGAGACACGACCGCCTGTGATTAAAAGGTAATGCAATTTTTAAATTTAATGTTTTGAGATTCAAAATATTAGACTTCGCAAACTGAGTTAAATCAGCTTTATCGTTCCAATAAATAGAGTGATCAGAAATCAGCCGATTTGATCCTTCAGGCTATGACAAAAGCCTTCCCCTTCCCCGTCCCCTTCCCCAGCCCCCAGCGCCCTCGCATATAGGTCACGAACTCCACCCCAACAACCCCCACC
>CAZSYW010000457.1:0-1868 GCA_964611315.1 uncultured Rhodospirillaceae bacterium
CGGATAGTAAGGAAGAGAAGACGTCTTCTGAATAATGAATTAAAAACAAGTAATATAAATTATGTTGGAAAAGAATCCCAAAGTAGCTATTCTGCGTGATGGTGGTGCAGTCGTAGTGTGGGAGGCCGGTGTGCGAGCAGATAGAGATATCTATTTACGGATTATCGCCCCAAATGGAACCTATCTAACGGCTGATGTTCGGGTAAATAGTCACCTGTCCGGAATTCAGAGCAATCCGGCACTAGAGGTAGTTGCGAATGGCGATATAGTGGTGGTTTGGGCAAGTCATGAACAGGATGGAAGTGGTACGGGAATCTATGGTCAATATTTCACGGCATTGGGTACAAGGATAGGTGCGGAGTTCAGGGTAAATGACCAGACGAAACGTAACCAGTCGAGTCCAGGAGTGGCTTCATTGGCAGATGAGGGCTTCGTAGTTGCTTGGATTTCTGAGTCGATTGCTGGTCAAGCAATTGATGGCGCACCTAATCTGAGAAGCAATCTATTTGGCAAGAGGTTCGATCGTAAAGGCAAACCAACTGAAACTGAGTGGCGCTTGAATAATGGCGACGCAATTTGTTCCGAGCCGGTAGTGCATGGTTTTGCAGAAGGAGGTTTTGTAGCGGCTTGGGTGCAAACTGATGAATTAGATCGGATTAATCAAAGTGATATTTATTTCCGGTCATTTAATGCAAATGGGGCGGCTTTGGCTGATGCAGTTCGGCATAATGTGAATATTGTTGGGCGACAGCATTCTCCAAGTCTCGCATTACATAAGGGAGAAGGCCTTCTTGTTTGGGATAATTTCAGTTCAAATTCAAATGGATATGATGTCCACGGTCGGATGCTTTCCGGCGGTGCGGAGTTTCGGGTAAATGCACGAAAACATTTGCCTCAAATGCATGTGACTGTGGCAGCAGATGAAGGGGGAAACTGGCTGGCAACATGGGTGGACTATTTACGGCCTCGGCATTCGATTCTGACGGGGTGCCTTATGAGGGCAGGGATAGACCCTGATATAACGGTGGGTGAACACGTTTCTGGAGATGATAAGGGGAAAAGACTGGTGCTTCGTGGACAAGTAAAAAAGCTAGGTGATCCCGTTAAAGTTGATCTTGCGGAAAAGGCTGAGACTCAGTTATTGGCTGCCGAAAGTGCTGCCGATGAGAAAACCATTGCCGCAGCACGTGTTGCTAAGGAGGCAGCTGCAGGGCAGGCTAGTAATACTTTACGGATGATGGCCGAGAGCGCAGCTGGGAAATCTATAAACTCACAGTCTCTAACACAGCCAATTCGTGGTTTTGGCGTAAATTCACAGAGCAGTAGAGGGAACACTATGATGGGTGTGCCACCTGCCCCATCGCATACTAGTCCCGACGCAGTGCCGCCAGGGTTAAGGAAAGGACAGGGTGATACAAATATCCGGTCCGTCGGGACGATGGCATTGGCTAATCAGGCGCGCTCACGAATGTCTCCCGCGGCTGTGGCTGCAATGTCTACACTAGTAAACAGTTCAGGAACTTCATCGATACGGCGAGAGTCAACACGTTCAAAAAAATATCAAAAGCCTGTAGCGCGTCCAAGTTTAAGCTCGACATTAACAAGACGCTTGAATGCTCCAAGTCGTACGTTGACTAATATGCGAATGAACGCTTCCCGCGAACAGCAATTAAATAGACAAAAAAATCGGAACGGCTTGTCAACGACCCGTCCGGTTCCAAAAAATAAATCCAATCTTGTGCCAGGCAGTCGGCTCAGGGTTCCAAATGGATCATTGTCGGCGTCACAACGGCTATCAAAGACAAGTAGTTTGGCAAGTCGAATAGCGGGATCGGGATCGAAGGCACAAAGAAGCCAGCCTGTGATGG
>CAZSYW010000458.1:0-1867 GCA_964611315.1 uncultured Rhodospirillaceae bacterium
CTTAATAAATCATTTATAGTCGCAAAGTCTGCGGTCTTAAGTGTGGTCGGCATGGAGCGCGATATCTCGTAACCGATTGATGCCGCTAAAAACCCGAGTGCTGAAGCAGCGCCAGAGGCTGGTGGAACAATAACTTCAGAGACGCCTAACTTACGTGCTACGTGTGATGCATGTAATGGGCCGGCACCGCCCATGGCTACCATGGCGTAACGCCGCGGATCGCATCCCTTTTCAACGATGTGAACACGGGCGGCACCAGCCATATTTTCTGCTACTAAGTCAATGATTCCTGCCGCAGCTTGCAAGGTGTCAAGGTTAAGAGGCTTTGCAACTTTATCCATAGCCTGTTTAGCAGCTTCTTTATCTAGAGACATTCGGCCACCAAGAAAATAGTCAGGATCAAGATAGCCTAACAAAAGATTGGCATCGGTTACTGTTGGTTCAACTCCGCCTTGTGCGTAGCATGCAGGTCCAGGTTTTGCCCCGGCGCTATTTGGTCCAATTTTTAAAAGGCCCAAATTATCGACGCGCGCTATTGACCCTCCACCAGCTCCAATCTCTATCATGTCAATGACTGGTGCATGAATGGGGAGGCCGCTGCCGCGCTTAAATCGGTGCACCCGGCCGGCTTCTAGCATTGATGCGATGTCGGGCCGACCGTTTTGGATTAGGCAGGCTTTTGCGGTGGTGCCTCCCATGTCAAATGAGATAATGTCCTTATGTCCTACACTAGATCCAACGAAAGCTGTAGCCTGTGCTCCGCCTGCGGGACCGGACTCGAGAAACCGAACGGGAAAGCGTATTGATGTTTCGGGGGCGGTAAGGCCTCCCGATGACTGCATAAGATGAAAGCGACCAGTAAAACCACGTTCCGTAACCACCTTTTGTAGCTTTTCGACATAGGCGCTCATCAGAGGTTGTACGTAAGCATTTGCTGTTGTTGTGGACGCTCGCTGGTATTCCTTTAGCTCGGGATGTACTTCACTTGAAATGGAAACTGCTATAGCCGGAAACTTGTCCGCTATCAGATTCTTAAGTGCAATTTCATGGATTGGGTTTTTGTAGGCATGGAGAAGACAGATGGCTATTGCCTCAATGCCATCGGCAATAAGATGGTCAATTTCTGCAGTTGCTTGATCCAAATCTAGAGGTAGTAGTACATCACCGTCTCGAGTAATTCTTTCTTTAATTTCTCGGCGCCACTGGCGTGGAGCTAAAGGGTCAGGGAATTTTAAAAAAAGATCATGAATATCGTAACGCTGCTCTGTCCCCATTTGGAGTATGTCGCGGAAGCCTTCAGTCGTTAGGTAGCCGACCTTGCTGCCACGACGTTCAATGATGGTGTTGGTTACCAACGTTGTGCCGTGCACGAGATGTCCAATTTCACCCAGCTCAACATCAACACGCTCCAACAACTCAAGCATGCCGTCAAGAGCACCGATGGACGGGTCTTCGGGGGTGGTTAGGCATTTGTGTAAATGGATTCGACTTTCAACCGTGTCGACCATCACGAAATCTGTGAATGTGCCGCCAATATCAAAGCCTAGACGGTAGCGGGAAAAGTGATCTTTCATGAAGGTAACCCAACTCAATTTTTTAACGTATATTACTTTAATTTCTGCGATAGTAATGTAGATGAAAGAGCAGTATCGCCCTCTACGCTTCTATTCGCTATTCGTGCAAACCCGTACCTTTTAGTCTGCGTGAGGGTGTATATTCTTGATAAGGCTGGGTACGATAGATGAACCGAGGATGGTTAATCCAATGATTACACTTTTACCTCCTTGTGCGGCCATTTAACTGGCGTCGCTCGGGGGGCTTCCTCCATTTTTTTCCAATCTTCGTAAGTCATAACACGGGGAAGCTC
>CAZSYW010000459.1:0-1864 GCA_964611315.1 uncultured Rhodospirillaceae bacterium
ATCAAGTGATGCGCAGTTCGCTCTCACCGAGGTGTCTATTGGCATTATGCCTGGGGGAGGCGGCACACAGAATTTACCTCGAGCGATTGGAGAGCGACGCGCCAAAGAGTTGATTCTGTCAGCTCGGCCATGGTCGGCCCAAGAAGGGTATGACTGGGGTTTGGTCAATCGAGTTTGTAATCCTTTAGAACTACTGGACGATGTTATTGCGACTGCGGACAGAATTTGTGCGAATGCCCCAATTTCGGTGCAACAGGCTAAGAAGTCAATTCATTACGGAATGCAAGTAGACAATATGACGGGCCTAATCTACGAGGTGCAATGTTACGAACGCATGATCGCGACAGATGACAGGAGAGAGGGGATTTTGTCGTTTAATGAAAAACGCAAGCCAAAATTCGAAGGTCGGTGACCGACTAATACTGAACGGCCTTTGGGGTATGACAGATTTAAGCTAGGAATGAGTGAAATGACAGAATATGAAGATGGTGGGTCTCTTGGAGAGAATGGTCCAGCGGCGGTTGGTTTAGATCTGGACTACCCAGAAATTAGAGAATCGGTGGTTAGTATTTGTGCAAAGTTTCCATCGAGTTATTGGCGCGAGCAAGAGGATGCGGGTACCTATCCTGAGGCGTTTGTTCAGGAATTTACAGAATCAGGCTTTCTAGCAGCTTTGATTCCGGAAGAGTATGGCGGCGCTGGCCTTCCGTTACGCGCTGCTTGCGTGATTCTTGAGGAAATTCATGCGAGTGGATGCAATGCCGTGGCGTGCCATGCGCAGATGTACATCATGGGCACCTTGCTGCGGCATGGGAGTGAAGAGCAAAAGCAACGGTATTTGCCTGACATCGCTTCGGGTCAGATCCGGCTGCAGGCGTTTGGGGTGACGGAGCCAACGGCCGGGACGGATACGACTCAACTGCAAACTCGTGCGACGTGGGACGGCAATCAATATCGTCTTAATGGTCAGAAAATCTGGACATCTAGAGCCATGCAGTCGGATTTAATGCTTGTCTTGGCTCGGACGACGCCGGCTGATCAAGTTAAGAAACGGAGTCATGGGTTGTCGGTTTTTCTGCTGGACTTAAGGGAGGCTAAGGAGGACGGTTTAACCATTCGTAAATTGGACACGATGATCAATACGCAAACCAACGAGGTATTTTTTGATAACGTGCCTGTCCCACCAGAAAACCTTATCGGCGAAGCTGACAAAGGGTTTTCATACATTTTGGACGGCATGAATGCAGAGCGAATATTGATTGCATCGGAAGCAGTGGGGGATGGACGATTCTTTATCAACAAAGCATCGGAATATGCCAATGAAAGAGTTGTTTTCAACCGACCTATTGGCCAGAACCAGGCCATACAATTTCCAATAGCGCGTGCCTATGCCGAGTTACGAGCAGCGGATATGATGAATCGTGCTGCCTGTGCACTATTCGATGCGGGTCAGCCATGTGGAGAGGAGGCAAACATCGCAAAGCTTCTCGCCGCGGAGGCGTCCTGGAATGCTGGTGAAGCTTGTATGCAAACCCACGGTGGTTTTGGTTACGCGCGGGAATATGACGTAGAGAGAAAATGGCGGGAAACAAGACTCTTTCAAATTGCCCCGATTTCTACGAATCTTATTTTGGGCTATCTAGGCCAACATGTTCTGGGGATGCCGCGATCCTATTAGAGCGATCCTCAGTTTCAGTGACATTCGGAAGTAATTATCCGCGATGAGGACAGAATTGCGCCGACGATTTGTCGACCTCGATAATTGGCAGGCGCATTATCGGGAGTTAGGGGAAACGGGTAGTCCACCCCTAGTGATGTTTCATGGCTCTCCGGGTTCAGGTTTCAGTCTAGTTCCGTTAATGCG
>CAZSYW010000460.1:0-1849 GCA_964611315.1 uncultured Rhodospirillaceae bacterium
TTCCAACACCCTCTCCGTAAGCACTCACACGTCTAAATGATAAATGTCATTTAACCGTATGGAGGTGCTGAGAATAGAGCGCCTCATGGGGTGATTAAACCACCGTGAGGGGGACCGAGCAAACGTTAGCTCGGAGCTACTCCCAACACAGGGGTATACTTCTTGACAAAAGGCAGGAGCAAATCCAAAAGCGGCTGGAGGGACGGGGTGATCTCGAGCGTTGAGTACTGCAGGTGCTCACCGGACCGCTTCATCGCGGCCAGGAAGTCCGCCACATTCTGTTGCATAAACCCTTCCTGCCGTTCCCGGATGTTCCGGGCCATGTACGCACTCCAGAGCGGGGTCTTGGCCACTTCCTCTATCGAGGTTAGGTTGTCGTCGCTCAGGTACTTGAGGTAATACTCCTCTGACAGGCGCACAGCCGCTATCGGCCCCCCCGTCAACGGGGCGATTACAAGGGCGGCGACGTCCTCCGGGTACCGGGCCGCGAGGATCATGTTGGAGCGCGCGCCAGAGGACATACCATAGAGCGTGGCCGCCATGGGCGTTATCGGAAGGCAACGCTGATTGAGAAATACGGCAACGATTTCGTGCTGCCGGATCTGTTAACGTTGATTGCTGGTGATGGTGAGGAATCCTACTTGGTGAGGTAGGTGCCTGAATAATCCTTATCCTTCGTGCCGTCTTCGTTGAAGTAAATCCAAGAACCTTTCAAAATTGAGGTGTCTTTCATTCCTTTTGAATTAAAGCCGGGTCAATGACGTTCCGCCAAATAGGGGGGATAAGTTTATTAGAAACCATTTTTTGATAGCATTCGATTGCGCCAGGATACTGAAAAAATTCTCGAATTTTATGTTGCTGAATTATTCTATCCTCACCGAACACGGTTGTAGATCCGAAGGCGAAAAGCTTCACCCTTTGTTCAATAAAACTCTCAAACTGATAAAGCTCGACACTGTTGAGTGATGCAAAATCATTGCGTCCTTTGACCACTAACCGCGCATTCTTTTCGGCCGCCCAGAAATGGACGAACTCGCTATTCACCAGGTCACGATTTGCGATATTGACCGATTTGGTTTGCGATATATTTTTTCTTAACTCAATCGCCACAAATACTAAGGTCAAGACAAGAGCTAATGCGGCAATTACTTCAGCTATTTGTGCGTACATTTGCATGTCCATAGAGCTTCTCACACCTCCTTTAGCGTTGATGAAACATCGTAGATTTCAGAGAAGTAAGTTTCATCCTTTTTCCAAGATATCGACGGAGCAATGCTGTCCAGAGCTCTAGCCACCAAAGCTAGACGGCAAGGGTCACGCAGAGGATTGTGGTCAGTTTTCTCATATGAGATTTGAGTGGTATTTGTCAGAAGATGAGGCCTCCGCGACACTTATTGAAATATTTGAAGATAGTGATGGAGCAAAATGACGTGCAGAAAACCTACTTACAAGCACTCTAATCGGTCCCTTTCGAGAACTTTTTGAAATAAAGAGTTTCACCGTTCTTGTTCCGGTGAAAAAAGATTTGGATGATATAGTTACCAAGTTTGGTGCGGGAATACGAAAATATGCTGCTGGGTTCTACCGGTTGTAATTTCTATGTGAGGGGGTGTTTGATTGTGAGGAACGGGTGGGGTTAGGCAGCCAAGGCTGTGGAGCTATTTTTCCAGCCCTTAGTCGCGTCCCGAAACGGAACCCGCCTTTGAAGTTCAGTTAGCCCGTGAATAACTCCCTCGTCCTTTCTTTGGTCTGACCTTCCTCAGCTTGAACGTCGGCGTCCGCAGTGCCCTGGCTATTAAATTTGTTCGTCGTTTCGACTTCCTTGACGATCGCATCGATCAATTCTCGC
>CAZSYW010000461.1:0-1842 GCA_964611315.1 uncultured Rhodospirillaceae bacterium
CCAGGCCAAAGGCACCGCTTGGTTTGACGATCTTTCACTGCAGGAAGTGAAGCCGGTCTACAAAAATCCGGCTGAACAAAAAGAGATCCAAGGCCTGGCCAAGCGCGGTGAGGACATCTTTCATAAACACGCCATTGCCTCTTGTGTGCGCTGTCACAAGGTAGGCAATAAAGGAGGCGTCATTGGTCCAGCAATGGACGGCATCGCTAGCCGTAAAGATCGCGCCTATATTTATGAAAGTCTGATCAACCCAACGGCGAAACTGGCTGAGGGATTCGACAAACTCGGCGCTAGTCCCATGCCTCCGATGAACATTCTACTCGACGAAGGACAACTAGCCGACGTCATGGCCTACCTCATGACACTTACGGGGAAGTAATAACCCTAGAATGCAGGGAATCAACTGGAACCGGCAAAAGTCCACTTGTAAGTATTTGACCAGCACTGATTTTTCATATCCCTCTCTGGTAGCGCATTGCCAAAAACTATCCCGTGGATGTTTTAAGAGGGAAAGAGGTCCCGATTCCCTTCGCCCGCTCTACCCACCTACTCTTGAGGCTGAACAAATGGCAGGTTATTGAAACCAATTACACTAGAGTCACCCAAAACAACTTTTCAGACAAAAGTAGCCTCGAGTTATCTCATCGACTTCATAAGCTTAAATTGATGCAATCTATTTCCCGGGGAAACTCTTGGGAGGTGATGAAATGGCCGAATCCAGTTCGGCTGTTAAAGCTTTGAAAAACGCAATGATGTCAGAAATGTCTTCTTTTGAAAGATCACGACCAAGTTGGTGAGTTGCCATCATTTCGATAGCCTGTTTGAGTGTTGCAGCGGAACCGTCATGAAAGTATGGCCCTGTCTTAGCAATGTTTCTAAGGCTTGGAACTTTAAAAAACATTCTTTCAGCTTCATTTTTTGTAAGATCAAAACGACCTTGATCTTTTTGGTTTGGCCATGGTTTTACAACGCCTACTTTCTGATAGGAGATCCCACCAAGAAGGTTTCCAGTATGACAGGAAATACAACCTGTAGTGATAAACTTCTGTAGTCCTCGTTTTTCCACTTCACTCAACGCATCGTTATTGCCAGCAAGCAGTTGGTCGAAACGCCCAGGAGTTACAAAAAGTCGCTCATAAGCTCCTATGGCCTTGCCGACATTGTCGTATGTAATGGCCGGCTTGCTCTTCGGGAATGCTTTTTTGAAGAGAACCTCGTAGCCATTGATTTTATTTAATTTGGCGACTACCGCGTTGGCGGAGGGCATCGCCATTTCTCCCCCAGCTAGGATGGGGCCCTTTGCTTGCTCTTCTACGCTGGGTGCACGACCATCCCAGAACTGAGCCACATGCATGAAGGCATTGAAACTTGTGGGAGAGTTGCGTCCAGTAAGATGTTTTTTGAACCCCAAAGAGAATTTTTCACCGTCAACTCCATATGCTTTTGTGTCATGACAAGAGTTGCAGGAGATAGAATTATCCCGACTGAGGCGTTTTTCATGATAAAGCGTCCTGCCTAGTTCAACCCTCGCTAGTTCTACAGGATCCTGTGGTAAAACAGCTGCCTTCAAGGGTTGTCCAAAAATTGGCAAATAAGGTTCTATAGATATTTCTGCTTTAACAACTAAAGCCTGTGACGATATTAATAAAATAAATAGAATTAAATAAACGCATACGCACGTGGGGAGGGTTTTATAAAAAAAAGTGTAAGGCTGCAATTATTTATTCTATAGTCTGTCAAACTCTCGAATATTCATGGCTCATTGAGCTCTGTGGAGACACATTGGAATTTGCACAGTCTTAAACCATTATCCATTGGAGTTTTGAGTGTGAAGAGGGTTCG
>CAZSYW010000462.1:0-1835 GCA_964611315.1 uncultured Rhodospirillaceae bacterium
CACAGCACGATAAATCTGGGGCAGTTTAAACCTATTTCTCACGCGGGTTTTGGCTTCCTGACGGCGTATGCTAGGGGGCCTTCCGGTGTTCCGACTGGTCTAAGTAGGTTGGAATGGAGTTTCACCCGCGGTGGATTAACCGGAAAAAGGAGCTAGTAGATGGCTATTCCAACATTCACTATGCGGGAACTGTTAGAGGCCGGAGTCCATTTTGGACACCAAACTCGACGGTGGAACCCGAAAATGGACCCATATCTTTTTGGCACTCGCAATGGTGTTCATATCATCGATTTACAACAAACAGTTCCGTTACTGTATCGTGCTTTAGAATTTGTCCACGATGTCGTGTCTAACGGAGGTCGTGTTTTGTTCGTTGGAACCAAAAGGCAGGCAGCTATCCCGTTATCAGATGCGGCAAAGCGGTGTGGTCAGTACTACGTAAATCATCGTTGGCTTGGCGGAATGCTCACAAACTGGAGAACAATTTCGAACTCTATCGCCCGTTTAAAAACACTCGATGAACAATTGGCAGAAGAAAACCTGGGTCTAACAAAAAAAGAGCTGCTTAATCTAACTCGTGAGAGAGATAAGCTGGACCGTGCACTTGGCGGAATTAGGGAAATGGGTGGCATTCCAGACGCAGTATTTGTGGTAGATACCAATAAAGAAGAAATTGCCAAACATGAGGCGAACAAACTAGGAATTCCTGTGATTGCAGTCATCGACAGTAATTCGGATCCTGACGACATCCAGTATCCAATTCCTGGAAATGATGATGCAACCCGGGCAATCTCCACTTATTGTGATCTCATTGCGCAAGCAGTTCTCGGTGGCCTGCAGAAAGAAATGGCGGCTACTGGTGCAGATGTAGGGGCGGAGGAAGAAGGGCCAATAGAGGTGCTACCAGATGAAACTGGTAACGGTGAAACGCCAGATATTGCCGGGCCAGACAAAACGGAATCAGAAAAGGAAATGTCGGAGAATACAAGAATTGAACCAAATTCCGAGAGTGGGGAGGAGGTTCCGAACCCTGGTGATGAAGCGCTACTTGAAACTGCGGGCAATAAGCAAGGTGAGCCCTCGGCGAGCGAAAACTCTTGACGTCGATGAGAGAAAAAGCTCCTAATGCACTCAATCGACACAACAAATATAAGGTGAGGAATGCCTGGAATTAATGCATCCTTAGTGAAGCAACTACGCGAACAGACTGGCGCCGGAATGATGGACTGTAAGCGAGCATTGGCTGAGGTGAATGGAGAGATTGATCAAGCTATTGACTGGCTGCGAAAAAAAGGTCTGGCCGCTGCGGCGAAGAAGGCCGGCCGTGTTGCGTCGGAAGGGTTGATTGGGGTTGCGGCACAAGGGACGGTGGGTGCGTTGGTTGAGGTAAATACGGAGACCGATTTTGTTGCCCGAAACCAGGAATTTCAAAAATTTACGCGCGAAATAGCGGGACTGGCGCTAGATATTGATGGCGATATTAATGGTTTACAGGATGCAAGGTTGACCAATGACGATGCCACCGTAGCTGAGCAGTTAATCGCAATGGTTGGTAAGTTAGGGGAAAACATGGTTCTCCGCAGGAGTTGTGCACTTGGTGTAAAGGAGGGTATCGTTGCCACTTATACACACAACGCTGTAAGTGAGGATTTAGGAAAAATCGGTGTGCTATTAGCACTGGAATCAAACGGGAAACCCGAACGCTTGCATGAACTTGGGCACAAGATTGCTATGCATATATGTGCTGCTCGGCCGTTAGCCATTGATCGCGAAAATTTAGATCCAGCATCAATTCAAAGAGAACGAGAGGTTCTGACTGAACAGGCTAGTGGGTC
>CAZSYW010000463.1:0-1835 GCA_964611315.1 uncultured Rhodospirillaceae bacterium
CCGGCCATGACTGACTTTTTAGTAAAGATCGACAGATCTTCCGTGCCAGCGAAAATTTCTTTCCCCGACCCTTTCAATGTAGCGGTGCCATTTATCGACCGCCATATACAAGAAAATCGTGGGGAACAGATTGCGATTGAATGCGCGAATGAGACCGTGACGTACGGAGTCTTGTCCGAAAAAGTTAACAGATGTGGTAGCGCGCTGCTTGGCCAAGGAATCGCACCTGGCGAACGACTGATGATGGTAGTGAAGGACACCCCAGCCTTCTTTTACCTGTTTTGGGGTGCAATAAAGGCCGGGATTGTACCAGTCCCGATCAACACGTTGCTTCGCGCAGATGATTATACATTCATGATAGAAAAAACAGCCTGCCAGGGGCTATGCTACTCCCCGGAATACGAAGAAGAAGTTGAACTCGCGCTTATTGCAGCAAGGCATAAACCTCCGTCGATACTTGTAGAGGGTTCCTCCACCAACAAAACATTGCTGCTGGAGACCCTAATGGAATCTGCCCTCCCCACGCTTTCACCGTTTCCTGCCACGGCCCAAGATGATTGTTTTTGGTTGTTTTCGTCTGGCTCGACGGGAAGACCCAAGGCAGCTGTCCACAAACACCGAGACATGGTCGTGACTAGCGAACTCTACGGTGTAGGTTGCCTAAAGATTACAGCAGATGACATTTTTTACTCGGCAGCAAAATTGTTCTTTGCCTACGGATTGGGAAATGCAATGACATTGCCACTTTGGGCGGGCGCACGGGTAATCTTAGATTCTCGAAAACCTACCCCAGACATTACCTTTGCAAATATTTACCGCTATCGGCCAAGCCTTTATTTCGGTGTTCCGACATTGTACGCGGCCCTGTTGAATACCTATGACCATGCTGATGAAAAACCGGACTTGACCTCTCTTCGTGCATGTGTTTCCGCCGGTGAAGCTTTGCCAGCAAATATTCTACACCAGTGGCAGAGGAATTTTAGAATAGACATAATTGACGGGATCGGATCCACTGAGGCGCTGCACATATTCATCACCAACCGAATAGGTGACGTCGTGCCGGGCGCGAGCGGTGTCCTTGTGCCCGGCTATCAAGCACGGATTCTTGATGAAGAAGACAAAGAAGTACCAACAGGTCAGGTTGGGCGGTTGCTGATTAAAGGACCCTCTATTGCCGGCTACTATTGGGAGGAACCCGAACGCACAGCGCAGACGATGAAAGGGGAATGGCTCGAAACCGGAGATACCTATTTCAAAAAGGACGATGGGGTTTTCGTCTACTGTGGCCGAAACGACGACATGATGAAGGTTGGCGGTATTTGGTGTTCTCCTTTCGAGATTGAGGCAAAGTTGATGGAACACCCAGCGGTTCTCGAGGCAGCTGTAGTAGCACGAACCGATGAGTCTGACCTAACCAAACCGGCAGCCTTTGTTACACTAAAGCATCCAGAAACCGCGAGCGAGTCTCTGAAAAACGAACTTATCTCTCATATCAAATCGAACCTAGCTCCATACAAATTTCCTCGCTGGCTTACATTCATCAATGTGCTTCCAAAAACGGCAACCGGCAAGATCCAACGTTTCAAACTCCGCGCCCCGTAGCGATGGGAGCGGTTGGCGCGACTAGACTAAATACTAACGAAAAACGATGTAGGGCAGGGCACCAGAGGGTTTAACCTCGCAATCATGGCCCAGCATGGAAATTTGAACAATTACGTTGCAAAACAAGACGGATTTTTAAAGGCTAAACTTACATCGTTGACAACAGGAATACTTTCACCATGTTGGTGTAAACATATATTTCTCGAACATGCTGGATTAACGATGAAGCCTTT
>CAZSYW010000464.1:0-1831 GCA_964611315.1 uncultured Rhodospirillaceae bacterium
GCGCGCATTCTTCATTGCTTGATCGGCCTGTGCTGCCGCGGCCTCTGCGGAAAATCCAGGGCCATACATCTTGGAGCCGTCAAGTTCACAGCCCGTCTGACCGCGAAGATAAATTTCCTGGCCCGTGTTGATGACCATACAAGAATCTCTATCAATGCTGGACTGACCAAACCATTGTCCAGTATTTAGCAGACGAAATTTTTTATGCGCGCCTTCGTCAGGGATTGCAGCCTCCAAGTCAATTTCGACTTTCATTTCCGGCATGGCCAATCCTTTAACGATAAGGCCAGTGGCAACGGTGGGATTGCCCTTTAAGTGTTGCCCGACTGTGTTGTACACGCCAGTTCGATAGGCTGGATCAGTGAGATAGGTGGTCACTTTACACACGTGATCGATGCTCGAGCCGGCCTCCTCAAGGAGGACTTTAGCATTTTCCATTGCTTGATTAGCCTGTGCCGCCGGATCGTTGACGTCTGTCATCCGCTGGTTTAAATCAAAACCAGTCTGTCCCCTGAGAAAAATTCGGTCGCCCGCTTTCACAGTCATGCACATATCATTGTCCATCTTGCCGCCGGGATAGACGTCACGGGTATTAAATTTTCGAAAACGCTCAAGCTGCATGGTTACCCCCCCAATCTTATGTGCGTATAACCTTATCACCGCTCTTAGAGAGACGGAAGTGTCGCCATACTATATAATAACCGTATGAGCAATAAACAGCCGACGCCGACACTGGACCTAATATGTATGCTGGTCATGTTGGGAATAGTTGGTCCATTTGCATTGCAGGTTTTTCTACCATCCCTGCCAGGATTGAAGGAAGAGTTTAATGCTAGCTATGCGGAAGTACAGTTAACCGTAAGCCTTTACCTCCTCACCTTCGCCTGTGCGCAGTTAGTCTACGGCCCTCTCGCTGACCGGTTTGGTCGGCGGCATATAATATTGGTCGGCTTGGCGGTATACATCATTGCACCGTTAATCTGCGCCGTCGCTGGATCGATTGAATTACTTGTGGTGGGCCGTGTGCTGCAGGCCATCGGAGCCTGCGCAGGATTGATGTTTTCACGCGTTGTTGCGCGCGATATTTACGGACGAAATCGGGCGGCGAGCGCAATCGGTTTGGTCACTATGGTCAGTGCTCTTATTGGTTCAGCAAGACCCATGCTAGGGGGTTGGATCGATGTGACTTTTGGATGGCGAATAAGTTTTTGGATCTCTTCTGGCCTTGGATTTGCGGTTTTCGTTATTACGTTCTTATGGTTTCCGGAGACCCAACCCAAGGGAACCAACTTAAATTTTTTTAAAACAATACAAGAAAGTGTTCAGGTTCTAAAATCTCCCGTTTTTCTTGGTTATGCCGGCCATACCACGTGCACGTTGTCTGCATGGTATGCCATGCTTGCCGGATTACCTTTTGTTATGGCTGATGTGCTGGGGCAGCCACCGACGGCCTATGGCGCATATTTTCCTTTATTATCAATTGGTTATGTTCTGGGGAATTTGGTAACTGTCCGTGTTGCCCAGAGCTGGGGCATTCATTGCATGATAATCCGTGGTACAGGACTAGCTTTAACCGCTTGCCTCGCGATGGTGCTTTGGTGCTTGGGATTTGGCCTAATCCCTTTGGCGCTTTATTTGCCTATGGCAATTATAACTTTCGCTCATGGTATGAGCCAACCAGCTGCCACCTCAGGGGCCATTGGGGTAAATCCACTCGTGGTAGGAAGCGCTACAGGGGTGATGGGTTTTGGACAATGGTTTGTCGCTGCCGGTACGGCACAACTCTTAGGCGTTATTCAAAACGGGACTGTCTGGCCGACCGTTGCTGTGG
>CAZSYW010000465.1:0-1830 GCA_964611315.1 uncultured Rhodospirillaceae bacterium
ATCTTCCGGAAATTTTGAACCGCTTTATCTGTTGGATGACGTTTATTTCCCGCTCGGTGAACTCCGAGAGTTCCTAATAGAGGCGGAGATTAAAATAGAACGCGAACGCATGAAGTAGATCCTCCGCGATAATGACTGCCCTGAGCGGAATTAAAGCGAAATCGGTAGTGATTTTCTGGTGGAATTTTTCGAAATAGCCTAATCGCCAAAGATTTAATTACTACTCCTAAAGGTTAATTATATCAATATATTACTAATATACGGCTAGGCGTTATTTATACCTTCCCCGTGGGAAAACCTGAAGTCCACTTTCTTTTCCTTCGTCGACGCGGGAGTACGTGAGCTAGACACGCATGTTTGAGGAAACCTTCAATTTCTTTTGAAAATGCATAATCCCCCACGCTAAAAAACCTTTGTCTGCGCCTTCCATCCAATGGTCCAAACCCTCCATCATGTTTTCCACATAGTCGGGGCCGGAGAGTTCACAAATTTCGTCATAGTTTTTGCGCAGTTCCTCGCTGACCCGTGCATAGTGGGTGCGCATGTCATCGACACGCTCGATCGTGTCGATTTCGATAAAGCCGCGATTTTTCAAATTGCTCCTGTAAAACTCTACGGAGCCAAGCGTCTCTAGGTGAATGCGGTCGAGAATTGGTTGCAATACGTGTGTCGGGCAGCCTTCGCTTTGCATCGGATCTGTGAAGATGAATTCGCCCTCTGTTTTTAAAAGCCTTTGGACCTCATCAAGAACTGCCTTTCGATCAGAACTGTGCAAAATCGCGTCTTGAGACCATGCGATATCGTAGCCCTCATCTGGTAATGGCACCTCTTCGAAGCTACCGCGAATGACATCGATCTGATCCGAAAGTCCGGCCTCTTCGTTCATCTCTCGGTTCAAAGCATTCTGTGTTTCGCTGACATTTACACAAGTGACCTGACAGCCAAAATTGGAAGCGAGAAATCTAGCTGTCCCGCCAAAACCAGAGCCCAGATCAATCACCTTAGTATCTGTTTCTATGGGAGAAAGTCGTTGAGCCATATTGACGACGGTTCGCTGGCTTGCTTCACCGATATCTTCGTCATTCGTGCGATAGAGACCAATGTGGATGTCTTCACCGCCCCATACGTTTTTATAAAATTCGACTGCAGGTGTGCTGTCGTAATATTCCTCGGCCATTGCGACGGCGTCTAGTTTATTATCCATCCCTTTGTTTCTTCCAAATATTCCATATCTCGGACATCCGCACATTCGGTGACGAGACAATAGAAACAGAAGGTCAGTGGAGACCTAAATCCCCAAAAATCTCCTTATTCTGCGATAAAATCGCCGAAGGAGCGACCTACACCGCACTCGATGAATTATATATTTGGCGGTTACAGTGGACCCAGTACTTGCCCCATGAGGGGTAGCTTTGGTCCAAAAGGCGCGTTTTCTTTTTTTATGTTACCCACCCTTATCGGGTAGCGAGGTCTCCCCCGGCGCATCCCCGCCTGGACAGCAATAAAATAATGGGCGTTGCAGCCGACGGCCAGCTGACCAACTGTCCGGATACGATAACACGAGGGAACAGTGTGTACTAGTTGCCTTAGTTTAAATTCAAGGATTTAAATCGCGGTGACGTTAATCCACCATGCGGACCATCGGTCCTAAATTTAATTGAAGTATAGAGCTGGTAGTGCATAGGTCGGAAAACAGGCAAAAAAAACCGGCTTCGGTTTCCCGAAGCCGGTTGATGGTATCTGTTTTATCTTTCGTAGATTACAATTCCACCTTTTCTTCCGGAAAAGAGACCCGGCATGTTTGGCGGTGGGTCTTCTGCTGCACCTCGA
>CAZSYW010000466.1:0-1819 GCA_964611315.1 uncultured Rhodospirillaceae bacterium
CCTAAAATTGCCTGCAAGGTTTCCTCTATCCCTGGCACAGATACAGTTCTGCCTTGGAACGTCTTAGTGGTTTCCGTGACGCTGGCGTAACGCAAAGGAATTACCTTGACCTTGGCGCTCAATAGTTCCTGATAGAGTCTGCCCTCATACTCAGAGCGCCGGTCAATCAGCTCGCGCTCTTGGCGCCCCTCCGCTGATTTATCAAGCTGCTCGATTAGTAGCTTGATATCCTGAATGCGGTCCGCCATTCCAAATAACGAAATGGTACCGGAATTGTTGTCGTATGTAATACCCTCAGAGCCGAGACCAAATTTTTCCAATACAGCCTGGATTACATTGAAATTGACATACTGTGGGACCACAAAATCCCGAACTGGAGCGGCCGCCTTGGGTGCGACACTCGCTACATAGTTGGGCTGGATGGTTACCGTCCTAGTACCCTCGTCGTAGGTAAACTGTAATTCAAATTCCGTGATTAGTTTGTTGAATATGCCTTGGGCTGGCACGTCTTCTTCATCGAGGTCCACGGTGCCTTCCACGGCACCCTTGAAAATTGCCACCATGCGATTGCTACGCAATATCGTACGCAGCACATCCTTTATATCCTCGTCCTCAGCAGTCAATGTTATCAGACTGTCCGGACGCCAAGGCAATTTGGCTTGCGCTAACGCCACGCCCAACGTGAGCATCACAACTAGAGCAACGGCAGCTGCGATTTTAGCTGCTAGGGTCATCGAACCCATCGTGTTATCTGCGCCCCCGAATTTCATTCATGAAATATTTAGCCTGCTAAACGGAGTTACTTCCAAAATAATGGATACAAAATTTTAATAACCCATTGCACCTGTTAGATATTAACGAATTGGATGACATCAAAAATTCACTAATACTAAACAAACAATGCATTAAATTTTTTGGCAAGTCCAGCCAATGCCCTACTTAGCGCCGTGCCAAATTGCGGCGTCAATGGAAGTTCGGTCTTAGTAGGCGAATTGATGCCGGTTATCCCGTAATTTGAACGAAATTCGGGAAGGAACGATTGAGCCATTTTTTTCATATTTATTTTCCGGTGATCTACTCCCCGGCCATGGTGTGGTCTGTCGAATGCTCATTGTCGAGAAACAAGAACGGTGGTGATATTGTCCTTGCCTCCGTAATTATTGGCGGCGGCGATTAATGTCTCGCAAGTAACGTAAAGTTGTTTGCGGTCGGTTTCTAACATTCGGTCTCGTAATTCCGCCTCGTCCACTAGGTCCGATAGGCCGTCGGAGCACAGCAGTAACAAATCATCCCGGAGAAACGCCGGCGCAAAAATGGTCGGCTGCACATGCGATTGCGGTCCAATACACTGAGATAATATATTGTTTTTTGGTTCCTTTCCGACACTACCGTTGTCGAGCCAGTTTTGGTGCGCCGTATCATCCCGCGTCAGTTGCTCCATCTGTCCGTCTCGCAATCGATATAACCGGCTATCGCCCACATGAAATGCGACGGTGCTCCATGGGTCGTCCGGTGCGCAGATTAGGCCTATCAATGTCGTTCCCATTGACCTATCTGGAGGCAAACCACGATCTTGGTTCATAGTATAAACTTTATCATTGGCGTGAATTACTGCTGCCAGTGCTTGATCCAGTAGGTGGCTAGTAGAGTTCAGTCCACTTGCAATCACGGGTTGATGCAAGGTGGGATTGTTGTCCTTAGATCTGATAGCTCCTTTGTCTTGGCATTCGGTCAAGTACTTCTGCAACGCGTTTATTGCTTCGAAACTTGCCACTTCGCCCGCATCTCGGCCGCCAACGCCATCGGCTAGAGCAATTAG
>CAZSYW010000467.1:0-1819 GCA_964611315.1 uncultured Rhodospirillaceae bacterium
GATCAGGCACTTCCCGCCGTTTGAGTGAGGGGGCATAATCCAAAAACAACGAGATGCACGACACGAGATCGGATGGACACAATTCGTTTAAAACTCTCAGGTTGGCTGCATCCATGGCAAGCACATAATCGAAATTCTTGAAGTCGTCGATTGTAACCTGTCGTGCCCGTTGAGCACTGAGGTCAATCCCTCTTATTTTTGCTGCTTCCTGTGACCGCCTATCAGGCGCCTGATCGACGTGCCACGCTCCCGTACCCGCGGAATCAACAGAAATTTTATCACTAACGCCGGCATCAATCACCAATTTTCTGAACACGCCTTCTGCTGTTGGCGAACGGCAAATATTTCCGGTGCATACAAAAAGAACCTTGACCAAATCAGTCTCCCATTTACTTTTCATACCATGACTAGCCAATCAGAACAAAACATCGTCATCTTAACAGGTGCGGGTATTTCAAAGGAATCCGGTCTTGATACATTTCGCGATGCAGATGGTATTTGGTCCAAAGTAAGCATTGAAGATGTCGCTACGCCGGAAGCCTTCCAGCGAAATCCGCAGCGTGTACAGGAGTTCTACAACTCCCGCCGAAAACAGCTTGTAAATAATAACGTGACACCTAACGCGGCTCACATAGCTTTAGCAAAACTTGAGCATGATTGGCACGGAATAGTGACGATTGTTACCCAAAACATCGATAACCTACATGAACTTGGCGGCTCGGAAAATCTAATACACATGCACGGAGAATTATTAAAAGTACGTTGTGCCACCTGCCAAATTATTCTTTCGTGGCAAAAAAACCTAAGCATTGAAACGATCTGCCCTAGCTGCAGCGAAAGGAACACGCTGCGCCCACATGTAGTCTGGTTCGGAGAGATGCCACTTGAAATGGATAAAATTCACCGAAGTCTTGATGAATGTAGCCTTTTTATCTCCATTGGGACGTCGGGTAATGTTTATCCAGCGGCAGGATTTGTTCAGCAAGCAATTTCAGTGGGTGCGAGAGCAGTCGAACTCAACTTGGAACCTTCGGAGGGTGCAACTTTTTTTTCTGAAACCCGCTATGGCGCGGCGACAGACATCGTCCCGGCATTCATTGATGAAGTCTTAGAAGACGGCCTGTAACCCTTTCGGGAAAAAATCTTAAAAAATAGGGACCAACACCCTGGCCTACTTGGCCAATTCGAACCTTGTTACAACTTCAGCAAGGCTAAAACTGTAAGATCATGGTTTAAGCGTTAGATCTCAAAGAAACCGTCTGGGGTTATCACTTAGAGTTTCTTGTTTTGAAAATACCCGCTGCCGACGCTGCGACAAACTAATGAAAGTTACTAGTCTTTACCTAGGGCTTGGAAGTTTCTCTAGAGACTTGCGCGGCCATCATTTTTTCGGACGCCTCTCATAAAACCCAAATACTGACAAATTTATAATTGTAACGTCTCTATTTTAAACCTGGCAAAACCTCGAAACGAGCTTCAGTTTTTTTGCGCGCTTCACTAACCGTTATGTCAGGGGCTAATTCTACCAAGGTCGTAATACCTTTTTTCCGATCAATGTTGTATACCCCCAGGTCGGTAATTAGCATATCTACAACCTGTGTGCCCGTTAGAGGCAAGTTACATTGTTTCAAAAATTTAGGGCTCCCATCCTTGGCATTTTGGTCCATGATAACCACTACACGTTTTACACCTGCCACCAAATCCATGGCTCCGCCCATTCCCTTGACGAGTTTGCCGGGGATCATCCAGTTTGCGAGATCTCCGTTTTCCGCTACCTGCATAGCACCTAAAATAGCAATATCTATATGACCTCCTCTGA
>CAZSYW010000468.1:0-1811 GCA_964611315.1 uncultured Rhodospirillaceae bacterium
AATGGTTCCCATTGTCATTTGAGTTGCTTTGGGCTTTCTTTGGTAGGCGTTGCCCGTTTACGTGTTCGTAGCTGTCCAGAGCGAAAGAAGGAAATTTTTATGACAAAGCGGTTTGAAGGAACGGCTACTTATGTAGCTACAAAAGATTTAAAAATAGCGGTCAATGCCGC
Source organism: uncultured Rhodospirillaceae bacterium (assembly GCA_964611315.1). Classification (GTDB taxonomy): domain Bacteria; phylum Pseudomonadota; class Alphaproteobacteria; order UBA7887; family UBA7887. Next base: position 171 of record CAZSYW010000468.1, read on the forward strand.
TGTTTCTTTGGAAAGGCCACTTTTGGTTAAAGGCGAACCAGGTACTGGTAAGACCGTTTTGGCCCAAGAAATTGCGGACGCATTAGGAGCGCCGCTTTTGCAGTGGCATGTGAAATCAACAACCAAAGCACAACAAGGCCTATATGAGTATGATGCGGTGGCTCGATTGCGTGATTCACAACTTGGAGATGAACGTGTACACGAAATAGCTAACTATATTCTTCCGGGTAAGTTATGGGAGGCCTTTGAATCGGCAATACGCCCGGTGTTACTAATCGATGAAATTGATAAGGCGGATATAGAGTTTCCGAATGATCTTTTGCTCGAGTTGGACCGAATGGAGTTCCACGTCTATGAGACCAAGGAGAGCGTTGTAGCCAAGCAACGCCCAATAGTTGTTATTACGTCTAACAATGAAAAAGAACTTCCAGATGCATTTTTGCGCCGCTGTTTCTTCCATTACATTTCTTTTCCGGATGAAGATACTATGCGTGAGATCATAGAGGTCCATTATCCAGACGTGCAAAAACGGTTAGTATCGGAGGCAATGAATGTTTTTTATGGTCTCAGAGATGTGCCGGGACTTAAGAAAAAGCCTTCGACGTCGGAGCTGCTAGACTGGATAAAACTCTTGATGGTAGAGGAGATCCCCCCGGAAGTTCTACGCTCCGATGACAGCAAGGATCTAATCCCTCCTCTTTATGGAGCATTATTGAAGAACGAGCAGGACGTTCACATGCTTGAGCGGCTCGCATTTCTAAACCGGCGCGAACGTAACTAAAGGGTAGTGAACATATTGATCAGTCATGGGAGGGAAAATGTTGAGATGTAATGATAGAGCAGAACCATAGCACGGAACTGAAGACCGCCGAGTTAGAGCAGCCCATAATCGCTGACAATATTTAGGAGCGTTTGATTGTGTTCATCAATTTCTTTTTCAAGCTCCGTGATGCAGGTGTGCCCGTGAGCCTAAGGGAATACTTGACATTGGTTGAGGCCGTTGAAGCAGGACACGCCAACTACGAAATTGAGAAGTTTTACTATCTTTCCCGATCCTGTCTGGTAAAGGATGAACGTAACCTTGATAGGTTTGATAAAGTTTTTGGCCATGTTTTTAATGGACTGGAAGCTCCTGAAGGCCAAGCCCACGAAATACCTGAAGAATGGCTGAGGAAACTGGCCGAAAAGTCCCTTACAGATGAGGAGAAAGCTCAAATTGAAGCGATGGGCGGCTGGGACAAGTTAATGGAAGCCTTGAAGAAGCGTCTGGAGGAACAAAAGAAGCGTCACCAGGGCGGCAATAAGTGGATAGGTACTGCTGGCACCTCACCTTTTGGTGCATATGGTTTTAATCCGGAAGGCGTACGTATTGGGCAGGATGGCAATCGGAATTTCTCTGCGGTTAAGGTCTGGGATAAGCGCGAGTTTAAAAATCTTGATGATTCTGTTGAGCTCGGAACCCGTAATATTAAAGTGGCGTTAAGGCGTTTACGCCGGTTTGCCCGGGAGGGTGCGGCGACCGAATTAGATCTTGATGATACGATCCGCTCGACGGCGAAACGTGGGTACTTAGACATACGTATGGTGCCAGAACGCCACAATGCAGTAAAACTCCTGATCTTTTTTGATGTGGGTGGGTCT
>CAZSYW010000469.1:0-1802 GCA_964611315.1 uncultured Rhodospirillaceae bacterium
TCCCGCTATTTCAAATTGGAATCGATTGAGGCATACATTCACTACGCCCCAATTGCTTCAGCAACAGCCTCTTCCGAACATTCGCTCTCAGAACCAGTGGTGGCGAACACAAACTCATCAAACGCTTCCTGCTCCGTAACCGATTCCCGCCTTTTTTGACGACGATCTTCGTGGTATGCGAGCCCTGTACCAGCCGGAATCAAGCGGCCAACTATCACATTTTCCTTTAAACCACGAAGTCTATCGACCTTTCCGTTCATCGACGCGTCAGTAAGCACGCGGGTTGTCTCTTGAAATGAGGCGGCTGAAATAAAGGACTCAGTACTCAGAGAGGCTTTTGTTATTCCAAGAAGAACGGGTACAAAGGTAGCTAAAGTCTTATTGTCGCGGGCCAGTTCTTCATTTTCCTCCAATACCGTTGAACGTTCCGCTTGATCACCTTCTAGAAGACTGCTATCGCCCGCATCGATTATCCGTACTTTTCGCAGCATCTGTCTAACGATTACCTCTATGTGCTTATCATTGATCTTAACGCCCTGCAACCGGTAGACCTCTTGCACTTCATTAACAATAAAATTAGCCAATGACTCGACCCCTAACAAATCAAGTATATCGCTAGCAATAGGTTGGCCATCAACGACCTCATCACCCCTTTCTACATGTTCGCCTTCGAATACATTTATACGGCTCACTTTCGGGATCAACATTTCATGCTCAGTGCCTTCTTCGTCCGTAATGACCAACCGAATCTTTGTCTTTATTTCTTTTCCAAAAGACACAACTCCCGTATGCGTGGCTAATATGGCCGGGTCCTTGGCCTTCCGAGCCTCAAATAATTCAGCAACACGAGGCAAGCCTCCTGTAATGTCACGAGTCTTCGATATTTCCTGTGGGATGCGTGCGAGAATCTGCCCTTTCTCAGCCTTGGCTCCATCAGCCACTAAAACCGTAGCGCCCTCCGGCATTTGATAACGTGCGGGGGTATCGGTGCCTGGGATAGTTTTCGGACGCCCCCGGCCATCGACAATCCCGACAGCAGGTCGTGCATCACTAGCTGATCCTCGACGCTGTTGAGAATCAAGAATGAGGTATGTGCTAGAGCCGGTCAAATCATCCATCTGTTGAGAAACAGTAACACCATCTATCATATCAGCAAACGCAATCTGCCCTGCAACCTCCGAAACAATTGGGTGAGTATGGGGATCCCATGTAGCGACTACCTGACCCCCTTTGATGGTATCGCCATCGTTTACTCCCAGTTCAGCTCCGTATGGAATTTTATATCGCTCACGATCAACTCCGTGGTTATCATGAATTACTAGCTCGCCCGATCGTGATACGGCAACATTCCGACCGTCACTTCGTTTAACAACGCGAAGTCTATTGAAATTTACTGTACCGTCGTTTTTGACTTCCACATTGCTTGCGGCAGCCTGGGCAGTCGCTGCACCGCCAATGTGGAAAGTACGCATCGTAAGTTGCGTGCCCGGCTCGCCGATACTTTGCGCGGCAATCACACCTACTGCTTCACCCCTATTAACAATGTGACCACGTCCGAGATCTCTTCCGTAACACTTCGCACAGACCCCATATCTTGTCCCACAAGTAATTGGCGATCGCGCCTTTACTTGGTTGATATTATGTGTCTCGATCAATTCAACTGCCGCTTCGTCTATCATCTCACCAGCAGCTAATACTTCGCTGCCATCCACCGGACTCACCAAATCGTCTGCTAATGTCCGGCCGAGAATTCGATCCCTCAAGGGAATTACAATTTCACCACCTTGAACTATCGCCTCTCT
>CAZSYW010000470.1:0-1799 GCA_964611315.1 uncultured Rhodospirillaceae bacterium
AAGGAACTTGGAGTCGTATCCGGCAGTACCGGGCTTGAGACAGTCGTATTGCGGCCGCCCCTGGTTTATGGTCCCAATGTAAAAGGAAACTTTCTCAGTCTAATGAATGCCTGTGAAAAGGGATGGCCCCTACCTATTGGTGGGCTGAAAAATGTCCGCAGCTTGGTGTTTGTGGATAACCTTGCATCTGCAATCGCGGCTGTCGCTCTGCATGAAAAAACACCCGGTAGAACCTATTTGGTAAGCGACGGGGAAGATATTGCAACGCCTGAACTTGCTATTCGCTTGGCGGAGGCTCTTGGGCGCTCACCACATTTGTGGCGTGCGCCTAAGTGGTTGCTGGCGTTTGGCGGTGCCATGACGGGCCAACATTCAGCAATTCAACGTTTGACCGGTTCCTTGGTAATTGACAGCACTAGAATATGTTCCGAACTCGGGTGGGTGCCACCATTTACGATGAATGAAGGACTAAGCCGAACCGCCCAATGGTGGCACACGTCGATAGTACCAAAGTGATCACTGTAATTTTAGACCCGATTTTGACAGTACGTTGATTTCCGTTTGAGATGCCCCGACACCTACCGATTTTTATATCAGAATTACCAGGAAATATTTTACCAATGCTCGCCAGAAATTGGATCTCGGTAGCCGGACTAATTGTTATCGGTGCGGCCATATATTTTATCCGCAATAGCGATGACGGGTATCGTCAATACTACCGGGGACAAATCTTAGCCGCTATTCCGGCTCTTGAGAGAAAAGCGGAACAGGGCGAAGCGTACGCGGCTTATTTACTTGGCAAGGTAAATTTGCATCAAGAATACCGGGTAAAAGCACAAGAATGGTTTCTGAAAAGCGCCCGTCTCGGCGACCTCAATGGCGCAGTGATGTACGCGTTAACGATCCACCACCGGTCCAAAGGTGCCGGCATCCGGGAATCTAAGAAGGGACATTGTATTTGGTATGTCAAATTCCTGGATATGGCGGCTAGGCAAGGTAGTGTTCTCGCCGCCGATCTATTGGGCAGATACTATGCCCGCGGTGAATGCGTTTCGCCGAGAGAGCTTGAATCGCGGTATTATTTCAAACTGGCCATTGCGATGGACCGAAGCTTTGGAGTGCGTCTGGAGGGCAAGAAACCCTTAAGTGTAACGGACCAGGAAATTATTGAAAAACGACTGGCAATTCCAAACACGACAACGACAGAAGCTCAAGTTCTTGCCTATTTTTTTTCGACTTTGGACAAATTTAAGTAAACCAATTAGGTCTATATTTGCCTCCGATATTGATTGAGTTTGTATAGAATTGTACCGACGATGTCGGAAGTGGTTTCTCTTAGTAGCGGTATTTGTTATTCCCAAGTTAAAGGTTTCGGTTTAATGAAATCTCTTATGCGCAAACCTGAAATTGGGTTTTTCCTCCTATCAGTTTTAGTGTTTGCGCACACGTTGTTTACCAACCTCAATCATGGCTTCTGGTTTGACGAGGTCGTGACCCTTAAGTTTGCGGACATCAATTGGAGTCTAATGCAGTCTATCGATTGGTGGTTGCAATTTGATAACCACCCTTATGGGTATTATTTAATATTGCGCGGATGGCTGCATCTGACGGCTATGGACGAAATCAGTGCCAAATTACTCAATCCGCTCCTATTTTTGCTGTCAGCATTTTTATCTTACCGTATTTGGCCAAGGGCACGCCGGGCGGAGTATTTTTATGTTCTGTCGCTAATGTTGACCAGCGCCTGGGTTATTTATTACCTCATTGAAATCCGCATGTATGGAATGTTGGTATCCATA
>CAZSYW010000471.1:0-1788 GCA_964611315.1 uncultured Rhodospirillaceae bacterium
TCCGGCCAAAGCGCCGGGATCTGCCGATCAGTCTGGGGACCAAAGTCAGCCAGGGTATCGGCATTGTCCCCAGTGCACTGAAGGAACTCGCTTTCCAGGGCTTTCTGCTCCTCTACTACAATCAGGTCCTTGGATTGCCCGCATTCTATACATCGATTGCGTTGGGTATAGCACTGATCATTGATGCCGTGAGTGACCCGTTGGTGGGGTCATTCTCTGACAACTTCCGGCACAAACTGGGTCGTCGGCACCCTTTGATGTTTGCATCGGTCGGCCCGTTTGCTTTGCTTCTTTACGGTTTGTTCTCGCCGCCGGATCTGGATGAGAGCGGACTGTTTATCTGGTTGGTTGTTTTTGCTGTGGGCACCCGTTTTCTCTTTACGTTCTATGCGGTGCCGTGGAATGCCCTTTTTGCGGAGATGAGTGACAACTATCAGGAGCGAAGTGAACTTCTGGCCTGGCGATTTGCGGTCGGCTGGGTCGTCGGTATCGTATTTACTTTCTCCATGTACAGTTATGCCTTTGCGGCTACGGAGGCCTATCCCCAGGGCCAGTTAAATCCAGTCGGATATGAGAAGTTTGCGCTCATGTTGTCGGCGACTGTCCTCGTCGCGGGATTATTGACCACCTGGCTGACGCTTGATCAAGTGCAATATCTGCCGCAGCCGGTTGAAGGCCATCGCCGCTTCAGTTGGACTGCGATCAAAGAAGAACTGACAGTGGCGTTTAACAACCGTGACTTCCGGCTGCTTTTCTTTGCGGTGCTGGCCAGCGGCGTTGTCGGTGGTACGAACCAGGCAATGCAGATCTACGTCAACACCTATTTCTGGGGACTGACGGGAGAAATGCTGCGTTGGATGGCACTCACCTTTTTAGGCGGTCTTTTAGCCTTCCTGACGGTTGTTCCACTGCAAAAAAGAGTCGATAAAAAGTACCTGCTGATTACCTGTGCGATCGCGACCATTCTATTAACAGCGATTCCTGTGACGCTTCGGTTTCTGAGTGTCGCGCCGGCAAATGGCACAATGGAGTTGCTCGCCCTGCTCATAGTCAATGCCGTTGTACTTAGTTACTTTGGTACAGTTGGACTCATCATGTTTGCTTCGATGGTCGCCGATACAGTTGATGTACAGGAATTCGAAACGGGCCTTCGTCAGGAGGGTGTGTTTAATTCAGCCATCTCGTTTTCCGGTAAAGTAACGACTGCGGGAGGCATTTTGGTTGCAGGTATGCTTATCGATTTCGTGATCGCCATGCCAGAAGCGGCAGTTGAAATTACCGACGAGATGATCTTTAGGATCGGTGTTCTTGATGCTTACTTTGTCCCTGCGTTCAATGTTGTCTGGCTTTATCTGGTGACGCGTTACAGTTTGACGAGACAGCGATTTGCAACGATTCGCGCCGTGCTCGACGCTGACGCAAAGAGGGTGTCTAATTAACCCCTCACGTACAAAGGGGAAAGGGATATGTGGTTGAGACTACGCCAGATTGCACTGGTGGCGCGGGAACTTGCACCGGTAGAAAAAGAAATTTGTGAGGTACTTGGTGTTGAGGTTTGTTATCGGGACCCGGGGGTTGGTCATTTTGGGCTTGAGAATGCCCTTATTCCAATTGGCAACCAACTCCTCGAAGTCGTGGCCCCGGTAAAAGAATTCACTGCAGGGGGACGTTATCTCGACCGACGGGGTGGTGATGGCGGCTACATGGTCATTACACAATGTGACGATCACGAACCGAGACGGGCACAAGTCGCCGAATTAGGCATACGTTTGGTTGCTGACAACGACA
>CAZSYW010000472.1:0-1774 GCA_964611315.1 uncultured Rhodospirillaceae bacterium
TAAAAGAGTTAATAATTGTCAGACTAAAAGAGAAACCGGACTCCCACGCTGCCAGTCGGCCATCCGATTCTCGACGGCCGGATTACCTAACATAGTCCATATAGCCTTGCAATATCGGTTGCATGGATCACCGACTTTCCACTAGCAACAAACCCTTGTTTATTACATGAAACTGTAGGGATCCACGTCAACACGCACGCTTGTGGCGCGCGTCCACGAAACTGAAGCTAACCAGGACCGCAAAATAGTTTGCATATTACAATTTCTCCAAACTTTCACTAGAATACGAAAACGAAACCTGCCACGTAGCTGGGCGATCGGTGCCGGAGCTGGACCGAAGACCTCTACTCCATCTTCTCTAGGCGCTACCCGAACCAGGCCTGCCGCCACATTTGCCGCCAAACTCTCTGTCTCCGAAGATATGATCAACGCAGCGAGACGCGCAAAAGGCGGCATCCGAGCTGCGCTACGACCAGCCAACTCTGCAGCCAAAAACCCATCACGGTCACCCTTAACAAGGGCCCTGATTACCGGATGCTCCGTCATGTAACTCTGCAGTAGCACTCGGCCAGCCTTTTGCTCCCTACCTGCCCGACCCGAAACCTGCGATAACAACTGCACACTTCGTTCGCCAGCGCGCAAATCACCACCCGACAAGCCTAAATCTGCGTCAACCACCCCAACAAGGGTGAGGCTTGGGAAATGGTAACCCTTGGTTACCATTTGGGTGCCTATAAGAATATCAATCCTGTGTGCAAGCATGTCGTTAACGAGTTTTTCTGCATTCCCAACAGTTGCCACGGTATCACTGGTCATCACCTTGACTCTTGCACTTGGAATGACTTGAGCAAGCTCCTCAGCAAGACGTTCCACACCCGGGCCACAAGGTACTAAGGAGGCATCCGAACCGCACTCAGGACACTCTCTGGTTATTTCTTCCACATGGCCACAGTGATGGCAGCACAGCTTGGCCGTCAGTCGATGCTCCACCAACCAAGCCGTGCAATTAGCACAACGCAAACGAAATCCACAAGTCCGGCACAACGTCAAAGGCGCATAACCCCGCCTATTAAGAAATAACATTACCTGTTCCCCGGCGCTGATCGTCTCTCGCACCGCCGCATCTAGTGCTGGAGAAATCCATCGGCCCCGTAATGGCGGCTCCCTCCGCATGTCAATTGCCTCCACGTAAGGGAGTTTTGCTTCGCCGTGCCGGTCGGGCAAGGGAACCCTCTGATAACGTCCCAAATTTGCATTATGATGGCTCTCTAAAGAGGGAGTAGCAGAGGCCAAAACTACTGACGCTTCGGCGAGTCTTCCGCGCATGACAGCGACATCCCGCGCATTATAAAAAACGCCATCCTCTTGTTTGTAAGAAGCGTCATGTTCTTCATCGACCACAATCAAGCCCAACTTCGCGAATGGCAAAAACAACGCCGATCGCGTACCAACTACCAATGGCGTCCGCGCTGTACAGATAGCGCGCCAACTTTCGCGTCGAGCCGCGACGCCGAGCTCTGAATGCCACACTGCGGGTCGCACGCCAAAACGCGACTCGAATCGACTGAGCCATTGAGCACTAAGGGCGATCTCTGGCAACAGCACTAGCGCTTGATGGCTGGCTTTAAGTGCGGATGCGATAGCTTCGAAGTACACCTCGGTCTTGCCAGAGCCGGTCACTCCATCAAGCAGGTGGACTGCAAATCGACCCGCCCCAACGGACTCACGAAGCTTGATCGCGGCCGCCTGCTGAAGATTGGACAAGGTCGGTGAA
>CAZSYW010000473.1:0-1741 GCA_964611315.1 uncultured Rhodospirillaceae bacterium
GTTATTGCGTGGAGTGACAATAAGGCTAGATCTCAGTTAGCGATAGTTGAATTGTAAATTCCTCTTCATCGTCTGAGTGACAAGAAGGGTTGTGCCTTAAGGCTAGAGAAACGATTTCGAGTTGTAACGGGTTTTCAAAATGATTAGTAGTGGTCGCGAGCAGAGAAAAACAAAATATTTGCATGGGTTTCTCAAGAACTAATAATTATATGGTGCTAAGTCTTTAAGCGCTGATTTTTGTATTTTACCCATTGTGTTGCGTGGGAGAGAGTCTAAAAACAATATTGCCTTTGGTCGTTTGAATCGGGCGATTTGCCCGTCGAATATTTTCATTATCTGTGACGGAGTTAAGGTGGGGTCTTTGCGCACCACGAAAGCAACGGGGACTGCTCCCCAAATTTCATCTTGCTGCGCTATTACTGCCGCCTCACTCACTTTTGGATGACTTTCGAGTAGTTGTTCCAATTCTGCTGGGTAAATGTTTTCTCCCCCAGATATAATTAGATCATTCTGGCGACCGATAATTGTTAAGAAGCCACTTGCATCGGACTTGGCGATGTCCCCAGTCCGAAACCATTTGCCATCAAAGGCGTTGGCCGTCGCGATCGGATCATTCCAATACTCGTGCATTACGTTTGGACCTCGAATCTGTATCTCTCCAGGTGTGTTTTCGGGGGCCGGATGGCCGTGGGCGTCTACGATGCGCAGGTCACAATGTCGTGCGGTCAAGCCCACGGAGCCAATGTGTTGAAGGGCTTGTCGAGAGTGGAGATATGCGGCGATCGGCGAAGTTTCGGTTGTGCCGTATACTTGGACTACCGGCACTTTCCGGCGGTGCCAGATTTTGATGAGTGGTACTGGCACCATCGTAGAGCCTGTGGTGACCATGCGGAGACTTTTCAGGTCGCTTTTTGCCCAACTCGTGTGAGTTACCAATGCTTGCATTTGCGAGGGAACAAGCACTGTTAGTGTGATTTTCTTTCTCTTGATTGTGTAAAGAACGGTCGTTGGGTCAAAGCCTCGGTGTAATATGACGGTGGCGCCGACACGGAGCGCTGGTAAGGTTAGGACATTTAAGCCACCGACGTGAAACATTGGTATCGCTGTCAACACTCGGTCGTGTTGGTTGAGATCGTGCATATTGGCACTATTGATAGCGTTCCAGGACAGTGCACTCTGCGTGAGCAATGCGCCCTTTGGTTTTCCCGTGGTTCCTGAGGTATAAATAAGTAAGACAGCATCTTCAGGCACAATACTAGGGTTCTCGGGCGACGGTTGCTGGTTGGTTATGTCAGAAAATGAAGGAACGGTGTTTTCTAGGCCATCAACGCATACACAACTCAAGCCGGAAATAGAGGAAGATGCGCTTACCGCTGCATTGTTTCGTTTTAAGTCGTGTACCAAGTGGTTCGCGCCGGAATTTCCTAATATGTAAATGATTTCTGGATTTGCTAGTCGCCAGTTTATCGGCAGGAATATTGCGCCGAGGCGAGCACACGCGAATAACAAGAGTAGCATTTCGGGACAATTTTCCCCAAGAAATGCTACCCGATCGCCGTGTTTTACCTTCAGCGTGTCAGTCAGTCCGCCTGCAAGACGTGCAGACAGGTTAGCAAAGGCGGCGTAGTCCATGTCTCGCCCATCGTAAACAATTGCTGTCTTCCGGGGAGAAAGAGCTGCGCGTTTTCTGAGCCAGGACGAAAGAGTTTTCAAAGAGTCAATTCCATCTATCTACGGTCTC
>CAZSYW010000474.1:0-1733 GCA_964611315.1 uncultured Rhodospirillaceae bacterium
AATCGAGCTTGATTGACGTACTTATAATGGACGTTGGAGCAGGAAACGGAGTCTTCCTATGGCTGAAACATTCCCAAATCTTTTTAGTTCCCTGAAGATCGGCCATTACACTTTAAAAAACCGCATCATGAATACCGGTCACGCGGCACATTTTCAAACCGGCGATGGCCTGCCCACGGAGCGTTATGTTGACTATGTGCGAGAACGCGCAAAGGGAGGGGCTGGCATCATTGTCACTGGCCATACGGTACCCCACTATGACGGCGATGCCTCTCTGTCATTGGCGAATTATGACGATCGGATAACACCCATTTACCAACGTTTCGCCGAGGCGACACATGCCTACGATGTGCCAGTGTTAGCTCAACTCGGCCATCGTGGCCGACGAGTAGCGGATGCTGGTGCTTATTTACAACGGCCTAATATGGCGCCATCGGCAATTCCTGCACCGGATTTCTCTACACCACAATTAGTGCCCCATGCCATGTCAATTGCGGAAGTGGAGGCGGTCGTCGAAATGTTTACCAATGCCGCAAAACGTGTTCAAAAAAGTGGAATGGACGGTATCGAGTTATCAGTTGGCATGGATTATTTATTCGCAAATTTTCTTAGCGAACAAGCCAATCAGCGCGACGATAAATACGGCGGTGGCACTTTGGCTGAACGCATGACATTCCTCGAAGAGGTAGTTGATGCCATACGAAGTGAGCTTGGGGCTAGATTGCTGCTAGGCATCCGCTTTTATGATGATCTGGTTGATTACAGCCTAGAGCTTAAGGATTACCAGGCCGTCGCCCGATTGCTCGAGATTGGAGGAAAAGTCGACTATTTCAACATGTGGCAGGGGATAGTCCCCAGTCCTAAAAGCGGGCGTGCTCACTGGCCGTCGCATCATTTTCAGCCGGGCCAGTTCTCCTATTTACCAGCAGCGCTAAAGGAAGTGGTCTCCCTGCCGGTAGTAGGTGCCGGGCGGATTGACTCTCCTTCCATAGCTGAGGGGATGATCGCAGAAGGCAAGACTGACATCGTTGGTATGGCTCGAGCACTTATTGCCGACCCGCACCTGCCCAACAAAGTTCAAGCCGGGCGTATTGATGAGATCCGCACTTGCATTGCTTGCACTCAAAGCTGTGTCGGACATATCTACCTCGGCATGGGTGTGGGTTGCATCTACAATCCGGTGACGGGTCGCGAGGCGGAGTGGGGAAATTTAGAAACTGCAAAGGACAAGAAAAAAGTAGCCATAATTGGCGGTGGTCCCGCTGGCATGGAAGCTGCTCGCACATGTGCTGAACGAGGGCACCAGGTAGTGTTGTTCGAAAAAGACCGGAGACTTGGCGGACAAATACAGCTGATAATGCGAACGCCATCGCGAGAGAGTTTTGAGGAAATTATCCTGTTTTTTGAGCGGCAGTTGGAGAGATTGGGTGTGGAAATCCTGTTGGATCGCCAGGCAGATGTTGGTGAAATTCTCAATGAGCAACCCGAAGCGGTTGTCGTCGCAACAGGCTCGTCGGCGTTTCTCCCAGATATAATTGGCGCTCACCAAAGGCACGTACTAACCTCTCGGGACGTAATCCGGGGTAATGCCGAGATCGGTCAACGGGTCCTGGTCGTAGATACCCTAGGTCGAGCAGAAGGTGCTACTACTGCTGAAATGCTCGCAGATCAGGGTCGAGAAGTGGAAATCGTCACTGGACTTGAATACGTCGCGCGCGATATGCCACCGCCAG
>CAZSYW010000475.1:0-1728 GCA_964611315.1 uncultured Rhodospirillaceae bacterium
CCGCGATCATTCCAAAAAACTTCATCCATAAAATTCATTATCATTATCAGGCCCCTTCCTTTGATGCGGAGCAGGTTTTCAGGGTCTTTCGGATCTAGCAAATCTGAGTGCGCAAATCCCTTTCCTTCATCACGCACCAGGTATTTTACTGAGTTGCGGCTGATATCAATTTGAAGAATAATTTTACGGTTATTATATGGATCTATGTCCATTTTACGTTTTGCCGTTTCATAAAACAGTGCGGGATTGTCACGACGCATTTCAGGGTTCAATTCGAGATTACCGTGAAAAATAGCGTTTTCCAATGCTTCCTTGAGCAGTACATTCATACGAAACAGCTGTGACTTTTCTAAAATTCCAAAACTAAGCAAATCCTGCGTCATAAAAGCAACAACGCGATTTACGTCATCAAAATCGTTCCCGATTTCCAATGTCCGGGATTCCTGCAGTAGGTGATCCATAGCATATGCATTAGAGTGAAACCCCTGGTTAAGTGAAACTACTCTGTCAAGAGTGCGTTGAAGTTCAAGAGGCTGAATCGATTTTATGAGAATATCACAGACTCCAAGCTGCAAAGCATTGAGCGCACTTTCAGGATCATTCTGTGGGCAAATCATCACAAATGGCCGGCGACTGTCGGACGATTTAACTTCCTGAAGCAATTCCAATCCCCCCAACTTAGGCAGTGTCAACGTACAAAAAACTCCATCGATTTCCTCTCCTCGAAAAATCTGCAAAGCTTCTTCACCATCGCCTGTACAACGCACGGAATGTCCCTCTTTCTCCAAGAATTTCCTAAGATATTCCAGTACTTCTACTGAGTCATCGGCAACCAGATAGTTCATGATGAAGTTTTTTAGTTTGGTTGTGAGTAGTGCTTCAAAAGAAAATCAACTTTGAAAATTCCGCAAACGTTCAAATCCATCCTTTAAATCATCCTTTAAATCATCCACATCCTCAAGTCCGATGTGCAGACGCAAAAGTGGGCCTTCAAAACGCCAAGGCGAAGCGGTCCGCATATCACGAGCATTAAAAGGCAACATCAGACTTTCATAGCCTCCCCAGGATGAACCAATTCCAAACAATCGCATTTCGTCAATCATTTTTTCAACTGACTTTTGAGAAAATGTTTCCAACTCCACACCAAATAATCCGCTTGCTCCCAAAAAGTCTCGTTTCCATATTTCATGTCCAGGAGCATCCGGAAGAGCGGGATATAAGACCTGCCGTACTTCATCACGATTTCTGAGCCATTCTGCAATCTCAAGGCTGCTTTTATGATGCTGACGTAGACGCACAGCCATTGTCCGAAGGCCACGCTGAGCCAGATAAAGATCATCAGGAGCGACACATTGCCCGAAGTGCCATGTACAGTCCCGTAGAGTTTTCCAATTGTCCCTGGTAGTGGTAACAGAACCGAGCAAAACATCCGAATGTCCAACAATGTATTTTGTGGCGGCCTGAATAGAAATATCGACTCCATGTTCAAAAGGCTTGAAATAAAGTGGTGAGGCCCAACTGTTATCCAACTGAGTTATTGCTCCATGTTTTCTGGCAACTTCCGCAATAGCAGGAATATCCTGAACTTCAAAAGTATTTGAACCGGGTGACTCGGTGAAAACTACCGATGTATTCGGGCGCATCAATGTCTCAATTTCTGCACCAATTAATGGATCATAATAAGTTGTTTCTACTCCAAATCTCCTTAAAACCATATCGCAAAATTTC
>CAZSYW010000476.1:0-1496 GCA_964611315.1 uncultured Rhodospirillaceae bacterium
TCCACCACAGTCCAATATAGACCTAGTAGTGAACCGCCCCGAAATTTATTTTGGAGAGTTGGCCAATGATCATGTTTTTGTCAACACCGGAACCAAGGAATTTGATTACCCGGAAGGAGAAAAAAATGTATACAAAAACTATGAAGGCAAAGGGGGTTTTGAGGTCGGGTCTTTTTTCAGAAAACTTGTTCTGGCAGCCAGGTTCAAAGCGCTTAAAATAATTTTTTCTGATGATATTAATGGAGACAGCCGGGTCTTGATGTATCGGAATATCACTGACCGGGTGCAGAAAATAGCGCCGTTTTTAAGGTTGGATAATGATCCCTATTTGGTTATTTCAGAAGGCCGCCTGATTTGGATTTATGATGCCTATACCGTGAGTGACCATTTTCCTTATTCTCCTCAAATCCCTCAATTCGGAAATTATGTGCGCAACTCTGTAAAAATTTCCATCGATGCCTACGATGGCTCTATGAATTTTTATATTGCCGATGATACTGACCCAGTCATTCGGACGTATCAAAACATTTTCCCCGATCTGTTTAAAGATCTAAGTGAAATGTCGGAAGATTTGCGCAAGCATATTCGCTACCCTTCCGACCTGTTTATGATTCAGACGCATATTTTTGCCACCTATCATATGAAACGGGCTCAGGTTTTCTATAACAAGGAAGACCAGTGGGAGATCCCGGAAATTGATGGGAATATCATGAAGCCCTATTATACGATCATGAAGTTACCGGGAGAGGGCCGCGAAGAATACATACTCATGCTTCCCTACACGCCCAGAGGCAAGAGCAACCTGTCTGCATGGATGGTGGCGCGAAGTGACGGAGATAAGTATGGCAAACTCGATGTTTATACTTTTCCCAAGCAGAAATTGGTGTTTGGTCCCAGCCAGATGGTGGCTCGGATCAACCAGGACGCGGAGATTTCCCGGCAGATTTCATTGTGGGACCAACGCGGATCAAGCGTTATACAAGGAACCCTTCTGGTCATTCCCATTGAAGAGTCGTTGGTTTATGTGCGGCCTTTATACCTGAAAGCCGATGCTGGAAAAATCCCTGAGCTTAAGCGCGTCATCGTTGGTTATGAAGACAATATTGCTATGGAACGCACTTTGGATGAAGCGTTGGAGAAATTATTCACAGGCTTTACCCGTGAACCTCAACAGGACACAGGGAAACTGGTTGCTGCATCTTCATCAAGGCCCGGCAAAGATCAGAAGCTGGTTTTAAGCAAAAGTGATTATGACACTATACGAAATACGTATCGCCGTATTCTGGAGTCGCAACAAAAGCTAGATCAATCGCTGGCGCTATATCGTAAGGAACTTGAGGGATTTGGAGAACTTTTAGAAGACACTCGGGTATCCCCGCAGGCAAAAATGACTCCTTAAAGCCTAGTTGGTTTATTAGGGATTTTCGTTGGAAAATAAACCTAATTGATTAGTGACTAACTTTTTGTCGGTGATTGGAACAGGATAATCACCATCG
>CAZSYW010000476.1:1506-1725 GCA_964611315.1 uncultured Rhodospirillaceae bacterium
GCAGAGCAGAATTTTTTCTTGTCTTTTTTTAGCACTTCCATCATTTTAGCCAGGCTGAGGTAAGCGAGAGAATCTGCTGCTAGATACTCTCGCGTTTCTTCGAGATTGTATTTGTGGGCAACTAACTCTTTCTCGTCGGGTGTGTCGATACCGTAAAAACAGGAATAAAGAATTGGCGGTGCTGAAATACGAAGGTGAACTTCTTTGGCTCCTGCATCT
>CAZSYW010000477.1:0-828 GCA_964611315.1 uncultured Rhodospirillaceae bacterium
GCAAAATCAGTGGGCTAGATCCCACCATAGTTACCGTTCCGCCTAAGATCGCGCAAAAACCCATAGGCATTAGTAACCGAGAAATCGGAATGTTGCCTCGGCGAGCAATACGTGAAACCACTGGGAGAAACAACGCGGCAGCCCCAATATTTTGCATAAAACTAGAAACACATCCAACAGAGGCTGAAATAGTCGTTATTATTTTTCCTTCGGTCCGTCCTCCATGCTTCAGGATTTTGCCTGCTACTTGGCTCATCACGCCGGTCTTATCAAGACCCGCTCCGATTATCATCACGGCAATTATGGCGATGACCGCATTACTTGAAAAACCAATAAAAACCTGGTCCAGAGGCACTAACCCCGCGTACCCGGGAATCAATCCACTTAATCCAAGAATAACCATGGCGATTAAAGCTGCTACGTCGACTCGAACAACCTCGCTAACAAAAAGGAATACAGTTAACCCCGAGATCGCCATCACAGCGATCATTTCCCCTGTTAACGGTATCGGTTCTGTCAAGAACAACCTTAATAGACGGTGAGAGACATGCTTAGGGTGTACCCGCAAGACACCTATATAGAGGACGACTATAGCATAGAGAACTGGACAAATAACGCTGAGATTCTTTAGGCTGCAATACTATAATTTTATGAAGAACGCGAAAAATCGATGAACTTGACTCTATTTCATCCCAAATACTGGGTCACATGGCTACTAATTCCAATACTCTGGATTTTGAGTTTGTGCCCTTTAACGATAATCTACAAGCTTGGCACCGCGTTAGGGAATGGACTTTATAAATTATTGCGGAGGGGAAGGGGAGAACC
>CAZSYW010000477.1:838-1707 GCA_964611315.1 uncultured Rhodospirillaceae bacterium
GGGTGACCTTGTCAAGTGGGATTGGCTGGTGGTCCCGCGAGCAGCGGCTTCGCGCTCTAGTGCAGGTCAAAGGATTATCATACTTTGAGCGAGCATTAGATTCGGATCAAAACTTAATTATTCTCGCACCGCACTTCATAGCTCTCGAGATCGGTGGTATCTATCTATCCATGATTTCACCGATTACCAGCATATACCAAAGAAGTAAAAACCCAAATTTTAATCGCTTAATGACTAGAGGCCGAAGTCGTTTTGGGGCCGTTTTGATTGAACGCCAAGCCGGCACGCGCAAATTTATACGTGAAATGAAAAAAGGCACGCCTCTGTATTACCTACCGGACCAAGATCCGGGCCTCCAATGGGACTCAAGAAAAGCGGTATTTGCGCCTTTCTTTGGCATTGAGGCAGCAACTTGGATCACTCTGGCCAGGCTTGCGCGCGTTACTAATTCTGTGGTTCTCCCCTGTGCCACAAAGCTGCTAGAAAATGGGCGGGGATTCGAAATAATATTTGCTCCACCATTAGTAGATTTCCCAAGTGGCGACTCAGTGGTGGATGCAACCTCCATGAATCGAGCTATAGAACAATTAATACAAGTGATGCCGGACCAATATTTCTGGGTACATAAGCGTTTCAAGACTCAACCAACTGACGGACCTCGCTACTATCCGTGAAACTTTTCTTAATTAGTCTTCTCCAGGCTATTTTACGGAGCCCAAGAAATAACAAACTGCCGACGAGAAAGCTGGTTGATAATCTTAGGAAAACATCTATTTCTGATGATCGAGCCCCTAAAAGGCTCTCACCTACGATTCCAACAATGATCGCTGTGACAACGATCGACATAACCCACAATAAAAACTCAAGCA
>CAZSYW010000478.1:0-1697 GCA_964611315.1 uncultured Rhodospirillaceae bacterium
GGCACCGTACGGCGAAACATGGGAAACAGAGGGTATGGTCCCACGAAAGATACTCCAGGAAATGGGCAGTTTGGGTCTGTTCGGTATCCGCTACCCAGAGCAGTATGGAGGCTCCGATCTTGACACGCTAGCAACCGTTATCCTTGCCGAAGAATTGGGCAGAAGCACCTTTGGCGGATTCGCTGTGACCGTATTAGTACATACGGATATGGCCTCTCCGCATTTGGTCAATGCCGGAACAGAAGCACAGTTATCTAGATATCTACCAAACATCATCAAAGGCAACTTGATAACCGCCGTCGCTGTTACTGAATCCGGTGCCGGCTCAGACGTTGCTGGCCTCAAAACCCACGCCATCAAGCAGGCGAATCATTGGGTGTTAAATGGATCAAAGATGTTCATCACAAATGGCGTTTATAGTGATCTTTATTTCGTTGCAGCACGCACCAATCCAGATACGAAGGGATCCCATGGTATTACCATGTTTATCGTCGAGAGGGATACACCGGGTTTTTCGATAGGAAGCGTGCTCGATAAGATGGGCTGGCACAGCTCCGACACGGCGGAATTAGTTTTTGAGAATTGCCAAATCCCAGAAGAAAATATACTTGGTGAAGTCAACCAGGGTTTCTACGCCATCATGAAAAATTTTCAGAATGAGCGCATAGTACTTGGCGCCCAAGCCATGGGAGAAGCCGCAAAAGCCATCGAGCTGACCCTGGAATATGTTAAAGAACGCGAGGCATTCGGCCAAAAGCTGTGGGAAAAACAAACAATCCGCCAACGCCTAGCTAAGCGCTTAGCCCAAGTGGAAGCAGGTTGTCAGTTAGTTTACCATACGGCTTGGCTCGATGCGCAAGATGAAGATTGTATTAAGGAGGTATCCATGGTCAAAGCGTATTGTGGAGAATTAGTCAATCGCGTCATGTACGACTGCCAGCAATTTCATGGTGGCTTTGGGTATATCAAGGGGACCACGATTGAGCGTATGTTTCGTGATGCACGTATCCAATCTGTCGGCGGGGGCGCCACAGAAGTAATGCTCGAAGAGGTCGCAAAGCGCATCTAAAGACTAGGTGGTAAAAAATCAAAAACCAAAAGCCTTAAGCCTCATCCCAATAATTTTTTACTCCTTATAGTCCGGTTCCTCCTTGTCAAGAATACGCTTAATTTCGGCCAGATGCCTTATCGCTTGATCATCACGATCGACTTGCATTTGCTCAAAGGTATTAGCGCAGATATCCTGAGGGACTCGTTGTATCGGCTGTCCTGTAGAATACGCCAGGATTTGAGCCTGAGCCGCCCGTTCAAGGTAATAAAGATCGTTAAACGCATGTGCGATGGTAGGGCCCGTGACAATTACACCGTGATTGGCAAGAATAGCAATACGTTTGTCCTTTAGAGCATGGGCCAACCGGTCCCCCTCCTCTATATCTAGGGCTAAGCCATGGTATTGGTCATCATAAGCAATCTGATTGTAGAATTTGAGTGCTGGCTGAACTATAGGTTCAAGACGGCCACCGGCGATTGTACTCAATGCTGTCGCGTATGGCATATGGGTGTGTAAAATAGCTCGAGCATGCGGACAATTTATATGAATACGCCAATGAATAAAAAAAGCAGTAGCCTCGGGTGGTTCATCTCCTTCGATTAGATCACCGTCCGGACCAACCTCGACAAGATCCGAGGCCCGGATA
>CAZSYW010000479.1:0-1690 GCA_964611315.1 uncultured Rhodospirillaceae bacterium
TCGGAGCTGAAAACTTATCATTTTGGCACGATCATAAGGGAGCAAAGGTGAACGCGATCCGCTCGCGCACGCAAATTGCCCGGGCTGACCTAGCGGTAATTCGATTCGGCGAAATGTATAGACAATGGAACGCGGCGTTTGATGCAGGGTATGCGGCGGCACTCGGCAAGCCAATCATCACACTTCACGACCCTGGTTTGACTCACGCGTTAAAAGAAATTGACGGTGCAGCGTTGGCTGTCGCTGAAACGCCTTCACAGGTCGTCCGCCTATTGACCTATGTAACGGAAGGACGCCTTTAACAGTCGAAAGCGTCGCGCCACTGGCGTAAATAATCAGAAAGACCGTCTCGAGCGGTTAATTGGCGGAGCAATACTGCCACAGCGGTTCGTGCTTCGGGTGCATGAATGGCCATTGTTTTTGGATCAGTAGCATCTCGCAGCGCGTCATTGACGGACTGTTTTAACCGCACGAGTTCCGGATCGGCGAAAATACTGTATAGTACTTGAAAAGCTCCAAATGTAGCTTCATCGAATGGCGCTTTTTTTTGGGGACGCGGAGGTTCAAATGACATGCAGACTGCGTATCCGTTAGGTGGAAGTAGCTCATGTGGCTTTTCGGGTACCGACCTCTGGCCAAAACTTTCGATCCGGCCCATTCGGGTTAAAGTCACAAAATCAGCCCCAATATTTTTAATCGCGTTAGACAGCTCTGTATCAGTAGATGCGATGGCAGTGCCCTCTCGTTCGCGCAGTAATCTGCAGAGCTTTTCGTTAGCAGTACGAATGCAGATATCGACGTGCGGGACACTCAGCCCCAGGTCGAACAGAATAGCAAGTCGTCCGAGTGGCTGAGTGGCCATAACATCATTGCCCAGTTCCGTTAATACGGAACGCTTCGCCATGCCGGCGTCTCCATCCCGTAAGCAAAGTAGCCCCGCCTGTACCCAGAGTTCCTCTGTCAGTCCTTCTGCCGGCACGAGGCGGCTCATAGCCGTTACAGCAATCCGAACCGCACCTGTATCCGACACGATGAGGCCGCCTGCATGGTCCAACGAAATTTTGAATTTCTCGTCGTCCTTATCACGAGAAAAGGTCGCATGTTCGCCAATGTGCCAGGCGGTTTCCGCATCACTCATATAGTCGTGAATTACTTGAATAATATTAGCGTGTGTATTTTCCACCTTGGGACTCATAAAACGTCTGATGTGGTCTCATATCTAATATTAAGATCAGTTAATAGAGTATAATCGATATTAATATGGGTATTTTGCTAAAGAGAATATTCCATACGTATTGTCGAGTAAGCCATTGGGTATGGTGATTGGTCTTCGATTAGGAGTCCACAGATTGATGTGAGTGTCAGTGGGAATTATTTCTGCCTCTTTGAGGTTTAGCGGTTGAGGTTATAATTATTTGTTGTGCGGGAAAGGTGCCAGAGTGTTCAAACAGGACAAAGTACCAATGGTGACAGGTTGAGTGTTTGTTCAAACAAGAACGGGAAAACCCTTTGGTCATCCGCAGTGACTAATCAGCGAGATCGTGGGGTTTATCATCTTCAGGATGTAATGAAGGGTCAGATTGGAGATGTACCAGATAAGGGGATTAGTGATTGATAGAAAACTCAACGAACTCAACAATATAATTGAAGAGTTTGAAGACCTTCGCAAGTCATTTAGAGGGCATCAGTT
>CAZSYW010000480.1:0-1676 GCA_964611315.1 uncultured Rhodospirillaceae bacterium
ACATTCTTGCTGTTCGAATCGCTTAAATTCCGGCGAATTATTTCAGATTCATATGCATTGAGACGACATCCAAATGTTAATACTTTGGGTCGATGTGATCGGATGGTCATGAGAAGCTACATGTGTCCACTTCGCCAATAAACGAAAGTGTGGCCGGGCCAGTCAATAACACGTGGTCATCGTCCTTCCACTCTACACGCATGACACCACCATCGACGTGAATCTCGGCTTCTCGGTTGCATAGGTTACGTTGGTGCGCAGCCACTAGTGCTGCACATGCTCCGGTTCCACAAGCTAGGGTTAGGCCTGCACCACGCTCCCAAACTCTTAGGCGAATTTTCTTTTGGCTTCGCACCTCAGCAACTCCAATGTTGGCCTTTTCTGGAAAAATAGAGTGGTTCTCTAGATCGGGTCCCAGTCTTTCCAGTGGCACTCTTGTGATATCATCAACAAAGAAGACAGCGTGTGGATTTCCCATGTTGATAGCCACTGGATCTGTAAGTGAGTCTTTTTCTAGTCTCATGTGTAGAGTATCTTGCGGGCTCGATAAAGGGATCTCCTCCCAATGAAATTTCGGTATCCCCATATCTATAGAAATCAATCCATCTGCGGTGCCGTGTGCGTGGAGCAAAGCGGAGGCCACCTGAATAATGGCGTCGTTCGATCCTCTCTCCTGCATTACTAGCTTGGCGACACACCGCGCTGCGTTTCCGCAGGCTTCGGCTTCACCTCCATCGGAGTTGTAAATTCGCATGGTTAGATCAGCACTTTTTGAGGGCTCAAGCATAATAATCTGGTCGCACCCAATTCCTGTTCGGCGTTCCGCTATTGCTATTAGGCATTCTCTGCTGAGAGAAATCGGTGTGAGTCGTGCATCAAATACAACGAAATCATTTCCGAGGGCATGCATCTTTGTAAATCTATGTGCCGTCATAGGGGGGTTATAAGGCGCATAGAACCTATACGTCTAGTGTTAAGGTTTTTTATGTCTGGGTTGACTTCGTTGCGTAGTTAGCGTTTCTTCCAACCACGTTCGTACTCTTGGATAAGATTCGAGCGTTCCTGGGAACCAATTAGGCTTTAACCATGTTCGACAGCTTAACCAGCCGACTAACTGAGGTATTTGGGCATCTGACCAGACGAGGAGCTCTAACGAGCGCGGATGTTGAAAAAGCCTTGCGAGAGGTTCGCGTAGCGCTGCTGGAGGCTGACGTTGCCCTCCCCGTCGTCAAGACTTTTGTCGAGCAGGTCAAGGAACGGGCAATTGGTGTGGAGGTGCTGAACAGTGTTACCCCGGGTCAAATGGTAATAAAGATCGTACACGAGAATTTGGTCAAAATGTTGGGTTCGGAGCTAGTTCCTATAAGTTTAGACGCAAATCCCCCGTCAGTAATTATGGTAGTAGGGCTCCAAGGATCCGGAAAGACCACCACAGCGGCGAAGCTGGCTTTTCGATTTAAAAGCCAACAAAATAAAAAGGCGCTACTCGCGTCTCTTGACATCAATCGGCCTGCAGCACAAGAGCAACTAGAGGTATTAGGGCGCCAGGCGGCGGTTAACACGTTGCCAATCGTGCAAGGGCAGTTGCCGATCGCAATTGCAGAACGGGCACTCCAGGCTGCTCGTTTGGGTTGCCATGATCTTTTAATTTTTGATACAGCGGGCCGTTTGCATGT
>CAZSYW010000481.1:0-1673 GCA_964611315.1 uncultured Rhodospirillaceae bacterium
CAATGTCAAATTATTTGCAGAACAAATTAGAAAATTTAAGCCCAAAGTCGCAGCCTTATTCGATTCAGAAAAAGTTCCTCTGTTAAAAGAACAAGTTGCCGACCCTGATGTTGAAATTTTATCTTGTGAGAAGGGTTTGGTTTCGGTTGCCACGCACCCGGAGGTAGATATTGTTGTGTCAGGTGTGGTAGGCAGTGCAGGCCTCTTACCTGCCATCCATGCCCTAAAGGCGGGAAAAAACCTTGCCTTGGCAAATAAAGAAACTCTTGTCATTGCGGGGGAACTGGTTCTTAAAGAAGCAGAAAAAACCAATTCGCAGATCATTCCCATAGATAGTGAGCACAGTGCCATTTTTCAGGTATTAAATGGGGAAAAACAAGAGCGGATCAGAAAAATTATTTTAACCGCATCCGGTGGCCCTTTCCGTACTTACAGCTTAGATCAAATGGAAAATGTTAAAGTAAAAGACGCACTCAATCACCCAAACTGGGATATGGGTGCAAAAATTACCATTGACTCATCCACGATGATGAATAAGGGATTGGAATACATTGAAGCTAAATGGTTATTTGGCGTCAATATTCCCGTAGAAATCATTGTCCATGCTCAAAGTATCATCCACTCGATGGTAGAGTTTGTCGACACTTCAATAATTGCACAGTTAGGTATTCCGGATATGCGTGTTCCCATTGCCTATGCTTTATCTTATCCCGACCGGTTTGAATGCGACTTACCCTCATTGGATTTGGCTTCAATGGGTAATCTGACCTTTGAAAAACCCGACTTTGAGCGATTCCCCTGTTTGAAGTTGGCTATAGATGCAATGGATATGGGAAAAACAATGCCTGTTGTCCTTAACGCTGCAAATGAAATTGCAGTGCAGGCGTTCCTCGATGAACTCATCCCTTACAAAGATATTGCAGAACTCATTCAAATGGTCATGCAAAACCACAGTCCATCCCCATTGAACGAGTTGCAAGATGTTTTGGATAGCGATCAATGGGCTCGCGAAGAAACCACAAAGCTAATCACTGTCACCCATTAGCTCTGCCAGGCTGCGCCCGGGAAAAATAATCCCAAAAGATGGAATACAGGCTATGAGTGCCACGTTTCTGGGTGTATGTGTAAATTTTACTTCCTACTTTTTTCTTTTTGGGAGAGTTTCTAAATAATTCCTTCTGAAAAGGGGGATACAGGGATTTTTATAAAAAATGAACTCACCTATAATTCGTATTGGTAATGGTTATGATGTGCACCGCCTCGTTGCGGGAAGGAAACTGATTCTTGGCGGAGTGGATATTCCACACGCAACAGGACTTGACGGACATTCTGATGCTGACGCCTTATTGCACGCCTTATGTGATGCAATTTTGGGGGCTGTTGGCGCGGGAGATATTGGTTCCCATTTCCCCGATAGAGACCCGAGATGGAAAGGAATCTCCAGCTTGATTTTAATGGAACAAGTCGCTGCAAATTGCAAGGATAAAGGATTTGAGATTGTGAACGTTGATACTATTATTGTTGCACAAAAACCTAAATTGGCACCGTTTTTACCTGAAATGAAAAAAAACATTGCGCAGGCTATGGCTATAGACATCGGTCAAGTAAATATAAAGGCCACCACTACTGAAAAACTAGGTTTCACCGGTAAGGAAGAGGGCATAGCGGCATAT
>CAZSYW010000482.1:0-1673 GCA_964611315.1 uncultured Rhodospirillaceae bacterium
ATTGCCAGCACATGGTTCATGGTGATTGTCTCGGCTTTATCTCTACCCTGCTGAGGATTTTACTCTCCAAGACCCATTTGGATATAGCCCGTTGGACAAACATCTTTACAGATGTGGCAGCCAATACACTTGTTATAATCGGTATCCACATAACGGCCAACTGCGCGTTTATCCTTTTTAACACGAAAGATTGCATCCTGGGGGCAGAACACCACACATTGATCGCACTCAAAGCACATCCCGCAACTCATGCAACGCTCCCCCTCGCGCTGGGCTTCCTCTTCATTCAATGAGACAATCCGCTCTTCAAAATTACCTAGGACGTGTTTGGCGTCAATATGGATTTCCTGGCGTCGCGCACGCTCCTCGTAGCCAAAGTGCCCCAAGAACAACTCATTGTGAGGAATAATATGACTAGAGCCCCGGTCCTCATAGTTGTGCACAGCAAAATTAGCCTCCGAAGTGCCCCGGGTCGGATTGTGGTCAAATTCCGAAAGTTCTAGCTCGCGGCGATTGAGTTCATTCAAAAGATTGAAGTGATGTACGTCTACCTTTGGTCGCCTATCGAGGTTAGCTCCAGCCAAAAACCTGTCGATACTATCAGCAGCAATATTTGCCTGCCCAATAGCTGTGGTCAGTAAATGTGGCCGCACGATATCACCACAGGCAAAATGCTTTTCGTGTCCTTTGACCTTATAAAAGCCATCACAATCCATGGAGCCATGCCCATTATCCAGCTCATCAAAACCCGTAAAATCACCCATTTGGCCGATTGCAGAGACAACCAAATCACAGTCGACCTCAAATTCTGTTCCCTCACGTGGCACTGGTTTCATACCGTCCATATCGCACTCACACATCCTAAGCCCACGTGCGCGACCATTTTCGTTTGTCAACACCTTAAGAGGCATTACGCTGCCTTTAATTTCAACACCTTCACGCAGTGCGTCTTCCCGCTCACGCTCTGCCGCCGTCATACCCTCAACTGGAAATAGAGATGTCAGCACTGCCTTCACACCCTGACGAGTAATAGAACCAGCTACATCATGCGCAGTATGTCCGAGTATAACTGTCTCCGGTAAATCCTTTTCTGCAATCGTTTCGATATGCCCGATACGACGAGCTACCGATGCGACGTCAATGGAAGTATCCCCACCGCCCACAACGACAACCTTTTCATAGACGTATTTAAGGCGATCTTGGTTAAAGGCTTCTAGAAGATCGACACCAGTGATGCAATTCGGCGTCCCTTCCCACCCCTCTACCGGCAGGCCTCGACCTCTTTGGGCCCCAACCGCCCACAGGATAGCATCGTATTCCACCTCTAGTGCCTTGAGACTTACATCTTCCCCAACCTTAACCCCTAAGTTAACGTCAACCCCAGTATCAAGAATACGTTGAATTTCTGAACCAACCATCTCGCGCGGAGTACGATAGCCAGGAATGCCGTAAACCATCATACCACCAAGCTGGTTTTGCGCCTCAAACACGGTCACGCCATGGCCAAGCAAGCGTAACCTGTAGGCGGCGGCAAGACCGCCAGGCCCACCACCAATAATTGCTACTTTCGTACCAGTACCAGAGGCCGGCTCCTTCAATGGAATTTCATTTTCAATGGCCCAATCACCGACATACTGCTCGACGGCGTTGATGCCAACAAAATCATCTACCTG
>CAZSYW010000483.1:0-1652 GCA_964611315.1 uncultured Rhodospirillaceae bacterium
ATGCCGATTTGGAATACGATCCCGTTGAATACAATAAAATGCTGCCATTGATCCTCGAGGACCAGGCGGACGTGGTTTATGGCTCTCGATTTCGCGGCGGCGAGAGCGCCCGGGTGCTCTATTTTTGGCATCGTTTGGGTAACACGCTGTTAACGATGTTCTCCAATATGATGACGGATCTTAATCTGACCGACATGGAAACCTGCTATAAAATGTTCAGGCGCGATGTATTGAATAGGATTGTTCTTAGAGAAAATCGGTTCGGTTTCGAGCCGGAAATTACTGCTAAGGTCAGCCACCTGAAGCCCAGGCTCCGCATCTACGAGGTGGGCATCAGTTATGCCGGGCGCACCTACGGCGAAGGAAAGAAGATTGGCTGGCGTGATGGTTTTACCGCCATCTATTGCATTCTCCGATATAACCTGATCCGCTAACAACGATGTGGTCCGACCACTCAATTAGGTTTACTTTACGCCAAAGCACAACCACTTTTGCTTAGAGTTTCCGGTACTCAAAGTCTCATGTTTAAGTCAAATAACTGCCAGCCTCACGAGAAGGAAAATCTAGATTTTGCCAAGTACTATGCTAAAGCCGGGTTAGCATTGCTGAGTATCTTAGATTGTAACAGTTAAATCGTTGTAGACATCACTGCCAAAGCCGCGCAAATATCAAATGGGTATCAGTTATGCTAGGATTTTGTCGAGGGAAAGAAAATAAACTGGCGGAACGGTTTCAGAGCCTTATAATTTATTTTCCGTTATAAATTTATCCGCTGCTATCGATATCGTTTAAACCCGGTGAGGCGGTACAGGAGTATGTTTATTGAACCCCGTTCAGATTAATCCTCCCAGTGAAGACGAACAGGCCCAATGGCCTGAAACCGTGGTCGTTCCATTTGAGGATTCTTTTGTCGATGAGCGGGGCGAGATAATTCCCCTTGTTGATCTACCCATGAAGAGCGCTGTTCTCATCACCTCGAAAAAAGGTACCGTCCGGGCCAACCACTATCATGAGTCTGACTGGCATTTTTGTTATGTAATCTCAGGCTCGATCGATTATTATCACCGGCCACTCGGTAGCGAATCAGCCCCAGAAAAAATAATGATCAACCAGGGTCAACAAT
Organism: uncultured Rhodospirillaceae bacterium; assembly: GCA_964611315.1. Taxonomy (GTDB): domain Bacteria; phylum Pseudomonadota; class Alphaproteobacteria; order UBA7887; family UBA7887. Next base: position 1,124 of record CAZSYW010000483.1, read on the forward strand.
TTTTTACCCCGCCCTTGGTCGATCATGCGATGGTATTTACCGAAGATACCGTATTTCTAACTCTGGGGCGCAATTCCCGTCGCCAGGAAGTGTATGAAGCCGACGTCAGGCGCATTGATCCAATTAATCCGTGAGTGCCGAGATCCATCGACGAAATAGTTGTCGCTTGTGCGGCGGCACGGCGTTAAGCCTCGTCTTCAATCTGACACCAACGCCGCCGGCCAATGCTTTCGTTGATGAGCAACAACTGACGAAAAGCCAATCAGAATACCCCTTAGATTTATTTTTGTGCAAGGATTGTGCTCATCTGCAATTGCTCGACATTGTCGATCCAGAACTGTTATTTCGCGACTACGTCTATGTTTCAGGAACGTCGCCAAGTTTTGTCCGGCATTTTGAAGAATATGCCGCCGACGTTGCGGCGCGTTTCGATCTTGATGCCGGTGACCTGGCGGTTGATATCGGCTCCAACGATGGAACCTTGCTGGGATTTTTCAGAAACATGGGATTGCATGTTCTTGGTGTTGAT
>CAZSYW010000484.1:0-1624 GCA_964611315.1 uncultured Rhodospirillaceae bacterium
CATGAGTTCTTCACTGCCATCTTCGTTACATAATATCTGATCTTTTGTGTTGATGGTGAGAACGGTGCCCGTCGCAACGGAGTACTTCTCCTCTAGAACCGGGTTGCCATCGTTGTTCAAAATTGGATTGCCCTCAGAATCCTGTTTTTTAACCCAGTTCTTCAGATCAATGCCGATACCGCCGGTCACACCCACAGTCGTCATAAATATGGGCGAAATACCATTTGTCCCTGCGACAATCGGGGCATAATTCACAAATGGAACGTAGGGGCTTGCTTGTTTTCCAGTCCACAAAGCAACGTTGTTGACCCCTGACATCCGGGAGGACCCCACGCCCATTGTTCCCTTCTCGGCAATCAACATGACCCTTTTGTCGGGGTGCTGTGCTTGGAGTTCTTGGATCTCGGCCTGCGCGGTTTCGGAGATAAAGCACTTCCCATGCAGTTCCCGGTCCGCCCTAGAATGAGCTTGGTTGCCCGGAGACAGCAGGTCGGTGGAAATATCACCCTCTGCGGCGACGTAGGTAACAACCTTAATTTCGTCCTTTATGTCAGGCAATTTCGTGAAAAATTCAGCCTTCGCATAACTTTCAAGAATTTCTTTGGCGACTTCATTTCCCGCCTGGTACGCCTCATCAAGCCGATCTGTAGCTGCCTCGTAGAGAAAAACTTGTGTTTTGAGGACCTCTGCTGATTGCACAGCAATCGATTTGTCATCACCAAAAGCCAAATCAAGTAGCACCTCGATCGAGGGTCCACCTTTCATGTGAGATAACAACTCGAAAGCGAAGGATGGCGGTATTTCCTCGACGACCGCTTCGCTGAGAATTATCTCTTTTAAAAATTTTGCCTTTTCGCTCGCAGCGCTAGTTGTTCCAGGAAGTGTATTATAGATGAAAAATTGCAATGACGCTTGCCGGTGTTCGTTATTAACATCTTTAATTTGCGAGATAATTTCGCTCAGGAGAAGGCCGTCCTCTATCGGTTTTGGGTGCAAACCTTGAGAGTTTCGCTCTTCAATTTCATTTAAATAGTCTGTGTATAAACTCATAACTATATATACCCTTTAGCGTTATCAGTAGTCTGAGATCCGGTTGGAAAAAGCTTTTGGTGATCTTGAAGAAACCCCGCGGGATTATCCATAGTTCAGCCAGGATTGGCTTGCAAGGTGATTCTAATACTTTGATACGACGGCATTTTTAACGATGATGTCAGTCAGCGTTTCCCGCTGAGGGTTCCAATAAATTAATGTATTAGCACCTTGGGAAATAGTTAAATCGGTATGCGATGAGCTGGGGGCGCCCGACGCCTTTAGGCGAGATCTCCCAACATAGATCGAAGATGCATTCAAAACTCGTTCTGCAGTCGTAAACTGAATGGCAGAGGCTTATCGCCGCAACGTCGATTACCTAACGATCGGGATGAACGACGGGGAGACGAGGCAGGAGGCCTCGGAGGCGATCAGGGCTCTAATTAATGATGTCCGGCTAATGCTAGAGGATGACGCCGAAGTGATGTTCGGGCTGTGGTTGGACAGGGCCTGTTTTCGTGATCGGAATAACTCGTTGCGGATGTGCTGCCTCGATCAGAGCACGAATACCAATGCAAATGTTGTATACTATCCG
>CAZSYW010000485.1:0-1620 GCA_964611315.1 uncultured Rhodospirillaceae bacterium
TCTCGCCCATGACGATGCGTGCGTTGGCATTGGTGCCCGTGGCGGTTCTAAGCGCAATTTGTGGACCCTTGATTTTCCGTCCTTCTGGTGATTGGGAAAGTCCCTTTGGATTGGTAGAATTTTGGGCAGCACTGGCAAGTATGTTGGTCGCGCGTTACGGTATGTTGCCATCCATTCTCCTGGGTATGGGCGTATATGCAATAGGTAAACTAATTAATTAATTTCGTTACTTCCGATTTGTAAATTGGTTCTCTAATTTGAAAATACCGAAAGAATTTAAACCGAGCCCAGCTGTTGCCTGCGTATTTGCTACGGGGGCGGCTTTTTTGTGGGCGACCAGCACAATAATTGGCCGGGGCGTTCATCAGGAATTACCACCCATCGGGACGAGTTTTTGGCGGTGGTTTTTAGCGGCGGCGGTTTTATTCTTGTTAACGTGGCGCGAGCTGCCCAGTAAACATGCCTTGATCAAAAATAATTGGCGGTTGATCCTGTTGTTGGGAATTCTCCAGGTAGGAAGTTCCGGATTGTTGTACCTTGCCTTGAATTACACCACTGCGATCAACGCTACCTTGATCAACGCAGCTCAGCCCGCGCTCACCATTCTACCAGCCTGGCTACTAACGGGAGATCGTGTAACCCTTCGCCAAAGCATTGGGATACTTGCTGCCTTATCTGGTATAATCGTTATGGTCAGCCAAGGAAGACTGGAAATTCTTGTAGCGTTGGAATTCAATGTGGGAGATATTCTTGCCTTGGTAGCTGTTCTTGGTTGGGTCATTTATGCCACCATCTTGCATCGCCTGCCGGCGGAATTGGGCCTCGGAACAACCTTGTTTTTAATTTTTTTTTCAGGAAGCCTCATCTTATTACCGTTCTATATCATCGAGTCTGCTAGCTTCCGCATCGTTCCATTTACCGGATCGACAATCGGTATTATTGCAATATTAGGAACCGTGGTATCTTTGGGCTCGATTGCAATGTGGAACTCTAGTCTGCGTGCCGTTGGTCCTAACCGAGCTTCCATATTTCTTAATCTCATCCCTGTATTTGGTGTCTCGCTTGCCATCATATTCCTTGGCGAACGCCTATATGGGCACCATCTCACAGGTGCAGGTCTAGTTGGTCTTGGAATTGTCTTGGTGGTTTTAGGTGCACGCCAAATTACGAGATAGTGCCTCTTAAGGTTAGTTAGTGAAGCAGTCTCTTCAAAACCCGCTCGCATGTACAAATGACCCTAAATAAAAATAATCATATCACCACTGAGGGGTCCCCCTCTGTGTGCTCAGGTAAACCTCCACAACAATCACCCTGTGAGCCGTTTTAAGAGTCACTGAGAGTCTTTAGAAGCACCGGAATCCTTTTATGACATTGTCAGGAGTTAAAAAGAACTTTCCTTTAGGAGTACCATCAACCCTAACACTAGAGCCGATCACCTTTGCGTAGTATCAGGCGCATATAGGTTGTTGCGAAGAACATGGCTCCCGCGATCGTAACGAATGCAGCGAAGTAACTGTCACTAAAAGTGACGATGAGACCGAAAATTGCCGGAACCACGGCGAGGCCGGCCAATAACGTAAATTGACACCCGCTGGCCACGTCGCCGACGGTTCCCGCCGG
>CAZSYW010000486.1:0-1616 GCA_964611315.1 uncultured Rhodospirillaceae bacterium
AACCAATTGCCATCAGGTTAGAATCAATTAGAATACCCGGCGATTTCCCTTCCGATTTACTAATTGGGCCCCCACGTGAAATTAACCACGAATTTTAAGCCGACCCCGATTGTCGCCTATATGCTCGTCACCGGCACAGCTTTATCGTTTGCCGCCAGCACGGTCGTCCAACGTGGTGTACATGAGGATGTCCCGGCCTTTGGTGGCTCCTTTTGGCGGTGGTTTTTAGCAGCTTTAGTGTTATGGCCGATTGTCTGGCATGAATTGCCTAGTAAGAAGGCATTGCTCAAGAATAATTGGCAACTGATATTACTGCTCGGGTTCCTCCTAGTGGGAAGTTCGGCGCTATTGTTCCTGGGACTGAACTTTACCACCGCCATAAATGGCACTTTGATAAACGCGTCACAGCCTGCGCTTACGGTTCTGCCCGCATGGCTGCTTTCGCGTGACCGCATCACGATCGGCCAAAGTATCGGCATTCTCGCCGCTTTCGGCGGTATCTTCGTTATGGTGAGCAAGGGAAATCTAATGGCGTTCCTGGCGCTTGAATTGAATGTGGGTGATATTATGGCCCTTGGGGCTGTTCTCGGCTGGGCCATCTACGCTACCAGCCTGCATCGATTGCCGACTGAGTTAGGCTCCACAGTCACGTTATTTGTAATTTTCCTTGTCGGCAGTCTTTCAGTGCTGCCATTCTACATTATTGAGAGCGTCTTCTTTCGGCTAATGCCACTGAGTGGATCTGTGATCGGTATAATAGCCTTTTTGGGCATTACCTCTTTAGCTGGAATGGCCATGTGGAACACAGCTCTCCGCACCGTCGGGCCCAACCGGGCTACCATATTCCTAAACCTGGTCCCAGTATTTGGTGTTTCGCTGGCTATCATTTTCCTTGGTGAGCGACTATATTTGTATCATCTCGCAGGCGCCGGGTTGGTTGGTCTTGGAATTTTTATGGTGGTATCCCGCTCTCGCCGGGCTAAACCGCGAAATGCGAAGGGATGACTTTTGTCGACTGTTTGGTAATCGCAGAGTTTTGTGACGTTAATGGCGTCAACAACGTGGCAGTCAGTTGAGAGTCGTTAAATCTTTTGGCGTATATGCATACCACGTATCTGGTTAATTGTAGCTTGGACCGCCTTCAGATAGCCAGAGGCCCGCTTTTCACGGTAATCCCTTTCAGCGTCGCTTGTAAGATTGGCGACTTCCAGGTTAAACGCAAACCGAAGTTTCAGTTGCCTGATATCATCTCCAATAATTTCGTTCCAGATGGTCCCCATTTCATCGCCAAATCCAACCCGGATGAATTCGACCTTCGATTTTGGGTAACAGATGATCCGCTCTCGAAGAGACATGTTGTCAAATACAATATCTCGAACAATCCCGTTTTCTAACTCGTCGGTGACTTTGCACATGGTCATTAATGGAACGAATGGGGTTGCGTCGTATACTTTAAGCATTAAACCGGCCCAAACCTGGTCCCGATCGAGTACCAGGTTTGGTGGAACGTCTTCTGGGTTAATGGGCAGAGTTTCGTCAACTTTGATTTGGACTATATTCATAGGCTGATTATAGGCCAACGGGTCCTTCTTGGTCAATAAGATGCCTTTTTTTCC
>CAZSYW010000487.1:0-1610 GCA_964611315.1 uncultured Rhodospirillaceae bacterium
ACAACGATTTCTATCCTACATGCCCGCTAATAACTCCGTTTTAGCACCTGAATATGAAGCCTAAGAAGATGCCGCACAAGATCAAGGGGAAATTCTCGAAATCCTGCCGGAACGCCAGGCCAAAGTTTACGACATGAGAAAAATCGTCGAAATAATCATCGATGAAGGTAGTTTTTTTGAATTCAAACCGCGTTTTGGAAAGGCTGGCCTCGTCGGCTTGGCGCGGCTCAATGGGAAAAGTATCGGGATTGTAGCCAACAACCCACAATTTGGCGGTGGAGCATTGTCACAAGAGGCTTGCCGTAAAATCATTGATTTCCAAGTTATGTGTGACAGCTTCAATTTACCCATCGTCCGCTTCATGGACACTCCAGGCTTCGTAGTTGGTACAGAGGCCGAACGCAAAGGCGCACCCGGTTGGATAATGAACTTCATGAATTCTTCATGCCTAGTAACCGTACCGAGTATCACCGTTATTGTGCGAAAGGCTTATGGTCGCGCGTATGTTGCGATGGGGGGTGGCCAGCATAATGATGAGATGATCGCTTGGCCTACAGCAGAAGTCAGCTTTATGGATCCAAATTTTGCAACCAGTATCGTTCACGGTGTCGAAATCGGCGAAGAAGGTTTTGAAGACGCGCTAACCGATATACAAAAAGATTCAGCTGTTTGGGGCATGGCAACAATATTTTCCCTGCAAAATATTATTAAACCACAAGAAACCCGCGATTATCTAATCCGGATGCTCGATGTTTACCGCTCCCGCAGAAACGGCGGTGTTGGCGAGCATCTTATGCGCACATGGCCAACCAGTTACTAAGCGACCACTCATGCACGACTTAATAAAACAGGCCCGCGCTACTGGCCGCACCGCTCTCAACGAACCCGAAGGTAAGGTTTTTATCTCTGAGTTTGGACTCAATGTACCAAAATCAATTTTAGTGTCGCCTACCGATGATATTTCCCAAAGGATTGCGGAAATTTCACCACCATTTGTCGTTAAAGTTGTTTCGCCCGATATTCTTCACAAGAGTGATGCAGGCGGTGTCAAAGTTGGCCTCCGAGATCTTAAAGCCGTCGAGGCAGCCATTCAAGAAATGTCTGAAATTCCGGGAATAAGGTCAGCTAATGTAGACGGATTTATAATAGAAGAATTGGCCCCTGAGGGACATGAAGTCGTTATAGGCGGCTTAATCGATCCACAATTTGGTCCAATGCTAATGGTTGGCCTTGGCGGTATCTTCGTCGAAGTTCTAAAAGACGTCGCCTTTCGTATTTGTCCGATTTTGGAATCAGATGCATATGGCATGATAGAGGAGCTTAGAGGCAGACCGGTTCTCGACGGCGCGCGCGGCGGAGCTGCCGCGTCTATTGGCACTATAGTTGACGTGCTTTTAAAAATTGGTGGCGATCGTGGGTTATTAGAAACACATGCAAGCGAATTAGAAGAACTAGACATTAATCCATTGATAGTTAATTCGAATGGCGCAATAGCGGTCGATGCCCGAATAATCCTTTCGTCAAAAAGTCACGTGTCAAAGGATAAATTTGAGAAAGATGCATTAACACCTATCGAACGTTTCAAACCACTTTTTCAACCCAAGACTATC
>CAZSYW010000488.1:0-1605 GCA_964611315.1 uncultured Rhodospirillaceae bacterium
TGGCGAACCACGGATAGAGCTTCAGATTTCGCTCAAGGCCCCGTTGTGACATTTTATTTGTTGACTGAAATGATTTAACCCTTAGCCATCTTCAGGTAAACATAAGTGAAAAGCAGGAATGTTATGATACTAAATTTTAAAATATTTGGCGTCAGATCAAAGAAAGCTAGGGTCCTGTCGGCCGCAGAATTACTTTCATCAAGCCGGCTTCGGTGGCGTAGAGGCGGTCGAACCATTCGGGGCCTTCGTCCAACGTGGCCTTGGCACTGATGAGAGGATCGACCTTGATGACGCCGCGGGAAAGGAGATCGATGCATTCGAGGTATTCGCCGTTAGAACCGCAGGTACCGTAAATAGTGAGTTCGCGCGTCACAACCGATTGCAGCGGAAAATCAACCTTGGAAGCAAGGTTTCCAATGAGGGTAACAGATCCACCCTTACGAGTGCTTTCAATAGCGGTCTGCACGGTAGGCGTTGCTCCTACGACTTCCATCGCGATGTCTGCACCATCGCCGCCAGTTGCTTCTCGAATGCTCTGAACGGCGTCGGTGTGATTAGGGTTAATGCCGATTTCTGCACCGAGATCTTTTGCCAATGACAGTTTCTCTTCAGCCAAGTCGACGGCAATAACTTTGCCGCAACCCGCGGCCTTTAAAGCCTGCACAACTAGCAGTCCGATCATGCCCGCACCGACTATTACAGCAGTGTCACCTTCAGTGATTGGGGTGCGCTTCACCGCATGTACTGCCACGGAGACCGGCTCAATCATCGCTGCGTGCTCAAAGGCGAGGTTATCTGGCATAGGGTAAATAATGTGTTCGGGAACAACTGCGTACTCGGCGAAGCAACCATGCTGCCGGTAATCATCACAGGAAACGCCCAAGACACGGCGGTCATCGCACAGATTCATTTGCCCACGTTCGCAAAAACCGCATTGGTTACACGATACCATTGAGTCAAACGTGACGCGGTCCCCCCTCTTTACCTTAGTGACTTTACTGCCAGTGTTGGACACTACACCACTCGCTTCGTGGCCCATGATAAGCGGAGGGATGCGCCGCCCGCTGGAGCCATCAAAACCATGGATATCACTGCCGCAAATACCGCATGCCTTGATCTGAATCAGCACGTCGTGCTCACCAAACTCCGGTTCGGGCATATCAGTAACGGTCAGTTTCTTGTATTCTTCGAGCAGCAGTGCCTTCATGTAAAAGCGCTGATAGTATTCTGTGGAGCCCCGGCCAGCAAAGGCTTTTCATCATTTAGAAAATTTGATTTAAGCCGCTGACTTTTTCTATGAAAAAGATTGTGACACTAATTCTTGAGAATAAATGAAAATGAATATCCATGATAAATCTTAATATAGACCCTGAATTTCCTGCTCATCTGTGTTGAAAAAACCCCTTTAAAATTTCGATCTATCTTGTATAATCCCCGTCTGACATCCCGTGAATATGAATGCCCATAAGCTCATTCCATCAGTGTTAATCCTCTGCCTGCCGCTTGGCGGCTTTGCGGCAGACCCTCCCCAAGTTCGGCCTACTCCGCGACCGGCCATCCAGCCGGGAGTGCGTCCGTTGCCGGGTCGTTTACCCGGTGTATTGC
>CAZSYW010000489.1:0-1596 GCA_964611315.1 uncultured Rhodospirillaceae bacterium
GTCTACCATGCTGCTATTCTAGCGCCGCTGTGCCATGCAGCGATACCCGGTGACCCTAACTTTTGACAGTTTGAGGACACTAGGCGTCGACAACCGGATTGCTCGGACACTGCCCTACCCCTGAAACCAAGATCTCCGTTAAAGAATGCATTGGTGATATGGTGAGGCGTCGGAATCTGATTATGAGGAATGTTTACGTTATATGCGTTTTGCTTTCTATTTGTGTCTCGCTGAGAGTCTTGGAGGAATAAGGTGAATTATCTCACACGGCGTAAATTTTTTAACCTAGCTGCTCTGGGCTTTGTGTCTTTGGGTACCGGACATATTGCACCAAGTGCGTTTGCTGGATCTCCTGTGTTAAAGGTCTATAAGTCACCATCATGTGGCTGCTGCGGCGCGTGGGTCTCCCATATGCATAGCGCGGGATTCCGAGGGATCGTCCGCGACGTGCCTGACCTCCACCCCATTAAAAAGAAATTGGGGGTGGCTCCTGATTTATGGGCTTGTCATACGGCGGTTATTGACGGTTATGTTATAGAGGGACACGTGCCAGCAAGAGAGGTAATACGTTTACTAAACGAACGTCCAAAGGGAATCGGATTGGCCGTTCCGGGAATGCCGATCGGTTCCCCAGGGATGGAGCAGGGAGACCGCCGTGATCCATTCCAAGTTTTCCTTTTCTCATCGACTGACCGTTTGGTTTTTGCCGAATATCATCAACAACAGATCTAGTAGCTAGGCCTACCATAAACTGCCACCATTGAATATTAATCGCGATCCCCAGGGCCATGGGCCGTGGTGCGTGATGACTGCTCGATCTTAATGGCCGAGAATTAACCCCCATAAAACACATTGTCACCGAGTTCCCGCATCCACAATGTGGCATCGTCCGCTCGACCTTCGGGCTGCTTATTGACATGAGCATCAACCACTTCGCCAACCACAATGTGATGGTCTCCTCTTTCCACGAGTTCGACGATATTGCACTCTACCGCAGCAACCGCGTTCTCAAGCAGCGGAGCACCAGTACTGCCGTAGCGATAGCTTTCTCCCGAAATCTTTCCTTTGGTGAGTTCCACCGGCTTGAAAAAAGCAAAGGCGATTCCCTGTTGTCCCTTGCCCAAAATATTAAGGGCAAACGCGCCCGATTTTTTCGCTATTGCATAGGCACCAGAGTCTGCCTTCATACCGATCACGACAAGCGGCGGATCGAACGATGTTTGTGTAACCCAATTCACCGTCGCCGCCGTGATGTCATCGCCATCTGTCGCAGTGAGAACGTATATTCCGTAGGGGATCATCCTCAACGCTGTCTTTTTGTGGTTGGCTTCCATATCTCCCACCCCTCTTTCAATTTGGCTCTGAATCAATGAAACGAGCCAGTTGCATACGATGATGCTAGCGCTCGCTGTACGCGACGTAAATCAATGAATCACTCTCAAACACTTCATAAGCCAACCATTCGCGCGTAACTCAGTCCAATCCCCAACCAAGCCATTTAAGCAAAACTCAGCCCAAACCCCGGTCTCAGAGACCGGCCCCATAATCCCAGCAACCTGACCCGTCGTTACTGCAAACTAGCTAGTGAATTAGGCG
>CAZSYW010000490.1:0-1585 GCA_964611315.1 uncultured Rhodospirillaceae bacterium
AGTCCGTTCTTGAAGAGACGATTCGTAGGCTCGATAAGTGAGACAAACTTGGTTTCTGTTGCTAGTTTTACCGCTCATGAGCTGTACTCAACCATTAGTCGAGCCCGTCGACCGTGATTTGAGTCCTAGTTCGTCTTGGGAAGAGCGCCAAAAGCGCATCTTAAATTTCTCTGATTGGAGTCTCAGCGGCAGGTTAGTTATAAAGGCCGCGTCGAGGACTGAGAACGCGTCATTCGTCTGGGTTGGGACTCCCGATAAGAAAGACTTAAGATTGCTGGGTCCTTTTGGTGATGGCCGACTACGTTTATACGAAGATCCTTATGGAGCCATGCTTCAGGATGCAAGTGGCGAGCAATTGGTCGGAAGTTCAGTTGATGAGCTCTTGCCTAAAGTAAGCGATTGGCCAATACCTTTTGCAAAGATGAACTACTGGCTGCGCGGGCTGCCTGGTCCAGGTCAGCACATGGGAATCGCTTTAGATTATGCCGGAAGGGCTCGATCTTTCGTACAGGATGGTTGGAAAGTCGAATATACTGACTACGGTATCTTTGACGGGGTCTACTTGCCTCGGCGTATAAACATTGGTTTGTTAATGGATAAAGGTTCGGCCGATCAGATCAATTTTAAGGGTGAGGAAGCCGCAGACGCAGTTTCAGTGAAGCTTTCAATCGGTTCGTGGAGTTATAGCCAGAGATCAGAGTAAATGATGGAAATATGGCCAGCGCCGGCGAAATTAAACCTTTTTCTTCATGTTGTAGGAAGGCGGGAAGATGGATTGCATGAACTGCAAACTATTTTTCAATTACTCGACTATGGAGATGAACTCCGTTTCCATCTGCGCTGTGATGGCATGATCCGACGTGTTAGACCAGGGAGCAGTTTGCCGACAGAGGATTTGAGTGTGAGAGCTGCTCGATGCCTACAAGAGGCCACGGGAACTAGAGAAGGAGTAGAGATACAGTTAGACAAGAAAATCCCCATAGGGGCTGGCCTTGGTGGCGGGAGCTCTGATGCGGCGACGACCTTGATTGCCTTAAATCGGCTATGGAATCTGAATCTTGAACTAAAGATTCTTAGTAAATTAGCTGTTTCGCTTGGAGCCGACATACCTTTCTTTGTGAATGGATATTCAGCGTATGCTGAAGGTATAGGAGAACGATTATCACCACTTAACCTGCCTAGTCAGATTTATTGCGTTTTGGTGCCTCCTGTGCATGTGCGTACAGACGATATCTTTAATGATCCTGAATTGACACGTGACACGCCTCGCCGGACAATAACCAGCCTTGTGGGGGGGGGAGGCGCGAAACGATCTAGAGCCCGTGACCTGTAGACGATATCCAGTTGTAGGACGTTGCCTGCAATGGTTGCGGAAATTTGGTGATGCACGGATGACTGGTAGCGGGTCGGCACTGTTCGTCGAGGTTGCCGATAATAGAGGTGGACATGAAATTTTGGCGCAAGCGCCGCACGGGTGTGTCGGGTTCGTGGCTCGAGGAATTAGCCATCATCCGCTTGCGGCGCAACCTACAGTTGGGGTGTAGCCAAGTGGTAAGGCACCGGATTTTGATTCCGGCATTCCCAG
>CAZSYW010000491.1:0-1578 GCA_964611315.1 uncultured Rhodospirillaceae bacterium
TTTGGGAAGAAGGTTATTTTGTACTTTCGTTCGACTATCCCGGTTTTGGTGTCAGTGAAGGTGAACGCGGCCGCCACCGGCCGCTGGATCAAGCGCAGAGCGTGTATGACGCGGTAACGTACTTGCAGACTGTAGAAGGTGTAGATCCTAACCGTATAGCCTATTACGGCTCCAGCTACGGTGGAGCACATGCGATTTGGTGCGGTGCCTTCGATGAGCGTGTGCAGGTAATCGTATCCGCGGTCATGGTATCCAACGGCGAACGCTGGATGAGATCTGTCCGCCGCCCTCATGAATGGCAGGATTTTAAGGAAAAGGTTGATGAAGCGGAGCGCAAAAGAGTACTCACCGGCGAGAAAACAATGGTGCCGCTTGTGGAAATTATGCTGACGGATCCTCACACTCAGATGGTAGTCGAACAATTCCACGCGAAAAGTGGGCGATTCAATCCGGAATACGATCTCGAAAGTGCGGCAGCAAATATGCGCTATAAGCCAGAATGGGTAGCGCACCGCATCTCACCCCGCCCAGTTCTGATGATCTACGCCGAATTTGACAACCTTGTACCGATCGAAGAGCAAATCAGCTGTTATGAGGCGCTTGGAGAACCCAAAAAATTGGTTAAGCTCCCGGATGCTCAACATTACGAGTCCTATCAGTTTTGCAACTCAGATATCCATGAAATTCAGAAAGTGGAGACGCTCGAATGGTATCGAAAATATCTTTAATTTTTCCCGAAGCTCACTGAGAGGAACGATCACTGGCAACTGTTAACACCATAGGCCAAATTGTAGGGCTGTTTATTAGTGTCGTTTCAGTTGGCGTTCTTATAAATACCGCCAGTTACCGGCACATGATTGAAGAATTTACCAAAAGCCCCGCCCTTTGCTATCTGGGCGGAGTGCTGGCATTGTTCTTTGGTCTGTTCATACTTATATTTCACAATACATGGGACGCGAGTTGGACAACAATTATTACTATTATAGGCTGGTTATCTGTCATTAAGGGAGCGCTGTTAATCGCTTGCCCGAATTTCCACCCCAAAGTTTTGAATTGGATGTGCAAAAGTGAGGCTGCGATGCGCTACATGGGGGTTATATATTTACTCTTCGGTTTATTCCTGACCGTCAAAGGCTTTAATCTAGTTTAATTGGCCCCAAAGTAGAAACTCCCGAATGGGAACGGAAATATTTTTAATCCCCTCTCATTTATTTTTCAGAGTAAACCATCAAAGGTCTCAACAGGAAGACGCTTCGGAAACGATCGTTGCCCTTATCAAACAATTCATTCAGATGATCTAACCGTTTTCTGATAACCGAAAAATCGATCTTGCTGAAAAAACTACAAAGAACCAAAAGAGGTTAAACTGATGGACTTAGCTTATTTCACAATGCCCCTGCACCCGGCGAGCCGATCGTTTGGCGAAACCCTACAGGAAGACAGGGAGGCGTTTCTCTACGCAGACGAACTAGGCTTTACCGAAGCTTACATGGGAGAACATGTGACCGATATTTATGAACCTGTACCCAACTCCATGTTATTCCTCGCCTCAATCGCCTATGACACCAAAAACATAAA
>CAZSYW010000492.1:0-1575 GCA_964611315.1 uncultured Rhodospirillaceae bacterium
CCTCTTCCCCACCATGCGCCCGGAGTAGCCTGCTCTGGGACGGACCCTCGCCTCTCCGCTTGCCAAGGGCCAGAGTCGGCAGTATGCTGGGGGTTCCGGTAGCCCTGACCCAAGGAGATCAATGAAACTCCGCAAGCTGACCAAGCACTACACGGTTGACGAGTACCTGCGCTTCGAGGACCGCACGACTCTGCGGCACGAGTTCCACAACGGAGAACTCTACGCGATGGCCGGAGGCACCCCATCCCATGCCGCCATCACAGCCAGCGTGATTGCCGAGTTGGTGATGGGACTGAAGGGAAAATCCCCCTGTCGGGTGTTCTCTCCCGATGCCCGCATTCGTATCGCCTTTCGGGAAGTTCGGAAGCAACAGGATTTCGAGCATTTTGTCTATGCTGATGCTTCCGTGAGCTGCGACCGCCGCGACCTCGACGACTCCAAGCCTTTTATCTCGCCCCCCAAGCTGGTTGTTGAGGTGTTGTCGCCTTCGACCGCGCTCTATGATCGACTGGAGAAGTTCCGGCTCTACAAACGCCTGCCGTCACTGGAGGATTATGTGCTGGTACATCAAGAGCGCAAGGAAGTGGAGGTGCATCACAAGGTGCCGGACCAACTCAACTCTTGGCTCGTCACCACTTACGAATCTGGAGACACCGTTCAGCTTTCCTCGCTGGAGGTGTCTTTTTCCGTCACAGCCCTCTACGGGGATTTGCCGATTCCGGAAGGGCAATAACGTTCAGGCCCAGCAAAGCCTGTATAACACACCACAAAGATAAGACACTCTGAGGCAAAACTAGAAAGGTAATGGATTCCATGAATAAACAGGGATATCAAACAAGCCTGTTTCCTTCAGAAAAGAAAAATATTTCAGATGTTTTTTCTGAGTCTTCAGATCTTGTTTTTTCATTAGGAGACTCGTTATAAATTTTAAAAAAATGTCCTAGTGATTTTGCAAATCTTATCATCACTTCACCTCCTTATAACCTTGGAAAAGAATATGAAACCCAAGTAAAACTTGAACATTATCTAGAGCAAATACAACCGATTATAAAAGAGCTTGTTAGAGTGTTATCACCTAATGGATCATTATGCTGGCAGGTTGGGAATTATGTTGAAAATAGTGAAGTGTTTCCTTTGGATGTCTATTTCTACCCGATTTTTAAGAAGCTAGGACTTCAGCTTCGCAATCGGGTCATTTGGACATTCGGACACGGCCTACACTGCTCGGTTCGTTTTTCTGGTCGCTATGAAACACTGTTGTGGTTCACAAAATCAAAAGACTATATCTTTAATCTTGATCCTGTGCGGGTGCCATCAAAATACCCGGGTAAAACAAATTTTAGACTCGGTTCCAAATACGGATTGCCATCTGGTAATCCACTTGGTAAAAATCCCAGTGATGTGTGGAAATTGATGGTGCATGAATGGGAGAGTTCCCTCTGGGATATTCCTAATGTAAAATCCAACCATCCAGAAAAAACGATTCATCCTTGCCAGTTTCCGATTGAGTTGGTTGAGCGGTGTGTGCTTGCAATGACGAATGAAGGGGATTGGGTGCTTGATCCATTTAGTGGG
>CAZSYW010000493.1:0-1571 GCA_964611315.1 uncultured Rhodospirillaceae bacterium
TTTCCAAACATTTCCAGAACCAGCGATTTGCCGATCGAGCGCCTAAGAACCGTTGTATCGCCTGTCATAATGTTGACAAGGCGGGGCAAAGTGTGCCGGTGCGTCCCTATGAAGAATCTTGCGCGGGTTGTCACGACAAGCAGATTTCAGGTCGTGAATTTGTCTTGTTTACCTTGCCAGAATTCGAGGAGAATCCTTTCGACTTCGAGGCAGTTAGAGAGGCTTGCGGGCCGACAGCGGAAGACCGCGAAGCTGCGGGAGAACAGTTCATCAGTATTGTGGAGAAACTTGAAGAGCTTAGAGAGGGTGGAGTTTTCTCCGCAGAGGCCTCCACCGAACTGTTGTCAGATCTTGAGCTGCTCCAAGCACGACTAGGGTATAGTGGGCCCGGTGAACCGGAAGAAGAGTACGAATCCGTTTCCACAGAAACCTTGCCACCAACGGCGTTTCTGTTGCTGGGGATCGAGGATGGCGAAGACGCGGCGAGCTATTCCGAGCCAGTGCGCGATCTTATTATGGGAATGATCGAAAGTGGGGAGGAGCCGCTTGGAGCAGCGCTTGAAAGTAGGGGCCAACTGGCTGCGTTACTTAGTGATCTATCGCCTGAGCTAGTCCGTGGTATTGGTTGCGCATGGGCTTCCAACGTCGAGTACGAAGCACCGGGAAATACGAAGTTTGGTGGCTGGTTTGCAGATGAGCTATCGCTAAAATACAAACCCCTACGGCATGCGGATACAGTTTCAAAGGCATGGCTTGATCTGGCGGCAGCTGGGGGAGATGGGGTAACAGACGATGTCCGTGACATGTTGCTATCGCGATCCGAAGGCCTTGGCGCCTGTACGAAATGCCATTCAGTCAGCCAAACGGCAGAAAAGTCAGAAACTCTGCGCGTAGAGTGGAGGATTGGTGCTCAACCGACCCAACGGCATGTAAGCTATTCGCATGGGCCACATATAAACCTGCTTGGGCCGGGGACCTCCTGTGAGACCTGTCATACGCTTAATGATAAGGCAGACTATGCGGGTTCCTTTAAGCAAAATGACCCTCATAAATTTGAGAGCAATTTTAAAGCGATAGAGACTGGTACTTGTGCTACGTGCCATGCTGAGGAAAAGGTCCGACAAGAATGCACTTTGTGCCATCAATATCACGATGGCAATAGCTTCAAACGGCAGATGACTATAGCTGGTGTAAAAGGGACGAGTAATTGACCGGTCCAAAATTTGAGAGTGATTGCGAGGAATTGGGCAAGGTAAGGGTGTGTGAGTATGTTTAATTTATTTGAGGACAGATCAGCCGGCACCAACATTGGTGGCGGTCAATACGCGCCAAGTATCCTTTATAAGTTTCCCATGATTGCGACCTGGACCTTTCGTGTGCTCTCTAGATTTGTTGTTCAGAAATCAAGAATGAAGAATTTGTGGGTTCGCGGTGGACCTGCGAGGCAAATTTTAATAGACGTCGGCTGGGGATAGGATGACCACACTTGTCCAATTTGCAGCACTCGCTGTCCTGGCGGCGATGGCTGCGTATATATGCATGTTGTTTTACAACAGCATATTAATGAAGAT
>CAZSYW010000494.1:0-1566 GCA_964611315.1 uncultured Rhodospirillaceae bacterium
GATGTCAGCCGATATTACGCCTCCAAAACGGATATTCGCCCATGGCTGGTGGACCGTCGAGGGTCAGAAAATGTCAAAAAGCCTGCAAAATGTAGTGGAACCATTTAGTTTGATTGATAAATTTGGATTAGATCAAATTCGCTACTTTCTACTCAGGGAAGTTCCATTCGGGAATGACGGGGATTTTTCAGAGGTAACATTGATCAACCGTGTTAATAGCGACCTAGCCAACGATTTTGGGAATTTAGTCCAGCGAGTTCTTTCAATGATACATAAGAATTGTGAGGCCTCTCTTCCAAAACCAAATCCTTTCTCCGACGCTGATGTCCAGTTGTTAGAACATGCCTATAAATTACTGCAACAGCTACGAACCTCACTAGAAAAGCAGTCTTTCCACGCGGCTCTTGAAGAACTTTGGACACTAATTCGTGCAGCAAATGTATACGTGGACCATCAAGCACCTTGGCGTTTAAGAAAAACTGATCCTGCGCGTATGGATACAGTTTTATACGTTCTTGCTGAGGTGCTAAGGCATATCGGCATTTTGGTTCAACCATTCATGCCAGGGTCTGCAGAAAAAGTCCTAGACCAACTGGCAGTTCCTCTTGAGGAAAGGACGTTTCGTTTTCTTGGCAAAGAGAACCACTTGACCGCAGGACAAGGTATTCCAAAACCGGAAGGCATTTTTCCACGTTTTTCGGAGGATAATCAGTCCAAAGAATCTTTAACCATTTAACATGCGTGCCGTATGTTAGTTGATAGCCATTGCCACCTAAGTTTTCCAGATTTCAAGGAAGATCTTGATGAGGTACTGTTGCGTGCCCAAAACGCCGGGGTCAGCGTGCTGCAAACGGTCTGCACTAGAATCACTGAGATTCCTGACATACTTTTATTGGCACAAAGTCACGATAACGTCTTCTGTTCTATTGGAGTACACCCACATAACGTTACCGATGAACCAGAGTTCGAACCTCATAAAATGATCAATATTGCTGAAAATTCGCCTTCAGTGATTGGGATTGGTGAAACTGGGCTAGATTATTTTTATGATAACAGTCCAAGAGAGGCACAAAGAAAGAGCTTTTGTGCGCATATTAGAGTCGCTCGCAAAACTGGATTACCCGTAATCATCCATAGCCGCTCTGCGGATGAGGACACCGCTGCAATAATTCGAGCAGAACACGAAAAAGCACCGTTCCCTGGTCTAATTCACTGTTTTAGTGCTGGGCAGATTGTCGCATCTTCTGCGTTGGAATGTGGGCTTTCTATTTCCCTCTCAGGCATAGCAACTTTCAAAAATGCACATTCCCTGCGATCTATTATCCAAGAGCTTCCGATGGATAAATTACTTATTGAAACAGATGCGCCGTTCTTAGCTCCAGTCCCACGACGTGGCACGAGAAATGAACCAAGTTTCGTTAGTTACACAGCAGATTTTCTGGCTAAATTTCTCGCCATTGAAATCGAGCAATTTGCCGAGAGAACAACTAACAATTTCTTCAAACTTTTTACCCGCGCGCGTCGTCCCGCGTGAAGATTCAAGTGCTCGGATGCGGATCATCTTCT
>CAZSYW010000495.1:0-1558 GCA_964611315.1 uncultured Rhodospirillaceae bacterium
GCCGACGCGTCCGTTAAGGTCGCTAATAGATCGTCCTCTTCCGCAACGTTGCCCACGGCATCTGCGGTGGGCGTATCGGTGTCCAATGCATCGGGTATCTCGGGCCCCTCGAAGCCGACAAAATTGTCCACAGGGGTGGAATCCTGCGCCAACCTGTCTGTTAACTCGCTCATCACCCCTCCTGTCCACAGGTGTGTATGGAATATAATGTGGAAAAAACACTATATATTGTAGTTTTGTTATACTTGCTTACTAAATACTGAAAGTGTCAAGCGGAACATTAAAAGAACATTTGAATTAAACTACACCATCACGAAACCACGTCAAACGGTCTCACGATTTCGACTTGCCGAAAAATAGTAGAATAGCGATCTCTAAAGCGAAGGTATCAGCGAGAGGCCAGGGGTATGCGGTTCAAATTTGGATGCGGTTAAAATAAGCGGAGCGGCTTCGAGATTGTTGGAATTGGCTTTTTTTGTGCGTCAGGGCTTGTTCCTAAACTGGGAATAGAGCCTTGGACGCGATATGATTCGGCTCTGTGAGAGGGTTAAATGAGGCAAATCCAGGAGCATCTCGGTGAAATAACCGAAAGTAATCTCGTAATGTTACGCGAGATTAATTGAGTCAGAAGAACTAGTCCCGATGGTGCTGCCTGAGGCGATCGTTGAGGGCTGTATCGTTTGCTAGGTCCATAGCTTTCGGGTGACTGTTAGTTCGATTATATAATTTTCGGTGAAGGTTTTGTTTTCAGCAGCTTTTGAGGTCGGAGCAGTGCAGCATGCGAGCGGCAACGTGGATGTCGCATCGGAAATGAAAGTGGCGGGAGTGGTAGAAGAGGCACCGCGCTGGGGCCAACCAATTTATCTGATCCACAAATCTTGATTTGGCATCATGATCGGCGCTTCAACGCGCGGGCTACTCAACCGAAGTCAGACAACCCGAACACGGAGAGCGTACTTTCCAATTGATACGAATTATCGGCCGTACTCATCGCCACAGTATTCAAACCCCTTTTCGAAAGAGGCTCTAATCGTCATCATCAGGGCATATTGATACGCTCATTAGGCTAGGGAATGCTCATGCAAAACCGACGCATCTTCTTCGTTCAATCACCCGATGGTCCGGTTTCATCATCCTGTTTCGACGTTCGTGACGAGCCGGTACCAGAGCTGGATGATGGGGACGTGCTAGTGCGCAACATTTACTTGTCATGCGATCCCTACATGCGCGGCCGGATGGGTGGAACGGCAAACTACCCGCAATCCAAGACGTTTCCGATCGACCAGGTCATCCCAGCCCGTGTAGTGGGCCAAGTAGAAGCCTCGCAAAACACCGAATATGCGGTAGGCAACCTTGTCTGGGGCTTTCTTGGCTGGGAGTTATATAGCGTGGCCAAAGGAGGGGGCGATCTGCGCGTGATCGACCCCCAGCTGGGACCTATCTCGCATGCCATCACGGTGATCGGTATGCCGGGACTGACGGCACGGGTTGGCGTGCTGGATTTTGGCTAGCCGCAACCTGGCGAGTCAGCCTGTATTTCTTCGGCCAGAGGGGCCGG
>CAZSYW010000496.1:0-1545 GCA_964611315.1 uncultured Rhodospirillaceae bacterium
ATCAGTATGCAAATTATTAGTTTACGGTAAATTCCAATTTGAAAAGATGAAAAAACATGCAGAACAAAAAGAACTTTATCTGCCGGCTATGTTATCGGGTGATTGTCTTGGAGCATTTCTTTTGACAGAGGTACATGGCGGTTCGGATGCGGCTAATGTGGAGACCACGGCGAAGCGTTCCGATGGTGGTTGGATCATCAATGGCGAAAAAGTTTGGGTATCCAACGCAGCTACGGCGGGTTTACTAAGCGTTTATGCACAAACCGATGCTTCAAAGGGCTCGCGAGGGATTGCTACATTTCTTGTCGAAGCTGATCAGCCCGGGGTGATCAGGCAAACGCCGTATCGAATGCTAGGCGCCCATGCAATGGGTGTAGGTGGTTTTAGGTTCGTGGATTGCCGAGTAGAGGATTCAAAGGTCTTGCTGCCGCCAGGCGCAGGCTTTAAGGGCGCGATGACTGGCATCGATTTAGCACGTGCAAATGTGGCAGCCATGTGCTGCGGAATTATAGAATCGAGCCTTGAAATTGCCCTTGCCTATTGCGCAGAACGTCGCGCTTTTGGTCAGCGAATTTTAGATTTTCAAGGACTGCAGTGGCAATTTGCCAATGTTGCCACAGATCTACACGCGTCCCGCCTGATGTCATATGCGGCCTTGGAAGCTATAGATGCGGGAACATCGGCTGCCATTCTGGCAGCACACGCTAAAAAATTCGCCGCTCGTGTAGCGGAAAAGAGCGTGGCAAATTGCATGCAGGCCATGGGGGCCGAAGGTTATAAACAGGACTATCCCCTGGCGCGCCATCTGGCTTGTGCACGCATGGCCAACTACATTGATGGCACGACAGAAATCCAGAACGTAGTAATCAGTCGTGAACTCCTGAGCCGATATGAAAAATCCTAATTCGATTTAAAGTTAAAGCAATATTGATCCGCTGAGGTATAATTTCAAATTACAAAGGACGAAAGGACTCCTGCTATGCCGCGTTATGATTGCGTCATCAAGAACGGTATGATTATCGACGGTACGAGACTGCCGCGATTTCAGGGGGACGTTGCCATAAAGGACGGTGTTGTCGTCGAAATTGGTCATATCGACGAAATGGATGCCGATAAATTGATTGACGCTGATGGCCTGATTGTAGCGCCCGGTTTTGTCGATTTGCACACTCATTATGATGCGCAACTGTTCTGGGATCCCTATTGTACCATTTCTAGCTGGCACGGAATTACTTCCGTAGTAATCTGCAACTGCGGATTTGGATTTGCTCCTGTCCGGCCTGAGGAGCGTGAGCGGTCGATGCTTTCCATGACCCGTGTAGAGGCCATTCCGCTTGCTTCCATGCAGGCTGGCATGCCGTGGGATTGGGTTACTTTTCCGGAGTTTCTGGATAGCGTTGATAGAACACCTAAGGCCGTTAATATCCTGCCTTATGTCCCCGTCTCACCTCTTCTAACTTGGGTTCTCGGCCACGACGATGCCAAAGCGGGACGCAAACCTACGGACGAAGAACATGATGAGCTTGTCCGGCTGATGAACGAGGC
>CAZSYW010000497.1:0-1544 GCA_964611315.1 uncultured Rhodospirillaceae bacterium
CTGCAACACAGATATCAAAATCGACAGCAACAACACTTCCCCAGATACCAAGTTTATCAGTACCTATTCCCCCATACGAACCTGAGTCCTTGGCCCAGATTTGGATTGGTTCTGAATCGCCATCATGAGTGGCTACCTTTTCATATGTTGTCAAGAAGTTCTTGGCAATGCTCAAGTTAGTGCTACACCTCTGCAGAACCATTTAGGAGGGGGTTTATTTCTTTACACGGCTGAAAAAAAAGGTCCGTTCGATATAAATAGAGTGTACCAAACTAAGTACTGCCCAAAATAAAGTGGGCACAGTTCTGTCTTCCTTCTTGCGTCGGCTGACTTCCCTGTGCCCGGGGTGGATTTGGTCCCCCGATCCTAAGATCAGGTTTCCTCATCCGGCTTCACAAACTTTGTTTCCCCCAGCATCCCGGTTGTTTCCTGGCTTGCGGCATCGATTGTTTCCCCCTGTCTTTCCTGGTTGTTTCCCTCCTTTCCCGCTCCAATTGTTTCCCCGGTGTCCCGGTTCTTTTTCCTTTTTTGCGTTTCAGGATCGTTTCCCCCTGGCTTTCCAGGTTGTTTCTCTCTCTGCTTTCCCTCACCCCTTTGTTTTGGTCCCTATACCCGAAGGTTTAGTTTCCCAGAGTGCGGGAACTTTAGATAGACGGCCCCGGTATATAGAACCTTGCGGATACACTTAAATATGATGAGCGCACAAAAATAATTCTGCGCTATTTTTTGCAACTTTTCGTACTTATTTTTTCCAAATGTGGCCAGTATTATCCAAATCGAAAATTGATTTTAGTAATTCATCCGTGAACTTCTTACTTACTTCATCTGCAGCGTTGTAATAATCACGTAATTCATCCATATCGATCTCTTCCTTTTCAACATCGAATCCAACGTCTATCTCAAAGTTGAATACTACTTCAGTACCTTCTTCGTCAAGATGAAAGGAATGGAGATAACCAGACTCGACGAGTAATTCTCCTAGGTCAATCAGCTTCTTGCCTCTTTCAGTGCTATATATCTCGAATCTGACTTTAGGCATGTGATTACATCTATATTGTACTATAAGTGAATGTTTGCCATCTGACACACTTCATCAAAGTGTTCTTTTTCCACAGGTTGAATCGATAATCTCTGTCCCCTTTTGATAACAAGCATTCCCTCCAAAGATGAATTATCCTTCAATTGATCCAATGTTACCATCTCATCAAACTTGGCCACTGGCTCCATGTCCACCAAGAACCATCTAGGTACTTCTTCCGTTGCCTTAGGATCGTAATACTTGGACTTCTTGTCGAACTGTGTGATGTCAGGATATGACTCCTTGCAGATTCGGGAAATCCCTGCGATGTGTGGTGGCTTGGTATTGGAATGATAATACAATACTATATCTCCAATTCTCATTTTATCACGCATAAAATTACGTGCCTGATAATTGCGGACACCGTCCCAATGAGTACTTCCATCCTTTACCAAATCATCATACGAATAGACATGCGGTTCACTTTTCATCAACCAATAGTTTGTCATTACTTGGTTAATTCCTT
>CAZSYW010000498.1:0-1544 GCA_964611315.1 uncultured Rhodospirillaceae bacterium
CAGCTTTCACCCGAACGTTACGATGCCATGCCTGAGGTTGACCGAGTGATAGGCAATAAGGAAAAGCTCGATATAACAACTTTCGGCAAACGGTCTTTTGAGGAAAATCCAGTGCTCGTTGGCGACATAATGACTGAGCACGATGTTCCCCCACATTTTATCGCGGGTGTCGAAGGGCGTTCACGAGCTTTCGTTCAAATACAGCAGGGGTGCGACCACCGTTGTACTTTCTGTATAATTCCGTTTGCACGTGGACCTAACCGCAGCGTCGGGGTGGGACATTTGGTCCGGCAGGTTTCAGACCTAGTTGAACAAGGGGTGAGGGAAATAATCCTCACTGGGGTCGATATTTGTTCTTATGGGCACGATTTTCATGGGAAGCAAGGGCTTGGAGATTTAGTGGCCAAGCTTCTTGATGCAGTTTCGGGGTTGGCTCGTCTTCGCCTGAGCTCGCTTGATCCTGCGGCTATGGATGACACATTATTTAGTTTGATTGCAGACGAGCCGCGTTTGATGCCACATCTTCACCTAAGCTTGCAAGCCATGGATGATATGGTGCTTAAACGCATGAAACGGCGGCATACGCGAGACCTTGGTTTTGCTGTGGTTGAGCGAATTCGAACGGTAAGGCCTGGTATCACCATCGGCGCCGATTTAATAGCAGGCTTTCCTACTGAAACAGATGAGATGTTCTTTAATACTTTGAATGCTGTGCGGTCTCTGCAGTTGACCCATCTCCATGTATTCCCTTATTCGGTTCGTGAAGGGACGCCCGCTGCAAAAATGCCAAATGTTCCGAGCGAAATAATAAAGTCCCGTGCTGCAACCTTGCGTGACGCGGGCGATCGAGAGTTTGTGAAACTGCGCATGAGCCAAGTGGGTTCAGTTGCGAACGTGCTGATCGAGAAGCGAGGCCAGGGTTATAGCGCACATTATATAGCGGTTGAAGTTGAGGATACCTGTGAGCCTGGCTCTATAGTTAATGTACGCATTCAGGGATTGACCGAAGAGGGCCTTCGGGGTGAAACGATATGAGTGACGGTAATGAAGATGGTTGGTTAGTACGGCTGAGGAATGGACTTTCACAATCTTCGCAAAAGCTCGCAGGAGGTATAACGGATCTTTTTACCAACCGTAAACTTGATGCACGTACGCTTGAGGAGCTTGAGGAAATACTTATTCGCGGCGATCTTGGGGCTAAAACAGCAACACGCTTGGTGGATAGTCTAGCTGACAGGCGTTTTGAGCAAGAAGTTGCATCCGAGGTAGTTCGTGCGGCGCTGGCCGAGGATGTTGCAGAAATTCTTCGCCCTGTAGCGATTCCGTTAAAGATTGATCCCAGCCATGCACCATATGTAATTCTAGTGTGTGGTGTTAACGGTAGCGGCAAAACCACGACCATCGGAAAGATGGCCAAACAATTTTCTGATGAGGGCAACTCAGTGGTAATTGCTGCTGGAGATACTTTTCGTGCGGCGGCTGTTGAGCAGCTAGAGGTTTGGGGGGAGCGATCAGGATGCCCTGTAATTAAGAGCCCACCCGGC
>CAZSYW010000499.1:0-1544 GCA_964611315.1 uncultured Rhodospirillaceae bacterium
CCGATGTATATGTTTGCAGAACCCGAGACGACCACAATCATTTCTGGATATATCGGTTTCTTTTTATTGGGACTTGCTTGTTTGGCTGTAGGACAATTTTTCTCCGTTTTGACCAAAAACCAGATCGTAGCGGCCCTGTTGACCGTTTCCACACTTCTCGCATTTTGGTTTATCGGTAATCTTCAGAATTTTCAATCTACGTATTTTTGGTGGAGGCTGTTCGAGTATCTTTCTTTTTCCAACCATTTTTCTCACTTTATTCAAGGTCTGGTGCGCACCGAAGGAATCATTTTCTACGTTCTGATTTGCACAACCTTTTTGACCATGAATGCCAGTTATCTTCAGTGGCGGCGTTAAAATGGATCGAACATTTCGTTCTGGCCTAAGCCTGCTAATCGGGATTGGATTTCTGTTCGCAGCACTCGTGGTGCATGGCATCCTGTTGGAAACAGTTGTATGGACTGTAGTATTCTCTGTTATCGGTTTTGGGTTTTTTATTGTGGGAGCTATTTCACTTCGGAAAGAATTAGGATCTATATTTAAACGACGCCGTGCGGAAATTGCTCTGTTCACTGCCGGATTAGTCGGAGTTTACGTTTCTGTCGGCTATTTCTCGATCGTTTACCCTTTACGCTTTGACATGACCGAGGCAGGCCTTCATTCGTTATCTGAGCAGACGGTTTCGATGTTGCAACGACTGGAACAACCGGTACACGTTGTTTTTTTTCACAGTTACCAAATGGGGGAGACCGTAGAGCGATACGAGTTGATGGCAAAACAGACAGACAACGTGAGTGTGGAGTTTCATGACCCCAGCCTCAACCCTGCTCAAGCACGATTACATGGAGTCCGTTTCCCAGGCACAGCTATCATGACGAGTGAAGGGCGCCGACACGTTGTAGACGGGGATAGCGAAGCGGATATTGCCTACGGTATTCTTCGAGTTTCTCAAGGCATTACGCAGTTGATTTGTTTCCTCGACGGGCATGGAGAAGCAGACCCTTTCAGTAAGGAAATGCACGATCATATAGAAGCAACAGCAGATCACAGCCATGGTATGGGTGTTGAATACGTTCTCCACGAAACACACGGGATGGCCAAAGCTCGGGGAAGCCTGGAGAGCTTGAATTACGAAGTTACAAAAGTGTCCTTACTCCAAGATGAAAATGGGCTAAGAGACTGTCAGGTACTTGTCGTTGCAGGACCCAAAGCTGCACTCCTTGAAACAGAGGTGGAGACCATCAAATTATTCCTCCAAACGGGAGGAAACGCATTATTTATGATTGATCCCTTTATTGAAACGGGCCTCGAACCCGTCATAAGCGCCTTTGGGGTCCGTTTAGATAATGGCATGGTTGTTGATGAAACCAATCACTTCGGAACGGATTCTTCCGCGCCGGCGGTCACTAGCTACAATTACCACCAAATCACCCGCGATGTGCCCCTGACATTTTACCCCGGCTCTCGTTCTCTATCTCCAACAGCTCCAATACCGGGGGTACAGGTTACACCCGTAGTAAACTCGTCTCAGCGTAGCTTCAGTG
>CAZSYW010000500.1:0-1522 GCA_964611315.1 uncultured Rhodospirillaceae bacterium
CAACCATGATAAGCGGCACCCGGTGTCCCCCTTCCCAGCATTGTTTTTTTGCCCTCGCCAATGATTCTGCAAATCAACGCCTTTCGCTTTTAACCTATCGAAATCAGCAACATTCCGGTTACTTTCGGTGCTGTTGTCGGCGGTAAAAATTACTATTGTGTTATCTGAAATACCCTGCTGGAACAGTGCTTTAAGGAGGTGGTCCACGCTGAAGTCTGTTTCCATCAGGAGGTCAGCATATATGCTAATACTACTTTTCCCTTGAAAAGGTTTTGATGGATCGATCAGAGAGTGTGGGGAAGTCATTGGAAAATAGAGAGGAAATGGATCTCTGTTTTGGGCCTTCTGGGAAATATACTCAACTCCCTTGTCTGTTGTAATTGTCGGCAGCATTGCTTCACGCTCCCAATTTTCCATGCCGATCTGAGTTTGCTTCTGATCACCTGTATCTTGGTAGGAATGCCCAATGACTTGTCATTTTTGATAAAGCAAAGAGGGCTGCCGCCAGAAAAATCTGCACCAAAATAATAATCAAAACCGCGAGTCGTGGAACCACCGATTATTTTTTTGCTAAAATCGATCTCTGGAATTTGATTTTTTCCAGGTTTGAAAACCCCTCCCCTTTTTTGGTCCATTTAAAATCCAAATACCATTTACCGATACAGGCTGTGCCGTATCCTTTTTCCCAGAGCATCCCGGGCTAAGTCAGCTGGGCTTCTTCGATCAAGGATCTGTCCCTGATCCGAAAACGCCACGCTTACATTCTGCTTCACCAGGCATATCGTCCTGCAAGTAGCCCGTAACGGGTCGGTGTGCAAACGGAAGAACCGGAGTGAGTATCGGTAAAGCTCATTCTCTCTGTCATGAGGTTATAGAGATATGGAGTGTGGATGCGATTTTTGTCATTAAGAGAATTTATACTATCAATCCCCATATCATCAGCCAGGATTACAATAATATTGGGTTTGCTTTTACCTTCTGCAAACCTGACCAAACGCGGCGCAACATCTTGGCCGAAAGCAACCGTGATCATGGTCATAACAGTTCTTATCGCACTTTCCAAAAAATCTCGCCTTTTTCCAAAAATTTCTCTTTATCGTTTTAATTGCTTCCTTCGTTATCGTTCTTTAGCGAACTCCAAGGCGATATTCTCATAGCCCGGGTAGCTCCCTGGATTCGCCGCGCGCCATCGATAGATACGGCGTGTCGCAGATCTTCACTGGGTTCAGATCAAGCGTTTTCCGGTGATTTGAGGCAACCGAATGAGCTGTTTCATTAACGAACAGCAACCATTTATGCTGCTTATTGAAAGCAATACGTTTGTATCTGATGTGGGTATATTGGCTGCTTAACCTCTGTAAGCTGTTGGTAATACGCAGGTTTTTGCTAAATCTGAGGTTCGTCTGAGCGAACTTAAAGAGGTTCAAAATAAAGAAGATATATTGTCGATCCTTTCCCCGGTAAGGTTCTTTAGTGGTTAATTTAATTTCCCAATTTAGCTCGGGTTAGAATTGTTTTCAGC
>CAZSYW010000501.1:0-1513 GCA_964611315.1 uncultured Rhodospirillaceae bacterium
ATAAATCGCATGGGCGGATAGGGACGGTAACTGCAGTTCGACCGCCGTCTCGTTTTGGTGGCTTAGTTTTTGACGGTGACCTTGTGACTGAATTCACAGAGAAACCGCAGATTGGAGAGGGTTGGATTAACGGAGGGTTTATGGTTTTCGAGCCGGCAATATTTGATTATCTTGACCAAGGAGATCAAACCATACTGGAAGCAGATGCACTTGAACGTCTCGCGGCCGATGGTCAGTTGGCAGCGTATCGCCACGAGGCGTTCTGGCAATGCATGGATACCCTAAGAGACAAGCGGCATTTGCAACGCCTTTGGGCTGATGGTGGTGTCTGCCGTTCGTGTGGAGGGGTAGACCTTTGTGAGGTCCTTTCACTTGGCGATACTCCGTTAGCCAATGCTTTACTCACCGAGTCGCAATTAACGGTACCGGAAGCTTGCTACCCATTAGATTTAGTGTTTTGTCGTTTGTGCAGTCTCGTTCAAATTACTGAGACGGTTCCACCAGCAGATTTGTTTAGCGAGTATCTGTATTTTTCATCCGTTTCAGACACGATGGTGAATCATGCTTCCAAACTCGTACAGCGAATTATTTGTGAGAGAGGACTTGATGGAAACAGTTTGGCGGCCGAAGTTGCTAGCAATGATGGCTATCTACTCCAGGCTTACAAACAGGCTCAAATACCGATAGTTGGCATCGAACCAGCCGCCAATATTGCCGCTGTGGCTCGCGAACGAGACATCCCAACTGTGTGTGATTTTTTTGGATTCCAACTAGTAGATAAATTGATCGACAACTACGGCCGTGCGGATGTGATCCATGCGAATAACGTTCTTGCGCATGTCCCAGATCTAAATGGGGTTGTGCAGGGCTTTCGAAGATTCGTCAAGGATTCAGGCGTCATTATTGTGGAAGTACCTTATGTGCGGGACATGGTTGATGGCACAGAGTTTGATACGGTGTACCACGAGCATCTTTGCTATTTTTCTATTACAGCGCTTACTCGATTGTTTGAAAGGCACGGATTAGTTATTCATGATGTTGAGCGACTAGGCATCCATGGAGGTTCACTTCGTATTTTCTCTGGAATCGATGAGTTCGCTGCTAAGCCATCACGAAATGTTCAGCAACTTCTAGATCAAGAAGCAGAAAACAATATTGACCGGTCTGATTTTTATCTGACTTTTGCTGAGAGGGTTGAGACGCTCAAAACAGAACTGTTGAGTCTGTTGGGGGAATTGCGTGACGCTGGAAAAACGGTGGCGGCTTATGGTGCGTCCGCAAAAGGAAGCACACTGCTTAATTATTTTGGTATTGATGCAACTGTTGTTGAGTTTGTAGTGGATCGAAGTCCAGTAAAGCAAGGGCGTTACACACCCGGAACTCACATACCCATTCGCGATCCAGAAACACTACTGAAAGAGCGACCGGATTATGTCCTGCTCCTTACCTGGAATTTTGAAGAAGAAGTTTTGCGGCAGCAGGACCTGTATCGACAGGACGGCGGAAAATTCAT